>NZ_JACSKX010000003.1:0-223177 GCF_018617835.1 Exiguobacterium sp. s101 | reverse complement strand
AAAAACCTGAGCCCGGTGGAATACCGGACGCAGGTTCTAAAGGTCGCCTAACGAAACTATTTAGTGTCTAACTTTTTCGGTTCAGTTCAAACGTGACGGATTCTTTTTTTGTTGGAAAGGGAAACGATGGAATCTGTCGAATAAGAACTATGTAAGCGAATTGCGGTCATACATACAGGATACCGCACAACGAAAAAGGAGGAATCACCATGTTCCATCGTCGCAAAACGTATACGATTCGACCTGAACGCCTGCAAGAATTCACCGACTTTTTTCATACATACATCTACCCGATCCAAGCGTCCCATGGCGCTCGTCTTGTCGGACGCTGGGTGACGGAAGACAAATCTGAGGTTATGGCCTTATGGGAATACCGGGACCGTGAACATTATGAGCAAGTCGAACGGGATTACCGAGGCAGTGCGTTACGGCGAGAAGCGATGAAAAAACGAGCCCGTCTCGGAAAAGACTTGTATATCAAATCGAGCGAAGAGTTCATGATGCCGACGGGACATTATACGCCACCTCGTACTATCGTCTCTGTGACAGCCCATATCACGAACGAAGCGGGCGAGGTCCTACTCGTCAAAAACATGCATCGGAACGACTCGTTCGAAATGCCGGGTGGACAGGTCGAAGAACATGAGTCACTCGTTGACGCCATCCATCGCGAAGTGCGAGAAGAGACTGGTGCAGAAATAGAAGTGGAAGGCATCACCGGGATTTATCAAAACGTCTCATCCCGCGTCCTCTGTGTCACCTTCCGCGCGAAATACGTATCAGGTGAGCTCAGGTCACAAGCAGGCGAGACGCAAGAAGTCGGGTTCTATCCGATTGATGCGGGTAACGTCGGCGACTATATCAAGCGGGAACATTTCCAAATGCGCTTCCTTGATGCAATCGACCCGATTTATATGCCGTACGCGATTTATAAAGTACGTCCATATGAATTGATTGAACGGATCGAACGCCAATCGGTATAACAAAAAAAGAGATGATTCGCTCATAGCGAATCATCTCTTTTGCTTATGCTTCTTGCTTCGATTGGCCGGTCTCCACTAATAGCTTACGGACGCGACGTTTTTCCACGTGGAGGACGGTGAACGTCATGTCTTCATACATGACTTGCGCACCTTTCTCCGGGATGTCACCGAGCAATTCAACGAACCATCCACCCATCGTGTTTGAATCGATGTCTGGGTCTTTGATTCCCATTTCTTCTGCGAACTCATCAACATCCATATCGGCCATACACTCATACACACCTTCACGGAGACGTCTGAGATAGACGACGGATTCGTCGTGCTCATCCCAAATATCACCGACAAGTTCCTCGAGCATGTCTTCTAGAGTGATCAAACCTGCTGTCCCCCCGAATTCATCGAGGACGACAGCCATGTGAGACTGTTTCTGTTGGAGAATCGGAAGCAGTTCAATCAGTTTTGTCTGCGGTGACACGAACGTGACCGGTCGAATGAGCGAACGGACATCGGTCACTTCATCTCTCATCATCGAACGCAAGAAGTCTCGCTCCGACAAGACACCGATGACGTTATCAATCGAGTCTTTATAGACCGGTAACCGTGAATGACCACCACTGAAAATCGTATCTTTGATCTCATCGAGCGTATCATCGATGTCGACGGCCAAAATATCAATACGTGGTGTCAGGACGTCATCCACGGAAATGTCGTTAAAGGCAAATGCGCTGTGCACAAGCTCAGCTTCCGTCTCGCCGAGTACACCTTCTTCTTCACCCATATCGACGAGCACTTTCAACTCTTCTTCTGTGACTGATGGCTCTTTATCTTTCATCCCGATGAGACGTAATGTCACATTTTTGAGACCTGTGAACACAACAGTGACCGGTTTGAGGATTTTGACAAGAAAGACAAGAATCCCGCTGATTGCGAGCGAGTACTTCTCTGCGAATTCTTTCGCAAGAGACTTCGGTAAAATCTCACCAAAAATCAAGATGAGAATCGTCGTTACGAATGTCGCAACAAGGAGTCCCGTCCCTCCGGTAAAGATCGTAGTCGCAATCGTAGTCGAGACCGTCGCCGAACCGATGTTGACGATGTTGTTCCCGACGAGGATTGTCGAGAGCGTATCATCGAAATTGTCGACAAGGCTGAGGACGCGCTTGGCACGTTTATCCCCATCCTCTGACATTCGAATCATCCGCACTCGGTTCACACTCGATAAGGCGGTCTCAGATGACGAGAAGAACGCTGACAATAGAATCAAAACTGCATATAGAATTAAACTTGACGAGGGCACAGGGTCCACGTTAGCTTCACACTCCGTTTCTTCTTAACAAATAATTTTTTACTCCACAAATTCGAATTCGAAATCGAGGATTGCGACGACGCTACCGTCTTCGGCACCCAATTTACGAAGATCGTCATCGACGCCCATCTGACGCATTTGACGAGCGAATCGCTTGATTGACTCATCATGGTCGAAGTTCGTCATCTTGAAGAGCTTCTCGATACGTGGTCCCGTGATGACGAAGCGTTCGTATTCATCGATGTGGATTTGATAACCTTTTTCTTCCTTCTCATAACGATACACGACACGAGGCGTCGCTGTCTTCTCTTCAAGCTCATCGAGTGGGAATTCAGGCGTCGTATCGACGAAGTTCGCCACTTCAATCAACAAGTTGCGAAGACCATCTTGAGCGAGTGCAGAGATTGGGAAGACTTTGACATCGTCCCCTACCTTCTTCTTGAACTCTTCGAGATGTTCCTCTGCGTCCGGCATATCCATTTTGTTCGCCACGACGACTTGTGGACGCTCGAGGAGGCGTAAGTTATACGACTCGAGCTCACGGTTGATTGTCGTGTAGTCCTCGAACGGGTCGCGTCCTTCCATTCCGCTCATATCAATCATATGAACAATGACTTTCGTCCGCTCGATATGACGCAGGAATTGGTGACCGAGACCGACGCCTTGACTCGCTCCTTCAATGAGACCAGGAAGGTCGGCCATGACGAAGCTACGGTCGTCCGCTGTCTTGACGACGCCGAGATTCGGTGTGATCGTCGTGAAGTGGTACGCCCCAATTTTAGGACGTGCAGATGAAACGACCGAGAGTAGCGTAGACTTTCCGACAGACGGGAAGCCGACGAGTCCGACATCAGCGAGTAATTTCAACTCGAGACGTAACTCGCGCTCTTGACCTGGTTCTCCGTTCTCTGCAATTTCAGGAGCCGGGTTGGCTGGTGTCGCGAAACGACAGTTCCCCCGTCCACCACGTCCACCTTTGGCAATCGTTGCTTGTTGTCCGTGCTCGGTCAAATCGGCGATGACCGTATCCGTTTGTGCATCGAACACAATGGTACCAGGTGGAACTTTGACGATGAGCGGCTTCGCTTTACGTCCGTGCATCCCTTTTGACATCCCTTTTTCGCCATCATAGGCGATAAACTTCTTCGAATAACGGAAATCAACGAGTGTACGTAACCCTTCTTCTACTTCAAAGACGACATCTCCACCGTGACCACCGTCACCACCTGCAGGTCCACCATCTGGGACATACTTTTCGCGGCGGAAGGCAACCATACCTTTTCCGCCGTCTCCAGCTTTTACAAAAATATTAACCTGATCGACAAACATTTATTTCCCCTCCTTTATGTGAAACGTAGTACTATCTACGTTCTGTTCGTACACATCGGCTGATGGGTTCACACCTGCCGGGACAGTGCCCGTGACGCGAACCATCAGTCCGTCCGTGAACGTCACATGAATCGGCCCGTCCGTGTCTTCTAATAAACGGACAAGCATCTCTGCCACTCGCGCGTCATCGATGGCAAGTTGGTCGGTCGAAATCGTATACGTCATCCGTCCTTCCCAATTCGCTTGAATCACGACAAGGCTCGTCTGCGGCACGTTCAGACGAACGAGCGCACTCTCCTCGTCAGCCTGTTTCCGATAGCGTTCGTAAAGTTCCTCGAGCTTAGTCGGATCGAGTGCCGCATAGAGTGAGATCAATTGAAGCCGATTCATCCATTCGTGACGGACGGTCGATAAGAGCTCGAGTGTCTGTTCTGAATCCATTTGTTCCTCTCCTAGAAAAAAAGACTCTAACCAAAAAAGTGGCTAGAGTCTTCTGCGTCGTTCAACTTACGCGCCTGGGTAAACGCTCACTTGTTTCTTGTCGCGACCAAGACGCTCATAGCGTACTACGCCGTCAACTTTCGCAAACAAAGTGTCGTCGCCACCACGGCCAACGTTTTCACCTGGGTGAATCTTTGTACCGCGTTGGCGGTAAAGGATTGATCCAGCTGAAACTGTTTGTCCGTCAGCGCGTTTTGCACCGAGACGTTTCGAAATTGAGTCACGACCGTTTTTAGTCGAACCAACTCCCTTTTTCGAAGCGAAGAACTGAAGGTTCAATTGTAACATGAGGTCCACCTCCTATTGTTCAATTTGGATATATTCACCGTAGCTTTGGGCGATCGTGTCTAACTGCACGAGCATCCCTTCTAATAACAGTTGGGTGCGTTCCATATCCTGCGGTGATAAGTCAGGATACGTCTCGACATAAAAGTAACCACCCTCTGTTTGATCTGCCATTTCTACAAGAAGCGATTGACCCGCAAGCGTTTCGACGGCGTTATAGGCACCAAATATGATGGCTGAAACACCGGCGCACACCAAGTCAGAACCAGGTTCTGCAAAGTTGGCATGACCAGTCACTTCGACAGAGCGAATCAAATTCGCTTCGTCTCGTCTTACCTTGACCCGAATCATAGCTTACGCTTCGATTTTCTCGATGCGAACTTTCGTGTAAGGCTGACGGTGACCTTGCTTACGACGGTAGTTTTTCTTAGCTTTCATTTTGAAGACAGTGATCTTCTTAGCGCGGCCGTGTTTTACCACAGTACCGACAACTTTAGCTCCTTCTACGAGTGGAGCGCCGACTTTAACATCGTCACCACCAACAAAAAGAACCTCACCGAATTCTACAGAACCTTCGACATCAGCATCGAGTTTTTCGATGTAGATCTCTTGACCTGCTTCAACTTTGATTTGCTTACCACCAGTTTTGATGATTGCGTACATATACGTGCACCTCCTTGTTAAACTCAGACTCGCCATCCTGGGCAGGGCAAAAACCTTTAAAAACCCGTTCTGTGCGGTTGTAGCCATTTGGGTGCTTCCAAACGAACTAACGTTATAGATAATACCATTCTCAATTATTCATTGTCAACGACGAGATAAGAAATTCTGACATTCTTCGGACGTCCCGTAAAAGGCGAACTCTGGATTCCCTTCAACGAGGTGCACCTCGATGTCACATTCGTGCCAAGAAGCATCGTGCCACTTTTTTGGTAGCGAGAGTACGACCGCTTCATATTGATCGTTCAAATCAAGTAGTGCACGTTCGAACTGTGAGAAGATGGCCAGTTTCGAAGGCTTGCCGGCATACGTCATTCGATCTTGAATCGAGCGTCCTGTCCGTTCACGTGATAGTTCGAACAACCCCATCCGCGTGAATCCATACACCTCGACACGTCGCGGATCACGCGCCCCAAGTTCTTTCATCTTTTTAAGGAGCCGAGTCTGACCTTCTTTCGAACCGCACAAGAAATCAATAGTAATCATGCCTCCGATGTTACGCAAGCGCAACTGCTCCATGATCGTGTAGAGGGCGGCCTCGTTAATCGTGTCGGCCGCTCGTCCTTTGTCTTTGACGGCAACGTTCTTTCCGCTGTTCACGTCAATGACGGTCATCGTCTCGACTTGTTCGATTAGGACGAATGCCCCTCCGTCTAGCCAGACGACACGACTCTCGAGCTTCTCAATTGCGCCGTCGAGACGTTTCGCCTCAGGCATTCGTCCTTTCCCGATGTGACGTTTCACGGGGACGTCTAATCGTTCGATTCGTGTTTGTCCTTCTTTGTCGTTCAGAAGAACCGATTCGACTGCATGACGCCTCACGAATTGTTCGCATAGTAACTCATCCTGACCGTAGCGTTGATCGATTACAGCCATGGCACGTTCACGAAGAAGGTTCAGTTCTTCCTGTAAAGCATCAGGGGCCACTTGTCCGGCTTCCGTCCGAAACAAGACCCCTTCCTCTTCTGAAAGCTCGAGCACCTTCGAGAGACGATCCTGCGTGACGAGGTCAAGCTTCCGACTAAACAATTTCCGCCGACCGAACGGGAAGTAGACGAGATAGCGTCCGCCGAAACGAATATTTTCTGTCACTTTATGATGCTTACCGTTGATTCCTTCTTTCGTCACTTGAACGAGTCGCTTTTCCCCGACGATAGCAGCCTGACCGATTGCCGGCACCTCTGGGTAAGAGGCGAGCGCACGGAGCGTCTCTGCGATCGGCAGGAAGAACGTCGTCTCACCGTCCGTCAAAAAGGCTGCACCGAGCGACGGATGAATCCGTTCGATTGCAGCTTCGACGATCGTACCGACCGACAGTTGGTCGACAAACCGTTCCTCGACTTCAAGTAAACGTTCTCCGTCCACGAGCATTGCCCGCTCAACCGAAGGGGTGCGTTCATAGATTAACTTCATGTGCATCACTCCTTTCGACAGAAAAAGGCAACTTTCGTTGCCTTTACACTTTTTTCATTCCAAACTTCATCATCAGTTTTGCCCAGAAGCCGACCGGTGCAGCGTCCGTCTGAATCGACATGAGCGGGACCGATTCGCCGAGGATACGGCGTGTGATGTTCCGGTACGCCTGTCCAGCATAGTTATCTGGGTTCATCGTGACCGGGACCCCGCGGTTTGCAGCAGCAATCACTTCCTCATCGTCAATCACGACGCCGAGCAGGTCAATCGAAAGAATCCGCATGATGTCATCGATGTCAAGCATATCACCTGACTCGACGAGGTGATTCTTGACTCGGTTGACAACCAGCTTTGGTGCATCGATATGCTCCGCTTGTTCAAGCATCCCGATGATCCGGTCTGCATCCTGAACAGCTGCCTTCTCAGGTGTCGTGACGACAATCGCCTCATCCGCTCCAGCAATCGCGTTCATGAATCCTTGCTCAATTCCTGCAGGACAATCAATCAAGACGAAATCATATTCCGTCTTCAACTGGTCGACAATCTCCTTCACTTGTTCGGGATTGACCGATGTCTTATCTTTTGACTGTGCTGCCGGGAGTAGGTACATCTCCTCGAACCGCTTGTCGCGAACGAGCGCCTGGTTCAATTTACACTGCCCTGTGATGACGTCGACGAGGTTATAAATGCTCCGGTTGTCGAGTCCGAGAATGATATCGAGGTTACGTAATCCGATATCAGTGTCTACGAGACAGACCGAGTGACCAGACAAGGCGAGCCCCGTCCCGATGTTCGCGGTCGTCGTTGTCTTACCGACGCCCCCTTTTCCTGATGTCACGACGATGGCTCTGCCGTTTTTCACTTCTTTTTCTGTATGTACAGGCTCCACTACTTGCTCCATTCCACTCACCCTCTCTGTAATTCCATTGCATATGCGTCTTTCAGACCGGTCATGACGTGCCGGAGACGTGTCATCTCAATCCCGTCACTCGTCTGATACGCACAACCCATCTCGATTTCAGGAAGTTCTTCCTCGTCGTCGGAGGTGAGAACATGTTCGCCGATTGCTAAAAATTTCGGATGGAGCAGGCTCGCGGTAATCACCGCTTCTTCCCATCCTTCGACACCCGCACGTACATTTCCTCGTATCGTTCCTAAACAATAGATACTTCCTGTCGCCCGGACTTCTGACCCGGGATTGATATCCCCAATCACGAGCACAGAACCATCAAACGTCAGGACTTGCCCGCTACGAATCGTCCCACTGTGATAGTGGAACGTCTTTCTGCCGTACGTCGCTTTCGCTTCTTCCGTCAACATGACATCGCTCGACAAGTCTTCAATATAAAAAACGCCATGACGAGCGACGACCTCACGAATTTGACGTGACAGCTCCTCGTCAAGATAACGAGTACCCGCATGCAACTTCAGGGCAATCTTCCCGGACGGCGGCTCCATTTCTTGCAATGTCGCTTCTAAGTCCGTAAGCACCTCGTCGATGCCACTCTTCGGATTGAAGTGAATGGCAATGCCGTTGCGATGTCCTTTAATCGTAATGTGTCGTTTACGCTCCATCATGGCTACCCTCTTTTCACAACAGGTCGTGTCGTCACGTATCGCGTCATCGGATAATAAAGAATCACGATGGCGATGGCATTGACAAACATCGTCCCTGGAATCTGTTCAACCAATAGTGTTTGAATCGTCATCAACGTCCCACCAATCGCCGCCATGATCCCGTAAATCGAAACGGTGAAAACGAGAATCATAAACGTAAATGTGATGGTGACGGAGAAAAAGTTCTCACCTATATATTTTAACACGAAGCTGGCTAAGAGAGGAATGAGTGAAAAAGTAAATACGTAAATTCCGAGCAAGTCGGTGTAGACGATGTCATACAGCAATCCGAATACAAGACCAAACCCGAGCGCCGTTTCCCATCGACCGTACAGACTGACAAACATCAGCCCGATGAGCGTCAATAAGAGAAACGGCGTCGCATAGTGCCAAGAGAAAATCGATGCCCATGTTCCTTCAATAAGAAAAAGGAGGAACAGGGCGATGAACACTTTCATGTTACTCACCCGCTGCTCCTCCTTCCTCGGGACCCGTTAGAAACGGTTCGTCTAGTGTCCGATTAATCACGTACATTTGTGAGAACTCATTGAAGTCGGCCTCTGGTTTAATTCGGGCGACTTGTGAGACGCCGTATTCGTCCGTCTCAATCGACTCGATTGTACCAATCACGAGTCCGGCCGGGTAGCGTCCCCCGAGTCCAGAAGTCGATACGAGTTCTCCTTCTTTCAACTTGACGCTATTCGATACTTTCGTGAAGAACAATTCGTTCGTTTCGGTATCGAATCCGTCAATAGTTCCATATGTCGTTTTTCCATCCGCATCTTTGACGACAGCCGAAACGTTATTCGTCCGATTGTTGTCGCTGAGCAACTGAACTTGTGACGTATAGGCACTCGTCTGGATGACACGACCGACCATCCCACTTGCCGCGGTTACGGCCATGCCTTTCTCAACGCCTCGTTCTGAACCGACGTTGATAGTGACGTAGCGTTGCCAATCGTTCGGTGTACGACCGATGACTTCCGCGGGAATGAGGTCGAAGTCGCGTAACGACTTGTCTTTCGCTTCGACCATCTTTCGAAGTTCCTCATTCTCACGACGCAAATCATCCGCTTCAACCGATACCTCGGCGTACTTCGCCAAATGTTCTTTCAGCTGGCGGTTCTCTTCGTAGATATCGCGGACGTCTGAGATGGAAGAGACCGTCGAGTCCATCCATCCGATTGGTACCGCGAACACTCGCTGGAACGTGCCGACCACATCACGCGTGACGTCTTGGTACCAGGCTGATTCCGATCGTCCTCGAATCGAAACCCCTAAAATGACAAAAAACAAGATCATTACAACTAGCGTGATGATGAGCTTTTTATTACGTACGAATCGGCTCATCGTGTCTCACCTCTCATCGACGTGACGAGATGCCTGATTTCGAACGGAGGACGTCCATCATTTCAAGAGATTTCCCTGTACCAATCGCAACGCAGTCGAGTGGTTCATCCGCAACGAGTGTCGGGATGTGTGTCTCGTCTGAAATCACGTCGTCCAAGTTTTTAAGGAGCGCGCCGCCACCAGTCAAGACGATTCCGCGGTCCATCACGTCAGCTGCGAGTTCAGGAGGTGTTTGTTCGAGCGTCTGCTTGACACCTGCTAAAATCGCTTCGACCGTATCCGAAAGTGCTTCACACACTTCTGTAGATGTGACTTCGATTTGTTTCGGAAGTCCTGTCACGAGGTCGCGACCACGGATTTCCATCTTTTCCGCTTCGTTCGATGCATCGATGCGCGCCGAACCGACTTCCATTTTGAGCGTCTCGGCCGTACGTTCCCCGATCATGAGGTTGTACTTGTTTTTGATGTAACGAATAATGGCATCATCCATTTCGTCACCACCGACACGAATCGATTGGCTTGTCACGATGCCACCGAGTGAGATTACTGCGACTTCGGTCGTTCCGCCACCGATATCGACGACCATCGAGCCAGTCGGTTCCCAAACCGGGAGGCCTGCACCGATTGCTGCCGCGAACGGTTCTTCGATCGTATATGCTTCACGAGCACCTGCTTGTTTAGCAGCGTCTTCCACGGCACGTTTTTCAACAGACGTGATACCGCTCGGTACACAAATCATGACGTTCGTCTTCGATGCGAACAAACCGCCTTTTGATTTTTGAGCTTGTTCCATGAAGTATTTAATCATCGTTGCAGTCGTTTCAAAGTCAGCGATGACGCCGTCTTTCATCGGACGACGTGCAGAGACGTTCCCTGGAGTACGTCCAATCATATCTTTGGCCTGGTTACCAACGGCCTCAATTCTTCCTGTATCAGTGCGGAACGCCACGACGGACGGTTCACGTACAACAATTCCTTGACCTTTTACATAAACGAGCGTGTTAGCCGTTCCAAGGTCGATTCCGATTTCTCGGTTAAAACTACGAAACATAGGTGTTGCTCCTCTCTTCGTTACACTATTTTTTATTATAACGGAAAAATCATGTTTGAAAACGTTCATTCGATTACAGGTTATTTACAATAACCGCATCTCAGTCCTGTCTTACCGTCTTTTAGTTTGCCTTCTTTTCGGTAAAAAGGCAAATCAAAAAAGCAGACGCGAGTAAGCGTCTGCCTAAGAAGAGAACGGTTACAATCCTGGTTGGAGCGGGATGAGTAACATCGCCCCGTAGAAGAAGACCGAGAAAATTAATACTGGTCGAAAGAAGCGGGACGGCTTCAGGCGCGTCGCCCCGGCTAAAAAGCTCGATGTCGTCACGACGAAAAGGTAGATGCCGACGTACATGAGCATGAGGCGGACGAGTACCGTCCACATGCCGAGTTGGTCGATTTCGTTAAAAGAGAGCACAATTAGACCAATATAAGCGATGAGCGATAGAGCACCGACCCCTATACCGACGAGCGGTGAGACACGATCGAGCCAATGGTCTTTGTCGAACCGGAGGAAAAGCACCGTACTTACAAATAAAAACAAGATAAACAAGACAATCGAGAAAAGCGTCGGCTCCAAGTGTATGTAGCTGACGAATAGTGACATCCCGATCATCAAAACCCAAATGATTTTTTCCATGTTGAACACCTCATTTATCATTTTACCAAAGTCACTTTCCCGAATGGAGAAAACTGTATATTCTTTTTGAGGTTGTCATAATTTTTTAATGTAATGAGGATGGACTGTCGTAGCGGCTCATGAATATCCTCTTCACTTAGCCGGATATACAGACTCTTCAAAAATATTTTCACGTTGTGGACGACATACCAATACGTTTCCTCATCAAGTTGTTGTTTACGTTCCTCTAAGAGATGTGGGAGCCTCTCCACATGATGAAGGATGATTTCAGAATCCATTCCTCGTTCGAGTAAACGTAGGAGCGGATGGATAAGACGTTAATCTTCGTCATGCGCCAATACGTCGGAACGCATGATTTGATTGATGATGATGTGGAAGAGTTGCGGAAATGACTCCGGACCGAGTTTCGGATTTGCAATCAGTTCGTCCACCGCGTCTGCCGCGTGGGCAATCGAATGGGCCCACCCACTCCCATCCACATAACCTCTTGTATCTCTTTCAAGTTGGAGATATCGAATCAAACCTTCTGCTGCCTGTTGGAATTGCTCTTCTGTCAAAAAGTTCTCTTCTACATCCCGATGCAGAATCAAAGCCATCAATAAAGTCGTAAAGGCTCTCGTGAAGATAGCGTCCGACTGTGTTTCCTCAATTCTATGAAACAAAAGAGCATGCAAGGACGTCTCAAGGAGTTCACTCATCTTGTCGAAATCGATGTCTTTTTGTTCAATGATGAGGCGAAAGAACATCGTGTATATGAGTCAATCACGGAGTTCACCATCCGTTGATCCAATCTGATCAACCATGCTGGTGAGGATACTTTCTTTGTGGACTTCGTAATACGTCATATCCCCTTCCTTCATCATCCGAAGGGTTTCTTTTAATTCATCATTCGTCATAACATTCATATTCGTACACCGCTCTTTTCAATTTGATTCTTCATCTGATTTTTAGTCGAATGACAGTCTAGATAGCGCTGTTCATTCAGGCCATCCATTCGAATGTTGTGATGTTTCTTCTTCACCGGAATAAATCATCCACAAACTCAACATCAAACAAATCAATCCGCCCAACCCAGTCGTAATCAACGACAATTGCTCACCAAAAAATGATTTACTGACTGATAAGAAAATGAGAAACACCCAACCGATCACATTCCATACCGTAATACGCGACATTCGATAACCTCCTATGAACAAACTCATACATCATCATTCCTACTCTTTTCAAATTCTACATCTTCATTTATCATTTTCCAACTATATCCAAAATTGAATGCGGTGCCATGCTTCTCTTAAAAAAACAAAAAAGCAGACATCGCAATGCCTGCTTCCTACGCCTTACCCATTCATATACCCCCGCTGCTTCATACTGACATAATGGTCTTCCCCGATGATGACATGGTCGAGACAGGCGATGCCGACGATATTGCCTGCTTCGACCAAACGTTCGGACACCTCGATGTCTTCCCGACTCGGGGTCGCGTCCCCGCTCGGATGATTGTGCACAGCGATAAAGCATGCCGCCGACAACTTGAGCGCCTCACGAAACACATCGCGCGGGTGGACGATTGACGAGTTGAGCCCTCCGACGAAGAGCGTCTTCCGCGCAATCAGTTGGTTCTTCGTATTCAAATACAAACAGACGAAATGCTCCTGATTCAACAGTCTCAATTCATCACGCAACAACTCATAGGCGTCTTGCGGCGAACGAATCGTCGGCATACTCGCTTTCGGTTCCTCGACGTATCGAATCCCGATTGTGAATGCGGCGAGGAGTTGCTCTGCTTTCTTCTTCGTCATCCCTTCGATTTTGCATAAGTCGTGGACGGACGCTTGTGACAACGCCCGTAACGTCGGGTAGACGTCCGAGATACGACGAGCCGTCTCCATCGGGTCAGGTCCCCGTCCTCCGATTTGAAGCAATCTGGCGATGGCGGTCTCTACACTACGGTCAAGCACCATGGTCATTCCTTCACCTACTTTCAAGTTCACAGGAAGCGAGGCGTCACCCCATGCCGGTCGAGCGTCTTGACGAGCGGATGAATCGGCAATCCGACGACATTATAAAAATCCCCTTCGATTCCTTCGACGAAGAGACCACCCGATCCTTGGATGCCATACGCGCCAGCCTTATCGTAGGGCTCTGTCGAATCTAGATAATCTGCTAGCCAGGTTTCAGGAATCTCAGCGAACGTCACATGCGTCGTCGTGACGAACAAATCTTGAGTCGCACCGATGATACTCACACCCGTCAGCACTTCATGGGTCGAACCGGATAATCGTTCAAGCATCCGTTTCGCATCCTCCTGGTCTGACGGTTTCTCTAAGATGACCCCATTCAAGACGACGACCGTGTCCGCTCCGATGACGATGGCATCACGGTGTTGTCTTGCCACATCCATCGCTTTCTCCCGGGCCAGACGAGCGACATAATCACTCGGTGTCTCCCGACCGTCTGTCCCTTCCGTCACGGTCGATGGGATGACCTCATGCTTGATTCCAGCTTTCGTCAATAGCTCGGTACGTCGCGGTGACATCGAGGCGAGAATGACACGCTTCTGTGTTGAATTCATTGTATCGACTCCTTCTCTTCTTCCAAAACGGCGTTCCTTTCCGTTTCGGTCTTCACTGTTGATTGTAGGCAACGTGCCTCCTAAACACAATTACCTGCGACGAAAAACACGTCCCTTCAATTGCGAAGGGACGTGCCGATTTATGGTGTCGTATAGTCGTATACCGGGATATCCTTTTGCTCAAACGCCGGTTCCGGAATGTATCGGTCTGGAACGAGTTGGTCGAGGTCTGGACGATAGAAGGCATCGAGCTCGACTGTAAACTCGAGCGACTGCACTTCTTCGACCGTATTCGGTCCCGTCTCGGCAGGTCCGGTAAATTGAACCGTCCGTAACACGTGAATCCGATTCATCGACTCGATCGACTCCAAGAACGAGACGAGCGCTTCATACGTCTCTGCTTGAAGATTGACCGTCGAACGGACCGTCGAGGCATTGACGGGTGCAACGTCCATCGGTTCAGCCGGTTCGTTCGTCGCACTCACGTCAGCCGGATTGAACGGCTCGACCGTTTCTGGCACCTCCGACTCGGCCACGACGCCATCCGCAAATGCGATGCTCGTCACGTTGACACCCGCAAGAAGACTTGCCTGTGACAACGCTTCGACGACCGTGTCGAGGGCAGGCATCGTCGGAACGCGTGTCTGAAGCGTCTGAGAGTCCGCTACGTCAACAGCCTTCCCTTCTTGACGCAACAACTCCAGTTTTGTCTGCTCGAGCGAGAGGTCGCGTTCAAGCGCTTCGACCTCACCTTGTTTGACGTAATACGTATATCCGAAGTAAGCCGGTGCGATGATTGCGACGAGGAGGCAAATCGCAAATAACGCATAGATTGTCGAACGTTTCATTGACTCACCACCTCCTCATTCGTGTCCTCTTCTTCCGTCAATTCTTCCTCTACGTCCTCGAACATGAACGTGAACTCGCCGATGTAACGTGGAAGCGGATCCTCTTCAAACGAGTTCTCTTCTTCTGAATCCACATCCGCTTTCAACTCCGTCGTCACACCGAGGAGATTGACGTCGAGAAAGCGCTCGTCGGTCATGAGCGAGCGTTGGAATTCATTTAAATCCTCTAACGTCTCGAACTGAGTCCGTACGCTCATGATGGAACCGTCAGCGTAGTTATACGTCAAAACGTAGCCTGTCGGCGGCAATTGTTCGGTCAACGCGCGCAGTGCCGGTACCGCGTCTTTTTCCATGTCGGTCAATGCCGTCACGGTTTGGTCGAGCGAGAGCACTTGTTGCGCTTTCGAATTCACTTGTTCCGTTTGATAAATTTGGACGAGCTGTAACTCTTCTTCGATTCGCATCTGTTCTGCTTCCAATTGGTCGACCTCATAGTACAAGTATCCGGCCGCCCCACATCCAAGAAGAAGCGCGACAAGACCGGTCACGATCGGCCAACGAAGCGTCACATCGGTCGAGTTGATGAAGTTCGTGTCGCGATCCCGTTGAAGCGTCGCCATTCCGAGGAGCGGGAGCATTTGATGCGATAGCGGTGTCCCGTGAGCGATGGCGAGCGGTTGCTCGACTCGCGTCACTGAGACGAGTGACTCTGACTGAATCATACGGACAAGGTCATCTACCTCAGGGACAGTACCGGAAACGTATAACTCATCGATGGCCCGTCCGTCTGTCCGTAATGAATACCGATAGAAGTCGAGGAAGCGAGCGAGTTCGTTCAGCCAGTCATCCAGTTGATTCGCCTTCATCTCGCCGGTACCATCATATGTATACGTCACGACCCCGTCTTTCGTCCCGACCTGATACGGAAGATCCAATTCAATGGAACGAATGAAACGAATTTGTCCTTCTTCGAGCACGAGCAACTGATGCGAAAATGGCGTGATATGCCAAAGAAGCGTCGACTGGAACGGGTCGATCTCCGACAAGCGCATGACCCCGTTGGCGACCGCGACGGAACGTGGTGTGATCTTCTTCAAGGCGAGACCACGTTTTTTCATATAAGAACGGAGCGACTTCGTCAATTCAATGGAAACGGCATGTAACATGACGTCCGTCTTGACCCCATCTTCTCCTAACACTTCATAGTCGAAAGACACGTCATCGAACGGCAAGATGATCGAGCTCCCGATTTCCATGAAGAGATAACCGCGAATCTCGTCCTTCGGAATCGAGGAAGGAATCTCGACTTTCCGTGACAACACCTCGGTCTCGTCCAATGCGACCGCACACGTCATCCCACGACGGACTTTCAACTTACGACAGAGTTCATCGAAAGCGAGCGTAAACGCTGTCTCATCAAGAATCTTACCTTCTCCGTATGCATCTTTTGCTAACTGAACCGAGGCGCTTCGTTTGAACACCCCTTGTTTGATGACGGCCCCGTGGATGCTGAGTGCATCAAACGAAAAATACGTGACCGTCCCTTTCTCTATCCCACGACTCATGATCGTTTCCCCCTACATCAACTCAAAATACCAATCAAAAAAGCTTTCACTAAACCAAAACGTCAACATCGTCCCGAGCGCGATGGATGGCACGAACGGTATCGGTTGTTTTCGTCCGATTTTCTTTGTCATCATCAACCCGATCCCGACAATCGCCCCTATCAAGCTCGATAAAAACAAGGCGACGAGCACGTCACGCGGACCGAGCACAAGACCGATCATAGTAAACAATTTGACGTCGCCTGCCCCAAGTCCCCCTTTTGACACGAAAAAGACGGTCGCAAGAAGCGAAAATCCGAGGAGTGCTCCCGCAAGTGGTGTCCACCAGTATGCTCCAGCAATGTATGTAAGGACGAGTAGTACCGGTGCCGTAATGCGCAAGATGACGTTCGGCACGAGCATCGTCGATAAATCAGACATCGCCAGCGCCAGGAGGGTCGACAAGAAAGCGAACGCGAGAAGCGTCGTCACACTGAAGCCATAAAGCGAAAAGCTATAGCCATATCCAATGGCTCCGAGCAGTTCAAATATTGGATACGTCGGCGCGATCCGCTCGCCACATCCGCGACATCTGCCTCTTAAAGCAAGATAGCCGAAAATCGGGATGAGTTCCCACGGTGACAATTCGTGACCGCAAGACGGACAATGTGACCGAGGTGTCACAATCGATTGCTGACGTGGCACGCGGAGCCCGACGACGTTAGTGAACGACGTGATGACCGCCCCAAGGACGATGCTATATAGGAATCCAATCAATTCAATCAAGGAAGGATCCTCCTTTTGTCAGTATATGCCAAAAATAGAAAACCGGCTAGGCTGAGCGAGTGCCCAGCGCCAGCCGGAGAATATATCATTCCTTTGTTTTTTCCAACTCAGTTTTATTTAAGCTTGATTCTGGAGATGCTTTAAAGCTATATTTTGTTTCTTCACTAGTCAAAGTAACTGAATAGTTATATTTACCGGCCGCTTCAGTAATAGCTACAGAGGCTGCAGAATAAGATTCGGAACCTGATTCATCGAATGGATCTTTTAGACCAGAAATATACTTTTTACCTTCTTCACTTGTAAAATCAAGGGTAGTTGCACCTGGATTAGAAGCGGTATGTAACTTCGCCGCACTGACCATCTGCTTCGCATCAGCAACCATTGCATCTTTCTTCGAGTTCTCAATGATCCCACCAATCGCAACGACTGCGATGGCTGCGATAATCCCTAAAATAACGACGACGACGAGTAACTCGACGAGTGTGAGTCCGCGCTCATCTTTTAACTGTTTAGCATCTTGCCAAATCATTTTCAACTTTTCTACCATGATTCATTCTCCCCTTTTGTGTAAAGTACTGTGATTAAACTAGATGAATTACTAAAGACCTAATATAGAAGTAGAACAATTTTACTATACCTTCAAAATATAGTATTGAAAAGGCATATTTTCAAAAGCCTGCATATTCTTTCTACTGATTCTGAATATCCCCATAAATTTGGAACATCGGGACGACAATCGAGATGACGATGACTCCGACTACACTTGCCAATACGACAATGAGAAGAGGCTCAATAATCGACTTCAATCGGTCGGTCGTCGTCTCGACCTCGGTCTCATAAAACTCCGCCACTTCGTTCAACATCGAATCTAAATCCCCACTCTCTTCCCCGACCGCAATCATCTGGGTCATAAGTGCCGGAAAGTTCGAGTTACGCATAAGTGGTTCATGGAGCGGCACCCCTTGCGCCATCATGTCACGAGCCTCCATCAGTCCTTTTCGGATGACGCGGTTTGATACGATGCGCTCGGTGATTTCAATCGCCGTCAAAATCGGCACGGCCGCCTGTAAGAGAACAGCTAAACTTCTTGTCAATAACGCAATCTGAGACTTCATCACAATCGTCCCGAAAATTGGCATCTTTAGTAGCAACCTATCGATAACGAACCGCTCCCGATCCCGCTTCAACATCCAAGTGAAGGTGAGGACTCCGAGAATTGCGAGTCCGAGCAACAGCCACCAGTAGGCAGCGATGAAGTCAGAGATCGCGACGACGATTTTTGTGATAAGCGGTAGCTCACCACCGAGTTGACCGAAGATACTCGCGAACGTCGGAACGACGTTCACCATCAAAAAGGCGACCACACCGATGGCGACGATTGAGACGACCAACGGATAGGTGAGAGCGGAGATGACTTTCCGCTTTATATCATATTGCTTTTGGAGTTGAAGCCCGATTTGGTCGAGCGCTTCCTCTAAGTTACCGCTCGTCTCCCCGGCGAGTGCCATCGAACTAAAGAAGTTTGAGAAGACGCGCGGATGTTTTTGAATCGCGACGGAATAGGCAATCCCTTCTTTTAAATCATCCTCGATTTGACTAAGTGCTTTCTTCAACACTTTCGATTCAGTCTGTACCCGTAAAATCGAGGTCGCGCGAACGATTGGGACACCTGCCCGGATGAGCGTCGCAAACTGTCGAACGTACATGATCAGGTGTTCAATCTTCACACGTTCCGGAAGTAAATTCACTTCCATATTCAGTCCGGTCGACTCGAGCTCGGATAGGTCTGTCACGAGAATCGATTCTTGACGCAATTTATCTTTCGCCTCCCGAAGTGAGACGGCCGTGATGCGCCCTTTCTTGCGTTTCCCGTTCAATAGTTTCCCTTCATACTGGAATATCGCCATCACTCATCACCTCATCTCTTCTGTCGGGACGGCATTTGGATTGATGATTCCTTGCCGTACCAATTGCTCGATGGCAGCATCCATCGATTGCATCCCGTTTTGGCGACTCGTCTGGATGACGGTCGGCAATTGGAATTCTTTTTCATTTCGAATCAAATTGGCGACAGCCGGATTCCCTAACATGATTTCCATGGCGGCGACACGGCCTTTAGGCACATCGATCCGAGGAAATAACCGCTGACTGACGACCCCGAGAAGGACGTTGGCGAGTTGCGTCCGGATTTGGTCTTGTTGCTCAGCTGGGAACGCATCGATGATTCGGCTCACGGTCGACATCGCACTCGATGTATGGAGCGTCGCCATGACGAGGTGACCCGTCTCTGCCGCCGTCATCGCCGTCGAGATCGTCTCTAAGTCACGCATCTCCCCGAGCAAAATGACGTCCGGATCTTGACGTAAAGCAGCCCGCAACCCGCTCACGAACTTCATGACATCGGAGCCGATCTCCCGTTGGTCGACGATGCTTTGGTCATGGGAATGCAAATATTCGATTGGATCTTCTAACGTGATGATCCGTTTTCGCTGTGTCCGGTTGATCTCATGAATCATCGCCGCAAGCGTCGTTGATTTTCCTGAACCGGTCGGACCCGTCACAAGGATGAGACCGTGCGGCTTTTCAATCAAGCGCTTCAACACCGTCGGAAGGTTCAGCTCATTCAATGTCGGGATTTCCCCGGAAATGGAACGGAATGCGATGGCAATCGTACCCCGTTGATAGTAAGCATTGACTCGAAAACGCGAAACGCGTGGAACACCGAACGAGAAGTCAAGATCCCGGTCACGCTCTAAACGTTCCCGCATGTCCTCCGTCATAATTTCTTTTAAATATCCTTCGAGATGATGAGGCAATACCTTCTCCTCGCCCATCGTGATGAGACTCCCATCTACTCGAATGATCGGAGGTGAGCCTGCCGTCAGATGAATGTCTGAGGCACGTTTCTCGACCGCATTCGTCAAGATGACTTCAATCGATTGATTAATCATAAGCATTCTCCGAAATGACCGTTCGTAATATTTCTTCTGTCGTCGTCAAACCGGCGGCGACTTTTTCTAGCCCATCGGCAAGCAGGAACGTTGCGCCTTGCGACTTGGCGTAATCGACCATCTCGGACTCGGTCGCTTGGTTCATAATCATCCGACGCAAACCCTCATCAATCGGAATGACTTCATGAATGGCAAGGCGACCCCGATAACCCGTGAAGTTACATGAGGTACATCCTTTTCCACGAACGACCTGTTCGATGTGAACCCTTTCCGTTTCAAACAGACTCTGTTCACTTTTCGAGACTGGTTCGGCATGCCCACAGTCACGACAGACGCGCCGAACGAGACGTTGCGCGACGAGTCCGGTCGTCGAAGCGGCGACAAGAAATGGCTCGACGCCCATATCGACGAGACGTGTGATGGAACTGATTGCTGAATTCGTATGTAGCGTTGATAAGACGAGGTGACCGGTGAGCGAGGCACGAATGGCAATCTCAGCCGTCTCGGTGTCACGTATCTCCCCGACCATGACGATGTTCGGGTCTTGTCGCAAAATTGAGCGAAGACCTGACGCAAACGTCAACCCGACTTTTGAATTGACCTGGACCTGGTTGATGCCATCAAGTTGGTATTCGACCGGGTCTTCAACCGTGATGATGTTCTTCGTCTCATCATTCAATTCTTTCAACGATGCGTATAGTGTCGAGGACTTCCCTGAACCGGTCGGACCGGTAATCAGGATAATGCCATTCGGACGTTTCAACATGTCGCGGTACGACTGTTCGTTTCGTTCACCGAATCCGAGTTTCGTCAAATCGGTCAGTCCTTGTGATGAATCAAGGACCCGAATAACAATCTTTTCCCCATACATCGTCGGGAGCGTCGACACCCGGAAGTCATAGGCCCGGTTGCGCAGCGTATACTTGATCCGACCATCTTGCGGCAGACGACTCTCCGTGATGTCAAGGTTACTCATGACTTTGAGACGCGTCAGCATGACGCTTTGAATTTTCTTCGGGTAGACCGTTTCTGTCCGTAAGTCCCCGTCGATCCGAAAACGCACATGAAGTTGTTTCTCGTGCGGATCAAAATGAATATCCGATGCACGTTGGTCAATTGCACTTAAGAACAGTTGGTTCACGAGTCGGATAATCGGGGCATCATCTCGACTGGCCGTGTCTTGACGCTCAATCTCTGGAGCATCCTCTTTCAAAATTTCGATGAGCGAATGGTCCATCTCGTAGTAGCGACTGATCGTCTTTCGAATTTGCTCTCTCGTCGCGATTCCGAGTTCAATATTCATACCCGTCTGTAAACGAATGTCGTCAATCGCAATTAAATCGAGCGGGTCAGCCGTCGCAATATGGAGCGTATTCCCGTTCAACTCAAATGGCATGATGTCGTGTTTTTGCGCCAACGCTTTCGGCACGAGTTTCGTGACCGTTACATTAATGTCATGGGAATACAATGCAATGATTGGAACTTGCAACTGTTCATGAATCATTTGAATCAACTGCGTCTCCGTAATATGGTTCAGTCGGATCAGCGCATCACCAAGTTTTTCTCCGGGACGCTTTTGTTCGAGTGCCTCGTCGAGCTGACCCGTTGTAATGAGTCCTGCTTCAATTAGCATCTCGCCTAATCTACGTTTCGTTCGTCTCACGTTACTTCACCATCCTTCGAGGAGCCTCCTCTTGCTTGTCTTTGTCTTCACGTTCTTCGATAAAGACACTCACAGCTACCCCTCCAATCAATGCAACAACAAGAATGAGCCATGCCCACCACGTTTGGACGAGCGCTTCTTGTACCATCAAATAGATGCCACCAGACATGAGGGCCGTCCATAGACTGATGACGAGCTTCGTTTCACGCTTGCGCATCATCGGGACGGACAAGGCGAACAACGTCAGGGTGGCGAGTACCCAAAATCCAAGTAAAATCAAATAGCCAATCATCCGACAGCTTCCTCCTCTGTAGGGACCTCTTCCAATACGGGTGGTTCTGCCTCAAACGGATTTCCGTTCGAATCCTCTGTGAACGGATCTTCTTCATTCTCATCCGGGAATGTCGGAATCACCGGTTCGACCGGGTCAGGTAGCGGGAGTGGAACTGAGCTCTTCGTCACGATTTCCGGTGTCGGGGCATAAAAGTCAAACCCGAGCAATTCCATTTTTTCCCCTTCTTCTGTCACTGTGACACGGTAGAGCTTACCTGATTGTCCATCTTGACCAGACTGCGTGACAGATGAACTGCCAGACGGGAGCGACGATGAGAAACGGACGACTTTTTGATGCGGAACCGTCTTCACTTCCTCCACCCTTGCCTCAAAGGCAGCTTCAAACGGCTGACCTAATAACTGAACTGTCACCGTGCCTCCTTCATTTAAGACTAGGATTGCGTAAGATGAATCCTCACGATTTTGGACTGCAAAGTTCGAACGATCGTCCACTTTCGTGTCATAACCTAGCTCCACACCAGGCGGAAGCGTTTCATGCGGGACCCGTTCAAGAATCGCAAACGGTGTCGCGGCGAACATTCGATAGAGCGAAGAGCCGAGCGTCGTGAGGGCTTCATAGTCTTCCCCGAACGCTTTGAGACTAAAGATATCCCCAGAGGCCATCTCAAATCCGCTCATCCGATCGAGTGCCGACTGCATCGCCGGTGTCGGGCTCACAGTGAATGAGGCGACGACTTCACTTTCAGCCGCGACTTGCTCTAACGTCACAGTTGATTCAAGCATAGATGCAGCTTCCATCAATGTCGGAACAATCATCGTCATCGTGACAGGTTGCCCTTCAAGATAAGGTTCGACCTTTGCTTCGTCAACAGACGTTAAAAGTGGATAAGCGCCCGTGTCCTCGATGGAGTCAAGCGTATTCGATACATCGAACGTCACGATTTCTTTCCCAATCTCCATGATCGTTCCATCCACCAAATTGACCGAAAATGGCAACGTATTAAAATCTTTGATTGCATTGTCAAGACGAACGTTCGCTTCTTCCTTCGTCATCCCTGACACGTCGATGCCTGCGACCGTCGTCTCGATATATGTAGCACTCGACTCAGCAGACGCGTCTAAATAATTGACGAGTCCGATCGTCGGCAATGTCACGAGTACGACGAGTCCAATCAAAATGACTAGATGCATCCCATACCGCTTCATGTAAAATTCCCCCCGTGTCTGATCCGACTTCTATTCTATGTATCCGTTTAGCGTATAACTTTAGTATAATATGTATTGTACAAAAAATAACATTTAATTCAGTATTTCATACGTTATTTACCGAATGTTTTACTTTTTTGAATAGGAGGTCAATGTCTTGTCGCATTCCGAAAAAGGTTTTACGCTCGTAGAAGTACTCGTCTCCATCGTCGTTCTATCAATTGTCTCATTTTCTCTACTTACCATTTTTAGTCAAAGCTTGAAGACGACCCACGATAGTCTCAATCAAACGATTGCGAACCAAGTGGCGCAAAACACACTACATACGTTGAATCGGCGGGCGGCTTCCGTCGATCAACCGCTCGAGCTACGTCAATTATTGAATCGGGACGGCATCAGCCTCACATGCGACTTCTGCGAAGATACGCGGATTCATGGGGATACGTATGTCGCAACGATTCAATCGTTATCCACCGCACCCGGACACACGATCGAGGTCGAAATCTCGGTGACGACCGACCGATTACAAACACCCGTCACCTTGAAAGGAGTCATATCGAATGCGACATTGCGCGAACCGTTCCCTGAAACGGCTGTCCCGACAACTGACTGAGATAAAGAAACGAGAAGACGGCTTCACACTCGTCGAGTTGCTTGTCACCGTCGTCGTCGCTTCGATCTTAAGCGGAGTCATCATTACGGCTTTCATCACGGGCACGCTCGGTTTTCAAATGACGAACGAAACGAGCGAACTCCGCAGTGAGGCGGATTATTTGATTGCCTCGGTCCTCTCCGACGTGAACCGGACCGAATTCGATGCGGTGACGGAAGTGGGCGGCACGTTCCAATTTTATCGGTTATCTGCACCAGGCATCTCAGAGGCCGGAATGATTTACCGAGAGGCGGGATACGTTCCGACCGATTTGGTGCTCTCAGAGGAATCGTTCACCCCATCCAATCCGCAAATCACAGTTGAACGGTTGACGATTCAATTGAAAGATCCGGTATTCGATCCCCGACGCCCCACATATACGACGGGAGGTCTGATTGAAATCGAAATGGATTTGACCCAGACGAACGATTCTGATTCAGTGACCACATTTGAAAGCTCAATCCCATTTTAAGAAAGGAGGCATCCCGATGCAAAAACGTGAAGACGGGTACGTCCTCGTGCTCGTCCTCGTGACGATGGCGGCTCTCGCCGTCTTGTCGCTCGCTGCTATGCAAGTGAATTTATCGACGAACAAACTGACAGTCATCCGGACGGAAGATACCCAATTGAATGAAGATGCGAAAAGCGCGCTCCGTCTCATCGCCGACGAGGTCCGGACCCAGTTCCCGCTCCACGGTGAAGCGGAAGTCCCTATCCATATGGAGTCCGAAACTGCATTCAATAACAAGATACAGTCTCTCATTATCAATGACGAACCGTTTACAGCTTTGACGACAGATAGCGAGGTCCGCTACTCGATCGAACTGAAGAAAGATGCGACGGATACCACCATTCAGACGGCGCCGTTCACGATGATTCTTCAAGTGAATGTCACGGCATCGCGTCAAGTGAACCCGGAACAGCCCGTGCTCGCGGTCGAATACACGCAAGATCTGTATTTGACGGCGCTCCCGTCCTTTTTATACTACGTCCTCGGGTCCGACCAACAGTTAAACGTGAATGGTATGCCGACGGTTCAAGGAAATATCTATTCAGGTGGTCCGCTTTCCTTCATGCGTAAGGCTAACTTTCAATTAGATGGCGTGCCCAAGCAAATCGATAATGTGGATACAAGCAGACTTCATTTAGACGGTCGAATTGATTTGTTGCAGTTGAACGACTGCTTAAGTTGTCAACAAGAAAACTATTTCACGGCAGGTACGGAACAGGCTGGTGAAAAAGCGGACTTTGGGGTGTCCCCAAGTCGCTTCTCCCCGTTCCAATATGACTATTCGATCATTGAATTTTTGAATCGTCGACTCGACACACCCCTCACCTTCACGAACAACGTCAACTCGAAAATCTTTGATGAAGGGCTGATTGCCTCGACGAATCGAGTATTCGAGCTCGAACGGGTATTGTCGGAAGACGGCTCTTCAATCATCGAACGACCGACTTCATATTTACGGGCGGATGCCTATAACGCTTTAACGGATCCGACCATTTTGACATTGCCTACTACCATTTCTGATCGTGCCATGTACGTCACCGAGTCCATTACCGAATCGAACGCCCCGCTCCTATTCGATGGAGATGTCGTGATTGAATCACTTAACAAACTGACGATTGCGCGCCCATTAATCGTGCGGGGAAATTTGACCATTAAAGGCAATGTGTCATTCAGTTCAACTGTCTACACGCTCGGCGACACCTTCATCGACCGTGCCAATATCCTTCCAATCGATGCAGAGAAAGGGAACTCCCTCATCCTCTTGTCAAAAGGAAAGATCTTATTGAACCGAATCAACGAGTTTGATGACACACCGACGACGCTCCAGGCGTTCATGTATAGTGACTCGAACGAACCGACCTATGTCTATGCGGTCGGCTCTATCCTCGAAGTCAACGGGGGTCTATACAGTAAGGGACCACTCGAAGTGAACGTCTTCAGAGGGGAATTTAATGGGGGCAACGGCTTAAGCCCTGCTGAGAACTTCGACCAACAAATCCCTCGCCAAGAAGCTATCCATTCTCGGTTAAAACTGACGTATAACGATTCCGTGTTTAATCAACTCGAAACATTACCGGTCACGAATCAACTTCAGTTCTTCGTCAGTCACCCCGTTCAATTGAAATGAATTCAAAAAATCGGCTTCCTCTCTGATTGAGAAGAAACCGATTTTTTTAGTTCCCCATCTTTAGAATGAGGTCCGAGTTGTAGTCTTTGGCCGTCTGTTCCATAGCATTGGTCCACTTCGCACCGTTGTCGAGCAGCAGTCGAGTCAACTCGACCTGGTTATGACGGACCGGCTGCAATAACACCGATTCGTCATCTTGAATCGGATAGCCCTGATCGAGGAGATGTTTGACTGCCTCAAGATTCAACGAGTCGACAGCAATCCCGAGAAGTCGCTCATCCTCGACATAACGTATGGCGAGCTCCCATTGCTCGGGACTGCCGTTTGCGCTGAACAAAGGCGTGATGATCGGCATCCCTTCCACTTCTTCAAACGGGTCGAGCCCTTGCTCGAAATACGCTTCAATCACGTCCATCGGTGCAGTAGTCACCGCCGTCGCAAATTGCTCGGCTGTCGGCACAACTTTTTTGTCTTCTAGAACAAGTCGGACGGCCTTCCATTCCTCTCTTGCCTGTAAATCTGTCAATTCTTCTTCTGTTACCGAAGAGCGTTGATTCACTTCTTTTACTAAATCGTCACCGGATAACTGTGAAAGCTCGGGTTGGGATTGACTCCAGTACAGGAGCCCTCCCAATCCAATCACGAGAATCAATCCGGTGATGCCAATCATTATTCGCTTGCGATTCATCATTCGCCAACTTTCTGCCATTCACTTAATAACGGTCATCATCCTGTCCTGAGGCATTCGTTTGGATGATGCGTACATAAAACGTGTCCTTCACGGCTTCAAACGGTTTTCCAGCCGGGAGAGTTGTATATACTTCCACTTTGGCCACACCCGGTTTCACTGGAATCAACTTTTTTCCTGACGCACTGACTTGAACAAATTCTTCACCAGACACAATCTCCATCTGATAATCACGCCAAGTCGAGGTCCTCGGCCAGTACTCGAGAAGCGGTGGCCGTGGTGCCATTCCTTCACCGATATTAATCGTCATGTCTTTTGACATCAATTGGTTCGGATATTCGTTGACACGTACGATTGAAATGTTTGAACGAATGTTCCGTAAGGCATTGTCATTAAATGTTGTCTGAATCGGAATGTCCGTAACGATCCCGTTATTTCCATATCCATGATTGGCACGTAATTGGTATCCGGTCGCACTTTCGGTGACCGTCAAAGCCGACGGGGTGGTCCCGATTCGTTCAAGCGGGATGGTTACACTTGGTGATGAGGTCACTTGAATCGTCGCGACTTCATTCACTCGTTTTTCTTCGTCCACACTATCCCATACCCACAAGTCGAGTTGGCTCGGTGTTTGGCTCAAGGATGGTGCCGTGACATTGATTGTAAAGACAGTACTAGGTGCAGCGATATTTAACCCACTGAAAAAGTCACCGACGTCAACAGTCGCCTTGAATTGAGTCATCCCTGGTTTTAATCCAACGATTTTCAGGTTGTTTCCGTCCTGTTCGAAGCGGACACTGTCACCGGATTCAACGACATAACGAACCGACTTGTACTGTGCCGTTTCCGGCATGACTTTTGGTGTCACGGTAGTCGCTTGACCGACATACAGTTCTTTTGACTGAACGGTAAGCTGTTCAGGCGGGCTGATGACCTTTACGTTCGACTCCGCTACGACACGTGGTTTCCCATCACCTGGATCAATCGTCAACCGTAACGTGGCAGTTCCTGTCTTCAGTCCGGTCACAATCGCATTGTTTCCTTGTGAGACAAGTTTGGCGACACCGTTCGCATCGATGATTTCCCATTTCAAGCTTTTCCATTTCGGGTTTGAATAAGGATCCCCTTTTGCATCGGTGATGGTCGGACTGACAATCTGTTGTGCACCAATTTGCAGTGTGACGTTCGGGATCTTCGCACCGTACGCATACGGTGCCCCAATATTGATCAATAAATCAGGGAACGAAGAGTGAACGATCTGCTCCTTATCCCAGTCGTTGTGCTTATCTAAATTATGACCTTGCTTCTTCGCATACTCAATCAATGTCGTCAATTGGTTATCCGCTTTTTTCAGTTGAATGAGCGAGGAAGAAGACTCGATGGCACGGACAACTACTTCAAACGTCACAGTCCGGTCACCACTCTCGTTCGGGAGAAATACGTTCGAGTTCCCGTGTCGCTCGTAATACAGATTCGGTTTTAACTCTAGATTGATTTCATTTAGATTCGTGACCGGATAGTCTGTTCCATTTCCATCACGAATCGCAACGATTTCAAGTTGTTTTGGCAACTTCTCTGTGAAGGTCGTCGAATCAATCCGCAGGAACTTGTCACCCTTTTGGTCTTTCGATCGATCAAATTGTTCTGGATATTGAACTTGGTATCGAATCGTTCCCGTCTCAAACAAGTTGATGGTCGAAGGATCAATCGAACGGGACACTTGAATCAAGTCCGATACATTCTCCGCACGTTTTACGTTAATCGTGAACGTATCAATCACTTTGGCATTCCGTTGATCGGACGTCTCGATTTTCACTTCAATCGGTCGGTTTGCGACAACGTCCGCTGCAGGAATCGTGAACTCTTTGACTTCATAGTTTTGCAATTCTTCAAATGCTACCGACTTTCCGTTGTATGTGATTGTTGAATTCAAAAATAAGTCTTGGAAGTCATAGTCACTCGGACGCCACATCAACTTGACATCTTTGCCAGCAGTCACTTCAACTACTCCAGCTTCTATGTCGGAAGAAGTGTATGAGTTTGTAGAATCGCTGACTGATTCGATCACATTATAAGGTTTGTGGTTCGCCCCGATAAAAGCGCGATACATCGTATTGATAAAGATTTTTTTCTCGTCTTGAACTGAAAACTGATTCGTGTGACCCGCGCCCGAATAGGTGAAGTTATTTTTCGTGTACGTGTAGTAATGGTTACTCGCATCTCCATATGACCGTTCCTTACTAGAATTATCCGAAGACAAGTTGTACCAAGGTGTAACTTCAGGGTCATTCAAATCAAGCGTGAAATATTGGTTGTGCGTTTTTGAGATCTTTTTAGGCTCATCATTCAAAGCATATGGATATGAAGTGAAAATTCCATCCTGCACTTTTTCAATCACCTGAGTAACTTGCGGTGCACCATAACCCATATTCGTATAGATTTTTTGTCCTGAAATATTCTTTGTGGAGTCTGAATTGACAAACTGACGTTCCCACTCCGAAGTGGCAGAGTTCCCACCACCGGAACGGAAAATTGTATCATGGGTCAACATGACTCCTTGTCCCGTTTCTGAGAACGTCTTTACTTTGGAAGTAGCCGCAACGTTCATGCTACCTTGTGTGTTATAAGAATCCTGAAAACCAAAAATCAACATATCATACGTATTATTATTCAAACCTTGATCGAACTTACCTAGTTGAAAATCACTGGTTGTTCCATTATTTAACGTGAATTGATATTGACCGTTACTGTCTGTCAGCATATTTGACAAGTAGTCAGAAATTTTTCCTTTACTCGCTGTTCCTGCAGTTAGTTGCAAGATGTTTGCTTCTACTTTTTGATCGATATAGAGGAACGTCCCCTTTTTATAATCTTTACGCCCGGTTACTGTATCTTTAGCAACAATCATCCAATTCTTCGGACCGGTATACGTAGGTCGAGATAATAGAAACTCGAGTTGATTCGTTGAATTTGCGACTACTTCTCTCACCTTATCTTCAGCATCAAAGCGATCGTTGTGATTAAAATCAATGTATAATTCTACAATCGTGCTTGAAGTTGGTGGGTTTACAAATTGATAGTTGAACTGAAACGGCTTTCGATCATTGTTTTTGATTTGTACCGTTTGATTCACAAGCGGTTGTTGATTATACGTCACGTCAACATTCGACAACAATGGACGAATGCTCGATTGATTGACTAATTGATTGATCAGCGCCCCGTCCGTATCAAACTGTTTGACGTTGGCATACTCTTTGAATGCGGCTATTTTTTTTACATTTTCTCCACCGAGCAACAAATCTTTATGAAGGTATACCGGTAACCCTGTTTTTACGTAAAATTCTGTAATCTCATCGAACTTTAAATCTGTTAAATCATTTAAAATCGTCGTCGTATTATGTTCAGTATTACGATTCGATGTACTTTTTATTTTATTCACTTTATTAAGTGCTTCTTGATACTTTTCATTTTCACCAAGTGGGCTACTTGCCAATACAATCGCATCGTAAGCTCCATCCATCGGGAAACGAGTCGCATTGAATTGTTTAACCGTTAAAAAATCGATCTCTAACTTATTCAATGTATTCAAATCGTTTACTAATGTCTTTTTATACGAGTCAATCGCCGTTTCTAAAGCATCTTGAGTCAATACATTGCTTGCTGTATACGCATCTCTTAAATATAGTACTTTATATTTCGGTAATTCCTGCGCCTCTACAAACTTGCTTTGAGGGACGAACGAAAATAGTAAAATGAAGATTATGGCCACATGCATGATTTTACGCAATGTATAGTCCTCCCTATTTTTAGTCTTCACTACTAATTATCCCACCCCCTTGAAAAAATATACATCTATTTCTTTGACATCAGGTAAATGTTTTAGCTCAAGAAACGTCTCACTTCACTGATGAAATAAAGAGACCCGGTCACGATCAACGTCTCGCTTGTCGGCGACTCGACCCACTTCCGTAGCCACGCTTTCCATTCGACAAAGCACGCCCCATCTTTTTCTAGTTGGGCTTTCGTTCTCGCACGTGGAAAGTCAAACGTCGTCTCATATACATCTCCGACTTGTTGAAGTGAACGAACCATCGTATCGCGGTCTTTATCCTCTAAAATGGCGGTCAGCACGGTCACGTCTGTCTCTTGTTTAGCTTGTAAAACTAATGCCTCGATGCCTTCCTGATTATGTGCCCCATCTAAAATAATACGCGGTCGTTTTGATACGAGCTCATATCGTCCCGGGTGTTGCGTTCGCTCGAGACCCGATTGAATGGCTTCTTCCTTCCAACCGAGGTGACGTGCCACCGCCACGGCGCATGCCCCGTTATAGGCCTGATGATGCCCTGTCAATCCGAGCACGACAGGTGGCATGGCTTGATATGTCACGACTGTCTCTGCCCCGTCTTCAATCTTAGTCACGAGCGCACGTGCGTCATGAATTTGTGCATCTAAGGCCTCACCTTTTTTTTGCAACAACTCAATCAACTGGTCCTTCTCGACACTATGGAACATCGGCACACCGCGTTTCATGATGCCATACTTCTCCATCGCAATCTCTTCAAGCGTATCGCCGAGAATGCCTTGATGATCATGTCCGATCGACGTCACGACGGTCGCAAGTGGATGTGTCAACACATTGGTCGAATCGAGTCGTCCCCCAAGACCGACTTCCCAAATGATCAGGGCAGGATGTGTGTCATCAAAATAGCACCATGCCATCATCGTCAATAGCTCGAATTCCGTCAACGTCTCCGGCGCTTCGTCCGCACAAACTTTGACACGGTTCGCCACATCGACGAGCGCCTCTTCAGGAATCGGTTCGCCGTTCAACATGATCCGCTCCTCGAACTGAACGATGTAAGGGGATGTGAATGTACCGACGGATAAACCGTTCTCCATCGCCATCGCCCGTAAAAACGCGACGGTCGACCCTTTTCCGTTCGTCCCGGCCACATGGATCGATGGGCGTTCTTCTAACCCTAACTGCTCAATCATCCAGCTCATCCGCTTAAGACCCGGTTTGATCCCGAAGCGAAGCTGTCCACTCAACCAATCGAATACGTCTTGTTTCGTCTTCATCTTCCACACTCCTACTGTTTACACTTCTGTTTCATCTTATCAAAATTCATGACAGCCGTTATGGAAAACAGTCTGTGCTATACTCGAAGCGAAGAAGGAGGCATGCGCCATGACAACTGACTGGAACTTCGAGGCGACGTACCTCGAACTACGTGATATTTTTTACGAACGTGGACCCATCCATCCGGTCGACAACCCGACACTCGTCTTGTTTAACGATTCATTAGCCGCTTCGCTCGGCCTTGATGCGGAAACACTCAAACAAGACATCGCTTTACTTGCCGGCAATCGTCAAACCGAGACGTCTTTCTCTCAAGCATACGCCGGACACCAATTCGGCAACTTGACGATGCTCGGGGACGGACGCGCACTCATGCTCGGAGAACATGTGACTCCGAATGGGAAACGTGTCGATGTGCAACTGAAGGGATCCGGACCGACAGAGTATTCTAGAGGGGGAGACGGACGGGCCGCACTCGGGCCGATGGTACGCGAGTTCATCATGAGCGAGGCGATGCATGCTCTCTGCATCCCGACGAACCGTGCGCTCGCCGTCGTTCAGACAGGGGAAGCCATCATGCGTCAAGGTCCAAAACACGGGGCCATCCTGACTCGGGTCGCTTCAAGCCATCTTCGTGTCGGAACATTTCAATTCGCAGCAGGCGCCGGCTCCATCGATGACGTCATCGCTCTTACTGAAGTAGCAATCAAACGACACGACCCAGACTTGATTGATGCACCGAATCGCTATGAACAGTTCCTCGGACGCGTCGTCGAAAGACAGGCGAGACTGATTGCCAACTGGCAACTTGTCGGTTTCATTCATGGGGTGATGAATACGGACAATATGTTCATCAGCGGAGAAGGTCTCGATTACGGACCGTGCGCGTTCATGGACACGTATCATCCGGAGACGGTCTTCAGCTCGATTGACCGAGACGGACGTTACGCCTATGCGAACCAACCATATATCGGGTCTTGGAACCTCGCCCGACTGGCAGAGACATTGCTGCCGCTTCTTGGCGAGACGAAAGAGGAAGCGGTCGATGTGGCGAACAAACAGCTCACCCGTTATACCGAGTTGTATAAAGAAGCGTATTTCACTGGACTCGCGCATAAGATTGGCCTATTCGTCCGAAAAGACGGAGACGATGCGCTAACGGATGAACTGCTTCGATTGATGGTAGAAACGGAGGCAGATTATACGAATACGTTCCGCTCGTTAACGCTCGGTGAGATCGATTCGCTCCCATTCGCAACCCTTGAAGACGGGAAGGCGTGGCTTGGTGCTTGGCGTAAACGCCTGAGTGAGCAAGGTCTCCCGGACGAGGACGTCAGTCGAATCATGTGCCAATATAATCCGGCCGTCATTCCCCGAAATCATCATGTTGAAAAAGCGATTCAAGCAGCAGAGTGCGGTGACTTCGGTCCGACCGAGGCGCTACTCACCATTTTGCGTGACCCGTATAACTACGACTATCCGTCTGAATACGTATCGGCAGGTCCACCACGAACATATCCGTATCAAACGTTTTGTGGCACGTGAATCATTTCGCATTCGCGAGATGGTTTTTTTGAAACTTATTTTTCGCTCATACGTACGATGAGGTGTTCTTATTTGAAAGGAAATGATCATGATGAATGAAATGACACTCGCTTATTGGAATAAATATTTGGAAAAAAGTAAATTTCACCCGCTGACCGAAGTCGAAGCGTTTCAATTTGGTGATGACGCAAATGCGTTAGCAGAACTAGTCGTCTCTGGAAAGAAAACCGCAACATGTTCTGCATATATGCTTTATGAGATTGAGAATGAACCACTCCCTTACATCGGACAGTACGCTATCGTTCTCGATGCAGCAGATCAACCCATGGCCATCATTCAAACGACCGAAGTCACGATTCAGGCGATGAATAAGGTATCCGAAGCGTTTGCATTAGCTGAAGGTGAAGGAACATACAAAGAATGGTGGGATAATCATGAACGATTCTTTGGTGAACTACTCGGTTCGTATCAAATGTCTTTTGCACCAAACATGAACATTGTCTGTGAACGCTTTATTGTCGTGGACCGATTCAATGAAAAAGAGTGATCGAACGGGAAGATGACCTCGAGTGAAGAATAAATTTTTGATAAAGACCCGAACGTCACTCTTGACGCTCGGGCTGCTCTTTATTTCGAATTATGGAACGGGAATGATTCGGACGAAGGATCCGGTAGAGAGTCAACGAGTGTCAACAACTCTTCTTCCGAGACATTTCCCGTCACAAGAATCAGTTTGTCTTGGCTGATGTAGTATAATCCATTCCCACTTGGCTGGTTCAATCGATACCGCTCCGCCCCATCGGCATTCTGATTGATCGACTCCCCATCCCCTACACTGAATGCGTCGGTCATCAAAATGGTGACCAATTGCGTCTCATCATACAAAGTCCACAGTTTTACAGGTCGTTCACTATCATCAATTTCACTATCGATTATGTACATCGAATCTTGTGGGAGCGCCAAACCATGTTGTGTTTTTTCAGAAACTTCAGCTATCCCAAAGTGCTTCATCCCGTGCATGACCCATTCCTTGTCACGTGAATAGTGATATACCCCGAAGGATGGTGTTTGATCCGGGTGACCAAGCGCGATCAGACCGATATTTCCAACTGTCGTCTCATAGATGACATCGTTTTTAGAAAGGTGTCCTTCTGATCCGTCCTTATATTGAAGCGTGATTTGTTGAACCACCGCATCTGATAGCGATTCGGTGCCTTTTGGTACGTCTTCAACCAGCGTCCCTACCCATTCACTCGTTTCAATTTCCTCTCCACCTGTCTCGACAAACTCCATCTCTTCTGACGGCGTACACCTGGCCAATCCTAATACAAGAACACCTATTATCCCGATTCGTCTCATCTCATATCCCCTTTTCCATCCATCTCTCCAAATTCTACCAAAACATAAAAAAACCTTCTATGGAGAATCAATCTCCAGAGAAGGTTCATGTCTTACTTACGCAACTCTTCCAAACGGGCGCGGACCGCGTCACGCTTGTCGAGGTAGTCTTTTTCTTTTGCTTTCTCTTCGTCGATGACGTGAGCCGGCGCCTTGGCGATGAAGCCTTGGTTTCCGAGTTTCTTCTGCACGCGCTCGACTTCTTTCTCATACTTCGCCACTTCTTTTTCAAGACGGGCGATTTCTTCTTCGAAGTTGATCAAGTCTGCGAGCGGGATGAAGAGCTCCGCTCCTGTCATGATCGCTGACATCGACTTATCCGGAGCCGTGAGACCACGTCCGATTTCAAGCTCTGTCGCGTTCGTGAACTTGCCGATCGTCATTTCGTTCGCGCTCAAGTAACCTTGTGTCGTATCGTCGCTCGTCGAGATGAAGAGCTGGATCGTTTTCGACATCGGTGCGTTCACTTCGGCACGGATGTTACGAACCGAACGGATGACGTTCATCACCGCTTCAAACGCTGGAACCGAATCCGCAAAGTGAAGGTCGTCACGACGTGTCGGGTAGCTTGCACGAACGATTGAATCGCCTTCGTGCGGCAAGTGCTGCCAGATTTCCTCTGTGAGGAACGGCATGAACGGGTGCATGAGACGCATGATCGAATCGAGCGTATGCGCGAGGACCGAACGTGTCGTGTGCTTCGCTGCTTCGTCCTCACCATAGAGCGTGAGTTTCGCCATCTCGATGTACCAGTTACAGAACTCTTCCCAGATGAAGTTGTACAAGTAACGACCGGCTTCACCAAACTCGTATTTGTCGACGAGACGAGTCACTTGATCGATCGTGTCGTTCAAACGAGTCAAAATCCACTTGTCAGCAAGCGTCTTCTCACCCGTGAGGTCGATGTCTTCCACTTTGAGTCCGTCCATGTTCATGAGGGCGAAACGGCTCGCGTTCCAAATCTTGTTCGAGAAGTTCCACGTCGACTCAATCTTCTCCCAATAGAAACGAAGGTCGTTCCCTGGTGTCGATCCTGTGAGGAGGAACCAGCGAAGTGAATCCGCTCCGTATTGGTCGATGACTTCCATCGGGTCAACGCCGTTTCCGAGTGATTTCGACATCTTGCGCCCTTCCGAGTCACGGATGAGACCGTGGATGAGCACATCGTTGAACGGTTGCTTCCCTGTGAACTCGAGTGATTGGAAGATCATGCGTGATACCCAGAAGAAGATGATGTCATAACCTGTAACGAGTGCGCTCGTCGGGAAGTAACGGTTGAAGTCCGGTGCGTCCGTATCCGGCCAACCCATCGTTGAGAACGGCCAGAGTGCTGACGAGAACCATGTGTCGAGGACGTCCTCGTCTTGTGTCCAGTTCTTACTGTCCGCTGGCGCTTCTTTCCCTACATACACTTCTCCTGTCTCGTTATGGTACCAAGCCGGGATGCGGTGGCCCCACCAAAGTTGACGGCTGATACACCAGTCGCGGATGTTCTCCATCCAACGAAGGTATGTGCCTTCGAAGCGTTCTGGGACGAAGTTGACTTTCGTTTCGTCGTTTCCTTGTGCCTCGAGTGCCGTTTTCGAGAGTGGCTCCATGTCAACGAACCATTGTTTCGAAAGGTATGGCTCGATGACTGCGCCAGAACGCTCTGAGTGTCCGACCGAGTGCGTGTGCGGCTCAATCTTCACGAGTGTGCCGTCCGCCTCTAGGTCTTTGACGAGTTGCTTCCGGCATTCGAAGCGGTCAAGCCCTTCATAAATGCCTGCGTTCTCGTTCATCTTCCCGCCTTCGTCCATGACGAGGATGCGTGGAAGTTCATGTCGATTCCCGATTTCAAAGTCGTTCGGATCATGCGCCGGTGTGATTTTCACGCAACCTGTACCGAATTCCATGTCGACGTAGTCGTCCGCAACGATTGGAATCTCACGGTTCATGACGGGAAGCATGATCGTCTTGCCGATGAGGTGTGTGTAACGCTCATCTTTCGGGTTCACGGCAACCGCTGTATCACCGAGCATCGTCTCGGGACGTGTTGTCGCGATTTCGATGTGACCAGATCCGTCAGCGAGTGGATACTTCATGTGATAGAACGCACCCTCGACTTCTTGGTAAATAACCTCGATATCTGAAACGGCCGTCTTTTGAGCCGGGTCCCAGTTGACGATATATTCGCCACGGTAGATCAAGCCTTTTTCATAAAGACGGACGAATACTTCTTGAACGGCTTTTGAGAGCCCTTCGTCAAGTGTAAAACGTTCACGCGAGTAGTCGAGGCCGAGTCCAAGTTTTGACCATTGGTCGCGAATCGTCTTCGCGTACTCGTCTTTCCACTCCCACGTCTTCTCGAGGAACTTTTCACGTCCGAGGTCGTAACGCATGACGCCTTCTTCACGGAGCTTTTGCTCGACTTTCGCTTGTGTGGCGATCCCGGCATGGTCCATCCCTGGGAGCCAGAGCACGTCATAACCTTGCATACGCTTGAGGCGTGTCAACAAGTCTTGAAGCGTCGTGTCCCAAGCGTGACCGAGGTGAAGTTTCCCCGTAACGTTCGGTGGCGGGATGACGATCGTGTACGGTTGTTTCGAATCGTCCTCGTCTGCTTTAAATACATCGTTCTCTAACCAGTAGTCGTACCATTTCGATTCCGTCGCACTTGGGTCGTACTTCGTCGGCATGGTGATTTCATTTGTCTCATGGGCCATGTGTAGCGCCTCCTCTATCTTATTGGTGAACACAAAAAACGGCTTCTCTCGTCCTATACGCTAAGGACGAAAGAAGCCGAATCTTCCGCGGTACCACCTTAGTTCGCCAACAAAGTGGCGCACTCAAAATCGAATAACGGTCGATAGACCGAACTTTCCTACTCCATTCAGAAAGTCAGCTCCGAGGCGACTTCCGCGTCCATCCCTCGCAACCTTTCACCAAGCGGTCACGTCTCTAAAAGGAATGAATGATGCGTACTACTCCTCATCAAAGCAATTCATCGTATCTGTTAAATAATTGTAGCGACAGAAACGTCAGCAGTCAAGATTAGAGTGAAAACTCTTCTTGAAGCTCCTTGAATGTCGCTTCGACCGCTGCGATCGTCTTCTCGATATCCTCATCCGTATGAGCAGTCGAGAGGAATAAGCCCTCGAACTGTGACGGTGGCAAGAATACGCCGCGTGCTGCCATCTTCTGATAGTACGAGCGGAACATCTCAAGGTTCGCCGATTTCGCTTTTTCGAAGTTCGTCACTTTCTCGTTCGTGAAGAAGAAACCAAACATCGAGCCGGCACGGTTCGTATCGTGCGGGATGTTGTATGTTTCACCAGCCTGCGTGAATCCTTCGGCGAGACGGTCTGCCTTACGCTCGAACTCGGCGTAATGCTCAGGTTTCAGTTGCGAGAGTGTCGTATAACCGGCAATCATCGCGAGTGGGTTACCCGAGAGCGTACCCGCTTGATAGATCGGACCTTGCGGTGCAATCTGTTCCATGATTTCACGTTTTCCGCCGTATGCACCGACCGGAAGTCCGCCGCCGATGACCTTACCGAGACATGTGAGGTCCGGTGTGACGCCAAAGTAGCCTTGGGCACAATTGTACCCGACACGGAAGCCCGTCATGACCTCATCAAAGATGAGGAGCGCGCCGTTTTGCTCCGTGATTTCACGGAGTCCTTCGAGGAACCCTGGTTGTGGTGGCACGAAGCCCATGTTCCCGGCTGCGGGTTCAACGATGACACCGGCGAGATCGTCACCGTACTTCTCAAAGACGACGCGGACTGCGTCCAAATCATTGTAAGGAACGGTGAGCGTATGGCTTGCGAGTTCTTTCGGTACACCAGGTGAGTCCGGGAGACCAAGTGTCGCGACACCAGACCCTGCTTTAATGAGAAGTGAATCACCGTGTCCGTGGTAGCACCCTTCGAACTTCAAAATCTTTGTCTTTCCTGTATAGCCGCGTGCGAGACGAAGTGCCGCCATCGTCGCTTCCGTACCCGAGTTGACCATGCGGACCATCTCGATCGATGGGACGCGGTCGATGACGAGTTCTGCCATCTTCGTCTCAAGCTCGGTCGGTGTCCCGAACGTCCAGCCTTTTTCAGCTTGTTCTTGAATCGCTTTCGTGACGACCGGGTCACGGTGACCGAGGATGAGTGGTCCCCATGAGAGGACGTAATCGATATACTCGTTGCCGTCGATGTCGTAGACGCGTGAACCTTCACCGCGTTCAGCGAAAATTGGAGTCATACCGACCGATTTATAAGCTCTGACCGGGCTGTTGACACCGCCTGGCATGAGTGGACGGGCTTGTTCGAACGCTTCTTCTGAGCGCGTTTGGTTGTATGTCATGCGTAGTCTCCTTCCAAATAGCGACAGACGTCTTTTGCGAAATACGTGACGATGAGATCTGCACCGGCACGTTTGAATCCGACCATCGTCTCCATGACGATGCGTTCTTCGTCGACCCAGTCGTTGAGTGATGCGGCTTTAATCATCGCATACTCTCCACTCACGTTATACGCCACGATTGGCATATCGAGTGAGTCGCGCATGTCACGGATGATATCCATGAACGCGAGAGCCGGTTTGACGATCATGAAATCGGCACCTTGCTCCACGTCCGATTGCGACTCGCGGAACGCCTCGCGACGGTTCGCCGGGTCCATCTGATATCCTTTACGATCGCCTTCACCTGGAGCCGATTGGGCTGCGTCACGGAACGGTCCGTAATAAGCAGACGCATATTTGACGCCATAGCTCATGATCGGGATATGGCTGAATCCGTTTTGGTCGAGACCTTCACGGATGGCTGCAACGAATCCGTCCATCATCGAACTTGGTGCGATGATATCGGCACCCGCCTGCGCTTGTGTGATTGCTGTCTGGACGTGAAGTGGAAGTGACGCGTCGTTATCGACGTCCCCGTCCTTCACGAGGCCACAGTGACCTGTCGACGTGTACTCACAGAGGCACGTATCGGCGATGACCGTGAGCTGTGGCGCCCACTCTTTCACTTTACGGATTGCTTCTTGGACGATGCCGTGGTCGTGATACGCTTCACTGCCTTCCGGGTCTTTATGTTCTGGTACACCGAACAAGAGCACGGATTGAAGACCGAGGTCGACGATTTCTTTAATTTCTTCTTCGAGTCGGTCAAGTGAATAATTGAAGACGCCAGGCATCGAGCTGACTTCACGTTTAATGTTAGTCCCTTCAATGATGAAGAGCGGGTAAATCAAATCTTCTTTTCGAACATGATTTTCACGTACGAGGGCACGCATCGACTTCGATGAGCGAAGACGACGGTGACGGTCAAACTGGTTCATGAAAAATCCTCCCCTACACACTGTATTAATGCATCCATAGTATAACATTCTGGCACTCGGACCGGTAATGTCGACACTTGTCGTACGGCACGCTCGGTCACTTCGCCAATGGCGTACCATGTCCCGTTAAAGTGGGACAGATGTGGCGTGAGCGCATCGACGGCCGACGGGCTCAAAACGAGCAGCGCCTTCACCGTCTCGAGTTGATGTTGTTGCACTGGCGTCAGTTGGACAGGGATTGTCTCGTAGACGACCCAGTCATATACATGAGGCAACATTGTCATATGGGACGTATTCGCCAAATTGCCGCGCGCGAACAAGACGATGTCATCCTTTGAGGCGACTTCACGCAACTGCTGAAAGAGTGCCTCACCGGTAAATGTTTCCGGCATGAGCGAGACAGTAAACCCTTCTGCTTCAAGTGCTCGTTTCGTCTTCTCTCCTACAGCGGCGACTTTCACGTCCCGCGTCAAATCTCGAAGCGCAGGTACCGCGTTTTGACTCGTGACGACGAGCCAGTCGAATCGTTCCACGGGTGGTGGTACATGCGTTTCTCTCGTTTGAATAAGCGGGACATGATGAACGGAAAGACCGCTCGCCTCGAGCAGCGCCCGTTGCGAAGCGGTCATTCGTTTCGTTCCCGTGTACCAGAGGTCACTCATTGACCGAGGCGAGGATTTCACGTCCGCCACGTTCAAGCAATTCTTCTGCGACGTCCATTCCGAGTGCGATCCCGTCCGTTGATGTTTTTGTCGTACGAAGCACTTCTTTTCCGTCCACTGATGCGATGAGACCTGTGAGCGTGACTTCGTCGCCATTGACTGTTGCAAAGCCACCGACCGGTACGTGACAACTTCCTTCAATCGCTTTCAAGAAAGTACGTTCCGCTGTCGCAGCTTTCGCCGTCACATCATCATGCAAGAGTTGAAGCACTGCCGTCACATCTGCATCGTCCTTACGGCTCTCGATGGCAAGCACACCTTGTCCTACTGCAGGTACCATCAAATCTGGGTCGAGCGCTTCAAAGTCGACACGATCCATCCATCCCATCCGTTCAAGCCCTGCTTTCGCGAGCAGGATGGCGTTATAGTTCTCCGAATCCAATTTTTTCAGACGAGTATCGATGTTTCCTCGAATCCATTGAATTTCAAGGTCCGGACGTGCCGCCAAAATCTGTGCCCCACGACGGAGAGAGCTCGTTCCGACGATCGCTCCTTTCGGAAGTGTGTCGAACGTATAGCCATTCTCACAGATGAGAACGTCACGAGCGTCAACACGTTTCGGCATACAGCTGATATAGAGTTCTTCCGGAAGCTCAGCCGGAACATCTTTCATACTGTGTACGGCGAAATCGATGTCCCCATCAATCATCTGTTGTTGAATCTCTTTGACGAACAGACCTTTCCCACCGACTTTCGAAAGTTGGACGTCGACGATTTGGTCTCCTTTCGTCACAATTTCTTTAATTTCAAATTCGTTTTTTGCTCCAGCTTGCTTCAATTGCTCGATGACCCATTTCGTTTGGGTCATGGCGAGTTGGGAACGGCGTGAGCCGACAATAATTTTCCGCATGTTGAGTCTCTCCTTCATAGAAAAAGGCGACACATGTCGCCTTTTTGTCTTGTTAGCGCATCAATGCGCGAAGTGGTGCTTTGGCAGAAGTAGCATCTGTTTCTTCCACTTCTTCTATTGATTGCTTTGGTAACTCGACATCGAGGTCGAATGTTTCGACAAACTGGGCAATCCGAACGTTTGCATCCGGCTGAGCCGCAGCGTCTTTAATATAGTCAATCGGGTCACGAAGCATTTGGTTAATGATTGACTTCATATGCTTCCCGATGACTTTTTTGTCTCGCGCAGACAAGTGGTCGAGCTTTCGCTCTAGACTTGTCATCGTGTCTTCTTGAATATCAAGGGCACGAGCACGTAACTCGTTCATGATCGGCACGACTCCAAGTGTGACGAGCCATGTTTGGAACTCTTGAATCGCTTCATCAATTTTCATCTCAATTTTCTCAGCTTCGATGAGACGTGCCTCAAGATTTTTGTTGACGATTCCATTCAAATCATCGACATCAAACAAATGAACACCCGGAAGTGTCGCGACCGCTGGATCGATATCTCGCGGCACAGCGATGTCAATGAGAAGAAGTGGACGTTCACGGCGTAACAGTTGTGCCGCCGCTACATCGTCATATCCAATGACGGCATCTTTCGCTCCGGTCGAACTGATTAAAATATCGGCATCAAGTAATCCACACGCGATTTCACGAATGGAATGAGCACGACCTTTAAATTTGTCTGCGACGGCTTTCGCCTTACTCTCTGTTCGGTTGAAGACGGCGATTTGTTTGGCTCCCGCTTCGAACAAGTTGAGTGTCGTGAGTTCACCCGTTTCTCCGGCTCCGACAACGACAACTTGCTTGTCCTCGAGCTGTTGGTACATCTCTTGTGCGAGCGTCACGGCAGCTGAGCTGACCGATACAGACATTTCCCCAATTTGTGTGTCCGTATGGGCGCGCTTGGCGAGTGTGACCGCTTCTTTAAACAATTTGTTGAAGACGGTTCCCGTCGTTCCATACTCTTGGGCACGGAAGAAACTTGTCTTCACCTGACCTAAAATTTGTGTTTCCCCGATGATCATCGAGTCTAGGCCCGATGTGACACGGAACAGGTGACGAATCGCCTCTTCCCCTTCTCGAATCGACAAGTAAGGTGTGAACTGCTCCATCTCTAAATTGAACCAGTTCGCCAAGAAACGTTTCGTGTAATAACGTCCCGTATGGAGTTGATCTGTCACGACGTACAACTCCGTCCGGTTACACGTAGACAAAATAACTGACTCGAAAATGCTCTTCTCTTCGCGAAGTGCAATCATCGCATCCACGATTTCTTGCTCCCCAAACGAGAACTGCTCCCGAATCGCGACAGGGGCTGTCTTGTTATTTAGTCCAACGACGACAATATGCATGTATCTCTTCCCCTCATCTAAAATCCACCGACAGTTGTCTCTTCTTTTTCATTCTCTACGGTACATTATAGCAATTTTTATCTAGGAACTATAATCTTCTGTTTGATTTTCCTGAAATAAAATAAGAACTTTTTGTGACAAAAAGAAGTAGAAATGGAGAAACTCCATTTCTACACTCTTTCTTATGAATTTGGCGCGTTTGGCTCCGTAATTATCGTACTTTCCGTCTCTTCACTTTCTAAATATTGTTCGCGTTCCCTTAATTTATAGATGCGAACGATATTCTGAACAACTGTTTTAGCAACCGCATAGAACGGTACAGCAATGAGCATCCCGATAATACCTGCCAAATTCCCGGCCACAAGCAAGACGATGATAATCGTGAGTGGGTGCACTTTCAAAGACTTCCCTTGAATGAGTGGCGAGATGACGTTTGACTCGATTTGCTGGACGATGATAATGACGACGATCACCCAAAGAACTTTAATCGGATCTTGAATGAACGCCACGACGACCGCCGGTGCAGCCCCTAAGAATGGACCGACATACGGGATGATATTCGTCACCATCATGAAGAGCGCAAGCAAGATGGCGTAATCTACGTTGATAATCAAAAGACCGATGAACGAGGTGATCCCGACGAAGAACGCGACGAGTAATTGTGCATTCACATAGTTTCGGACCGTTTCGTGCATATCGTGCAAGATATGGCGTGTTTCTTTTTCATAATTCGACGGGAGCAGTTTGACAATCGCATCGGGCAGACGTTTACCGTCAAGCAACATATAGAGAAGCATGAACGGGATGACGACGATTGTGATGACGGCTGACGTCACAAACCCAACCACTTGACCGAGTGACGATGCGATATTTCCGAACAAATCTCCCAAGTAAGAGGTAATGTTTGTCGTCAGGTTGCGGAACACCTCATCGTTTTGCGCCATGAAGCGCGATAAGAATTCGTTTTGCATCAATGTATCACGAACAGCGAAAGCCTGTTGCTGAAGTTCTTTTGCGATGCTTGGCATTGCATTGACTAAAGATGTGATCTGTTCCCCTAATACAGGACCTAAACTACTAAAGACGATCGTAAAGATGAGGACGAGACCGATCAATGTAATCGCGACCGCTAATGGTCGTTTTCCTTTTAAACGCTTCTCTAAAAAATCGACGATGCCGACCAAGAAATAAAAGAAGAGTCCTGCCACAATGAGCGGTACGGTAACTAGTGCCAAAATAACTTGGACCGGCTCAAACACAAATGAAATCTGTGTTCCGACCCAAATAACTAAAAAGATGGTCAGCGTCCAAAAGAGGGCGCGGTACCATTTGCTTTCAAACATGCGTTGCATCTCTCCACCTCATTTGCAATTATGACTATGTACTAACTATGATTATACGATAATTACCCGCTTGGGGGATTAGAAAAACAAAAAGACGAAGGAATCCCTTCGCCCTTTCTCTTATTCACCATCTGTGATGAGTGCATAAATCGCTTTCCACGCCTCGTCTTTTCCTTCCGCCGTTTCAGCTGAAAAGGCGACAAAACGATCTGATGGGTCAAATTGAAGCTTGCGTTTCACTGCCGCTTCGTGTTTTTGACGTTGACCCTTCTTGATTTTATCGAGCTTCGTCGCAACGACGATGACCGGAATCTCATAGTGTTTCAAGAAGTTGTACATCGTCACATCATCACCGGTCGGCTCATGACGGATATCGACGAGTAAGACAACGCCACGAAGCGCCTCTTGGCTCGTCAAATATTGTTCCATCATAACGCCCCACTTCTCTCGCTCCGTCTTTGATACTTTCGCGTATCCGTAACCTGGAACGTCAACGAACATGATTTCATCATTGATGTTGAAGAAGTTGAGTGTTTGTGTCTTTCCTGGTTTCGAAGACGTGCGCGCAAGCGCCTTTCGTTGACAAATCTTATTGATGAACGACGACTTCCCGACGTTCGACCGGCCGGCAAGTGCCACTTCCGGCAATTCATGGACCGGATAATGGTCTGGCGCGACGGCACTCGTCACAAACTCTGCTTTGTTGATTTTCATTTAATTTCCTCCAAATGCTACATCTAGTACTTCATCGAGTGTCGTCACTGGAACGAACGTCAATTTCTCACGTACCGTCTCTTGAATGTCATCGATGTCTCGCTCATTATCTTTCGGAATGACGATTGTCGTCAATCCGGCCCGATGAGCGGCGAGCGCTTTTTCTTTTAACCCACCAATCGGCAAGACGCGTCCACGGAGCGTGATTTCGCCTGTCATACCGACGTCGCGATGAACTTTTTTACCGGTCAGTGCGGAAATCAGTGCCGTCGCGATTGTAATCCCGGCCGACGGTCCATCTTTCGGCACGGCGCCTTCAGGGACGTGAATGTGGATATCTTGTCGCTCATAGAACGTCGGATCAATCTCGAACCGCTCTGCATTTGCACGGACATAGCTATACGCTGTCTGCGCTGACTCCTGCATGACGTCGCCGAGTTTACCGGTCAACTGGAGCTTACCTTTCCCTGGGGCGAGAGCCACTTCGATGGTGAGCGTGTCTCCACCGAAGGCAGTATACGCAAGACCCGTCACTGCACCGATCGAATCCTCTGTCTCACCTTTTCCGTAACGATACTTCGGTTTTCCGAGATACGTGATGATTGCTTTTTTCGAAATCGTGACGCGTTTTTTCTCACCGATAGCGATTTGTTTCGCCGCTTTTCGGCAGAGTGATCCGATGACGCGTTCCAAGTTACGCACGCCAGCTTCACGTGTGTAGCGGCGCACGGCCTCATAAAGCGCATCTTCTTTAATGGTCAGTTGACTTTTCTTCAACCCATGTTCTTTCAGCTGTTTCGGCACGAGATGGCGTTTCGCAATTTCCACTTTTTCGTGCTCTGTGTAGCCTCCGATTTGGATGAGCTCCATCCGGTCAAGGAGCGGTGCCGGAATTTGTGAAACATCATTCGCCGTCGCGATGAAAAGGACGTTCGATAAGTCAAACGGTTCTTCGATATAATGGTCCGAGAATGAGACGTTCTGTTCCGGGTCGAGCACTTCGAGCATCGCTGACGCCGGGTCGCCTCTAAAGTCAGAAGCCATCTTGTCGATCTCATCAAGCAAGAAGACCGGGTTCTTACTTTCCGCTTGCTTTAACCCACGAATGACCCGCCCCGGCATCGCGCCGATATACGTACGACGATGTCCTCGGATTTCCGCTTCATCGCGTACTCCACCAAGGGAGACGCGAACGAAGTGACGTTCAAGTGCTGATGCAATCGAGCGGGCAAGCGACGTCTTTCCGACTCCCGGAGGCCCCGCGAGACAGAGGATTGGTCCTCGGAGCGAATTCGTCAATTGTCGGACGGCCAAGTACTCGAGGATTCGGTCTTTTACCGACTCCAAGCCATAATGGTCGTCATCGAGAACATCCGCCGCGTGTTTCACGTCAAGCTTATCTTCCGTCTCAATGCCCCACGGTAGTGACACGAACCAGTCGAGATAGTTACGAATGACCGCGTACTCTGGAGATGTTTGCGGTACGACGTTCAATCGTTCCGCTTCACGCATGACATTCTTCCGTGTCGTTTCTGGCAAGTCGAGCGCCTCTAACTTCTCCCGAAGCCGATTCGGCTCAGACTCTTGCGTTTGGTCGCCGAGCTCTTGTTGAATCGTCTTCATTTGTTCTCGTAAGTAATATTCGCGCTGCGCCTGCTCAATCGACTTCTTCGTCCGCTCACGCATCTCTTGCTCAAGTTCGATCACTTCGACTTCATGGGCAATGATTTCAAGTAGTTCGAGTCCGCGCTTGACCGCATCCGCTTCTTCGAGCATCGCCTGGCGAAGTTCGACATCGACATCGAGTTTTGACGTGATATAGTCCGTGAGTGATTCGAGCCGTTCATACATTTCAAAGCGACGACGCTCATCGGGTGACATTCCTTTAATGTTCGCAACTAGTTTTCCGAACTGTTCTTTTAGCAGACGGACAAGTGCCGTTCGTTCGACCTCTTCCCCTTCTGTAAGTTCAACAGGTTCAATGTTGGCAAACCAACCTTCATCCGTCGATTCGATTGAATCGACGCGAACGCGCTCTTTCCCGACGATGCGCACCCGAAGTGTCTCATTCGACAATTCGCTCATCTTCGCGATATGGACACGCGTTCCAATTGCATATAGGTCCTCCGGTTCTGGGGACTCGTTCCCTGTTTCTTTTTGGGTAACGACAATTAAATCTGTCTCATGCTCCTTTGCGGCAAGGAGCGCCCGAAGCGATAACGGGCGTCCGACATCAATGGTCACACCGATGAGCGGATATACGACGACTCCTCGCAAAGGAAGGATTGGTAATTTTTCCATCTACTACGCCTCCTGTGCAAAAAGGCCCAAAACTCGGATATGCCGAGTGTTTGAGCCTTCTTTCTTAAAAGAATTATGCTGTCTCTTTGTTATCCCCTGTCTGTTCGACAGTACCATCACGAAGGACGTATTTCGGACCGGCAAGACCCGTAATCGTTTCATCCGTGATGACGACTTTCTCGATATCGTCACGCGATGGGACGGTAAACATCACATCGAGCATCATTTCTTCGATAATCGAGCGGAGACCGCGAGCACCAGTCTTACGTTTGATCGCAAGTTTAGCAATCTCAATCAACGCCTCGTCTGTGAACGAAAGTTCGACATCGTCAAGTTCTAGCATCTTCACGTACTGACGAACGAGTGCATTTTTCGGTTTCGTCAAGATTTCAACGAGTGCTTCCTCATCGAGTGTCGTGAGCGTAGCCATAACTGGCAGACGACCGATGAACTCTGGAATCAAACCGAATTTTTGAAGGTCTTCAGGGAGTGCGCGGGCGAGCAAGTCTTCTTGCGTTAACTCGCGGTTTTCTTGATCATTCCCAAACCCGATCACTTTTTTCCCGACGCGTCGCTTAACGACCGATTCAATACCGGCGAATGCACCGCCGACGATGAAGAGAATATTCGTTGTATCGATTTGGATGAATTCTTGATGCGGATGCTTACGTCCACCTTGTGGCGGAACGCTTGCTGTCGTACCTTCAAGAATTTTAAGAAGTGCTTGCTGAACCCCTTCTCCGGATACGTCACGCGTAATCGATGGGTTTTCAGACTTACGGGCAATCTTATCAATCTCATCGATATAGATGATTCCTTTTTCGGCTTTCTCGACATCATAGTCAGCTGCTTGAATCAACTTGAGCAAGATGTTCTCGACGTCTTCACCGACGTAACCCGCTTCTGTCAAACTCGTCGCATCCGCGATTGCGAACGGGACGTTCAAGATGCGTGCCATCGTTTGGGCGAGGAGCGTCTTCCCGCTACCTGTTGGTCCAATCATGACGATGTTCGACTTCGCAAGTTCGACGTCATCTGCACGTCCACCTGCATTGATACGTTTATAGTGGTTATAGACAGCGACGGCGAGTGAACGTTTCGCACGATCTTGTCCAATGACATATTCATCTAGCACATTGCGGATTTCTTGTGGTTTCGGAATGTCTTTGAATTCGACTTCTTCCTCGACACCGAGCTCTTCCTCAACGATTTCATTGCAAAGTTCGATACATTCATCGCAAATGTATACGCCAGGACCGGCGACTAGTTTACGGACTTGTTCTTGCGATTTCCCGCAAAACGAGCATTTGAGTTGCCCCTTTTCCTCGTTAAATTTAAACATTCGATACACCCCTTCTGTGGTGAAAATGGATGTAAGTGCGATAAATCGCGATTTGTATTTTCTGGTGCGATGCACCGCGAAAAGACATTTTACATCTCTGCGTTGAAATAATTGTAGCATGAACATATTCCGACTTCAAAGAATTACACATGCAATGTGTTGTGACAGAAAAAAGGACGACCGCTAGGCAGTCGTCCCTTCGAATATCAACTTACTTTGCTTTACCGTTTTCAACGAGGATGTCAATCGCTTTACGGAATTTGAGGTCACCTTTAAGTGTCTCAAGACCGCCTTGTGGAGCGAGCATCGTACGGAGTTGGTCTGGTGCGATGTTGTAAAGTTTAGACATTTCTTCAAGTTCTTTCTCAGCATCTTCGTCAGATACTTCGATTTCTTCTTTGTCAGCAATTGCTTTCAAGACGAGACGAGCTTTAACACGCTCTTCAGCTTGCTCTTTCATCTCTTCACGCATTGCTTCTTCAGAAGTACCAGTGAGTTCGAAGTACATGTTAAGGTCGATTCCTTGTGAAGATACACGTGAACCGAACTCTTGTACCATGCGGTCTACTTCTTGGTCAACGAGAACTTGTGGTACGTCGATTGTCGCGTTCGCAGTTGCCTGCTCGACGAGTTGATCGCGCATCGTACCTTCAGCTTCTTGTTTCTTGCCAGCTTCTAAACGCTCACGGATGCTTGCTTTCAACTCGTCGAGTGTAGAAACAGACTCGTCAATGTCTTTTGCAAACTCGTCATCGAGTTCAGGAACTTGTTTTGCTTTTACTTCATGAAGTTTGACTTTGAATGTCGCTGGTTTACCCGCTAAGTTTTCAGCGTGGTACTCTTCAGGGAATGTTACTTCAACGTCTTTTTCTTCACCAGCAGTCAAGCCGATCATTTGCTCTTCGAATCCTGGGATGAATTGACCAGAACCGATTTCGAGTGTGTAGTTCTCAGCTGTGCCGCCTTCGAACTGCTCACCGTCAGCGAAACCTGCGAAATCAAAGACAGCTGTATCGCCGTTTTCGATTGCACCTTCTTTAACAGCGAGTTCTGCGCCTTGCTGTTGAAGTGCTTCAAGTTCTGCTGTCACTTCGTCTTCTGTTACTTCTGTAGCAACAGCTTCGTACTCAAGACCTTTGTATTCGCCAAGCTCAGCTTCTGGCTCAACCACGAATGTCACTTTGAACGCGACTGGTTTGCCTTTCTCGAGCGTGCCGTCTACATCGATGTTTTCGAGCGCGATTGGTTCGAAACCAGCTTCTTCAACCGCACCTTGGATTGTATCGCGGTAGAGAATGTCGAGTGCATCTTGATAGAGTGCTTCTTCTCCATACATTTTGTTGAACATTGGGCGTGGCAATTTACCTTTACGGAAGCCAGGCACGTTCAAGTCTTTGACGACTGTTTTAAATGCGGCGTCAACTGCTTTATCAAAAGCTTCTGCAGGAGCTTCGTACGTGAGTACGCCTTGGCTACCTGATGTTTTTTCCCATTTTGCTGTCATGCTAAGTCCCTCCAACAATTCGTTTATACCGTACAAAAATGTACAACAATCCGTATTATAGCATAAATCCTCTATGTGCACACAAGGATTTAGTCTAATAACGCCTGTGTGAAGCGCAGATCCGCCTCTAAAATCGCAGCTGCCAAACCATCGACCGCCTTGTCATGCAAAATCGCTTGTTTCGCTTGTGCGAGTGACTCTTCGATATCCTCTGTTGGAACCGGCACATACGGATAATGCGTGTACATGTAATTCATCAACAACTGGGTTCCGATCTCATCACCTTCCACTGATTTTTGAAGTGACAATACAGTCTTCTCCCATTTCTCAATGTGCGCCGTCGCCTCTACTTGCGACATCTCGTTCATCGATTCTCCATCCGTCCATTTGATGTTCGCAAGCTCGGTAAACGCTTTTTCTAATACAATCAGTTTGATGAGCTTTGGTCGCTCCGACTCGAGCAATTCGTGAAGCACATTGTCGAGCACCGAATCGATATTAAAATGGACATGTTGTAACGCTTCAATTTGCTCCCCTGTACTCCCTCGCGTCAACGTCCGTTTCAACTTGGCAATCGCCGCCGGAAACTCAGTCATCTTTAAAACTTGAAGTACCTGATGCGCCTGTGTGTTGACCGTATCTTTATCTTTTTGCCATTCAAGATACTGGTTAATCCAATGCGCCGCTTCAAACGGTTGGTCACGCATAATGTAATACTGCGCAATCTGAAGCCCACCAGAGGCCGGTTCCTCTGCTTCCGTCATCTGAATCGCGACAAGTTCCTGTAGTTTTTCGAGTGTTTCCGGATCATCCGGTCGTTCCATCGCACATTGGAAGATTTCCATGAAAATAAATGGGTCACCCGGAATCACCTGATACCAATCCCATAAAATCGGTTCGATCCGCTGTCGTTCCCCAGAAGCATCCGCCTCTTGAATCATCTTATGCAGACGCGACCAATTCCCAGGGAACGGATAGTCTTGGTCCTTTTCCTTCTCCATCTTCCCTCACCCTCTCTTCCATACTCTTTCATCTTCCTTTAGGACGCAATTCCTTGTCAATCGATTTCCCGGAAAATGAAAAAAGAGATGATCTCCGTAGAGACCATCTCTATTTTAAATGGAAGCGTCCCAAGAGGGATTCGAACCCCCGACCGACGGCTTAGCTTACCACCATGACTTTCGTCACCAACATTGCGTTGTTTGTAGTCTGGACTATATCTTCACCATTTCAGGTGCGACACGTGTAGTCTCTACGGAACCTCACGAGCATGATGCCCCTCCATTGATTCTACCTCTACGTTCGTAGCCATTCGAATCAACTCGACCCGATTATACGGGAATGAGTTTCCTCGGTATTACCATCAGCATCATCTGTTAAGGCTTCACCGATATAGTGTCGTCCACTTTATAGGTTTCTGTTTCCCTATAAAGGCTCCTATTTGTCTTGAAGGCCGTTGCTCTATCCTGCTGAGCTATTGGGACATTGACATGAAAACTATAATAGAAAAATGGTTTCCTGTCAATCGATTTCCTATATGAAACTCATAGTTTTCCTACGATGTCCAAATCTTCGACGTGCGAACCGTCCTCCGAGCGATAGAAACGCACTGCAGCTTCTCCTTTTTCTAGGTCAAGTAACGCATACGTTTTGTCCATTCGTCCCCGCGGCATTCGTATCGAACCCGGGTTGATGTAGACGACACCATCCTCGATCAAAGCACCCGCCACATGCGAGTGACCGAACAAGACGACGTTCGCGCCGACTTCTTCAGCCCGATATCGCAAACGATTCAAATCGAATTTGACGTCGTGATGGTGCCCATGGACGATCAGAATCGTACCGGCATCTGTCGTCTCGATTCGCTCGAGTGGAAGGTCTCCCCCAAAATCACAATTCCCACGGACTGTCCGATACGGTAACAAATGTTCATCGACCAAAGCGAGTTGTGAGTCCCCACAATGAAACGCATCATCGATTTCTGCTTCATGTCGTTCAAAAATCGTTGTCAGTTCTTCGGTCAGACCATGACTATCACTCACTATTAGAAAACGCATAAGCTTCATCCTTTCATGAATGGTGTGATTTCTGCCTCCAACTTCCGTAGTGCTTGTCCACGATGGCTGACGACCGCCTTCTCTTCGCGTTCAAGTTCTGCCGCTGTCTTATGGAGCGATGGGACGATAAAGAGCGGGTCGTATCCGAAACCATTCTCGCCTCGTGGCGAGTAGCCGATTGTCCCTTCAATCGTTCCGCGAACGGTCAACGTTTCTCCAGTCGGTTTCGCCAGACAGAGCGCACAAACAAAACGGGCCGTACGATTCGTTTCCCCGTTCAATTTTTCAAGAAGAAGGGCATTGTTCGCCTCATCCGACTTTTCTGGGCCGGCGAAGCGGGCCGAGTACACACCTGGTGCCCCGTCGAGCGCATCGACTTCAAGACCTGAGTCGTCCGCGAGTACGGCGTGTCCGAAATAAGTAGCCACCTCTGTCGCTTTTAATGCAGCATTTTCTTCAAATGTCGTACCAGTCTCATCAGTTTCCGGTGCATTCGGATAGTCGAGTAGTGACTCGATCTCGAACCCGAGCGGGGTCAACATCCCTTCGAGTTCCTTCACTTTTCCAGGATTGTGTGTCGCAATAATCAACTTCATAAAGTCTCCTCCGAACGTTCTCCGACGTACCACCACGAAGCACCGAGTGCTTCTTCAGCCGCCTTGAATAATGATTCGATTCCTCGCTCGGCGAGACCGAGCATCTCGTTCATCTCTTGAAGCGTAAACGTCGCCTCTTCTCCAGTACCCTGTACTTCGACGAAACGACCACTCGCCGTCATGACGACGTTCATATCAACTTCTGCCGCGGCGTCTTCCAAATAATTTAAATCGAGCACGAGTTCGTCTGTCCGCCCGACAGAGATTGCGGCTACACCTTCTTTAATTGGTGTGTCCTCGAGTTTCCCTTGACGTATCAACCGATCGACAGCCAAGACGAGCGCACAGAATCCACCAGTGATGGATGCCGTACGTGTACCGCCATCCGCTTGAATGACATCGCAGTCAATCCAGATTGTTCGTTCTCCAAGCCGTTCTAAATCAACGACCGACCGAAGTGAACGAGCAATCAAACGTTGAATCTCCATCGTTCGTCCCGACTGTTTCCCGCGTACCGATTCCCGGACTGTCCGGTCCCCGGTTGCTCGTGGTAGCATCGCGTACTCGGCATTGATCCAGCCTTGTCGCTTCCCACGTAGGAAGTTTGGGACACGTTCTTCGACAGTCGCTGTACAAATCACTTTCGTATCACCAATTGAAATAAGGACAGACCCTTCCGCATGTTTATTTACATGAGGCACGATTTCAACCGTGCGCAGTTCGTCATATCGTCTAGTGTCACGCAATGCCTGTCACCTCCACTTTCTCCGCATGGACCGGACGACCGAGCCATTCGCTCGCAAGTCGGTCAAACAGTTCAATGTCGCCGGTCGCATAAAAAGCATGCGTCGGGACTGTATCTAATCCATTCTCGAGTTCTTGATAATCAAGGATTGCCGCAACCTCAAGCGCAGTCTCGTCACCAGATGAGATGAGGTGGACGCTCGGTCCGACCACGTCTTGGATGACGGGAGCGAGAATCGGATAATGCGTGCAACCGAGGATGAGCGTGTCCATCTCGGATGTTTGGAGCGGACGTAGTGTCTCTTCCACTACTTGATAGACACGGTCCCCATACACTTCCCCTGCCTCTACGAGCGGAACAAACGGCGGACAGGCGAGCGAGTATACGTCTACCTCACCCGCAACGTGACGGAGCGCCTTCTCATACGAGCCGCTCTCGATTGTCATCTTCGTACCGATGACACCGATATGTTTGTTGCGCGTCCCTTTTACGGCCGCGCGGGCACCCGGGTCGATGACTCCAATGACCGGGATATCAAGACGTTTCCTTGCCTCTTTCAAAACGACGGCCGTAGCCGTGTTACAGGCGATGACAATCATTTTGACATCTCTCTTTAATAAAAACTCAATGAGTTCCCATGTGTATGCTTCAATCTCATCGTGCGGACGCGGCCCGTACGGACAGCGTTCCGTATCCCCGATATAGATAATTTCCTCTTTAGGGAGTTGACGCATCAATTCTTTGACTACTGTCAATCCGCCGACTCCTGAATCGAGGACTCCAATCGCTCGTTTCATTTGTATCACTTCCATTCTCACCTATCTTATCAAAAAACATCGGACGGAAAAAGAAACGTTCCCATGACAAAAAAAGACGAGGTCGCCAATGGCGCCTCGTCCCTTACCCAAATTACTGAGCAAGACCTTCGCTAGTGAGCATGTCAGAAAGCGTTTTGATCGCTTCTTCTGCATCTTCACCTTCAGCAGTGATCTTGATTGTAGAATCTTTTGCGATTCCGAGTGAAAGTACACCCATGATTGATTTCAAGTTAACTGTTTTGCCATTGTACTCAAGGTTGATGTCTGATTGGAACTTAGATGCTGTGTTAACAAGCTGAGTAGCTGGACGAGCGTGAATTCCTGAATCAGCAACGACTGTGAACGTTTTTTCCATGAGATGATGGTCTCCCTTCAAAATTCAATTCTACAGGCGAACCAGCAGAATATTTTTTGTTTGTGAACTCATTATCAAATGATAGCGGATTCGCAAAAATTCCGCAAGCGATTTTTATATTCCGGAGCCCATTCCATAGGACGACCTTCTTTCGACAAATGAACAAGGCTTGTCCGTCCTGCGAATAAAAGTCGGTCTCCGTCATACGCCCCGTAATGAATATCACATGAAGTATTTCCGACCGTCAAGATATTGGCATGCACGGTCAGCTGTTGACGTGGCATGACTTGTCGAACATAGTCACATTGCGCATCGGCGACGACGACAAATCCATCCTTCAAGGAGAAACCTGTCGCCTCTAACAACTCGATTCTCGCATCTTCAAAATAGATGAACGGAATTGTGTTATTCATGTGACCATATGGATCGCATTCAGAAAATCGAACTTTCACATCGAGCGCGATCCCTGCTTTGACACTTGTTTCCCAACCCGGCTCTCGAAAGTACTTGGTCATCGGCTCGCTTATGCCTCGACCGCAGAACCGGTGCGACCTTTGTCACTACCGAAGAACTGTTTGAACGAGTGAAGCGTCGTTTGACGGTTCATCGAAGCGATCGACGTCGTGAGCGGGATGCCTTTTGGACAAACTTCGACACAGTTTTGTGCGTTTCCGCACTGCATGATACCTCCGTCTTCCATGAGTGCCTCGAGGCGATCTTCCGCGTGGAAGGCACCTGTTGGGTGTGAGTTGAAGAGTCGAACTTGCGAAATAGCCGCTGGACCGATGAAGTCCGATTTGTCGTTCACGTTCGGACACGCTTCAAGACAAACCCCACAAGTCATACATTTCGATAGTTCATACGCCCATTGTCGTTTGTTCTCCGGCATACGCGGTCCTGGACCGAGGTCGTATGTGCCATCGATCGGGACCCATGCCTTCACTTTTTTCAACGCGTCGAACATACGTTGACGGTCGACTTGAAGGTCACGGATGACCGGGAACGTCTTCATCGGTGCAAGACGAATCGGTTGCTCAAGTTTATCGACGAGTGCCGTACACGATTGGCGCGGCTTCCCGTTGATGATCATCGAACAGGCCCCACACACTTCCTCGAGACAGTTCATATCCCAGTTGATCGGTGTCGTCTTGTCCCCGTTCGCGTTGACCGGGTTACGGCGGATTTCCATCAATGCCGAGATGACGTTCATGTTCGGACGGTACGGAACCGTGAATTCTTCAGTATACGTCGCTTGGTCCGGTCCATCTTGGCGTTCGATGATGAAACGGATGTCTTTTTGTTCAGATTGCATTGGCGTCGTCATTTCGTCTTCGCCCCTTTCTTCGAGTAATCCCGCTTACGTGGCGGGATTAACGAAACGTCGATTTCTTCATAAGAGATATCGACTTCCCCATCTTTGTAACGTGCCATCGTCGTCTTCATGAACTGCTCATCATTACGTTCCGGAAATTCCGGCTTGTAATGGGCACCACGACTCTCGTCTCGCTTGAGGGCGCCGAGTGTGATGACGCGTGCGAGGTCGAGCATGTGGTCGAGTTGTCGAATGAACGATGCCCCTTGGTTGCTCCAACGTGCCGTATCCGTAGCCGAGATGTTATGGAAACGTTCACGCAATTCTTGGATTTTCTTGTCGGTCGCTTCAAGCTTGTCATTGTAGCGAACAACCGTGACGTTGTCCGTCATGAGTTCACCGAGTTCACGGTGGATTTGATACGCATTCTCTGTACCATCCATCGCGAGGATCTCGTTGAAACGCTCGATTTCTTCACGTTCGTTGAAGTTAAAGAGTGCGTCCGAGACGCTTTCTGTCGCTTGATCAAGACCACGCATATAGTTGACCGCCGCAGGACCGGCCTCCATTCCACCGTGAACGGCTGAAAGAAGAGAGTTTGCGCCGAGACGGTTCGCACCGTGCATCGAATAGTCACATTCACCGGCTGCGAAGAGTCCTGGTATATTTGTCATTTGGTCGTAGTCGACCCATAGTCCGCCCATTGAGTAGTGAACGGCAGGGAAAATCTTCATCGGTACTTTACGTGGGTCATCTCCTACGAACTTCTCGTAAATCTCGAGAATCCCACCAAGTTTGATATCGAGCTCTTTCGAGTCTTTATGAGACAAGTCGAGGTAAACCATGTTCTCACCGTTGACGCCGAGTTTTTGATTGACACAAACGTCGAAGATTTCACGCGTCGCGATGTCACGCGGTACGAGGTTTCCGTAAGCAGGATATTTTTCTTCGAGGAAGTACCATGGCTTCCCGTCTTTGTATGTCCAGACACGTCCACCTTCCCCACGAGCCGATTCACTCATGAGACGAAGCTTGTCATCACCAGGAATCGCTGTCGGGTGAATTTGAATAAACTCCCCGTTCGCATAGACCGCGCCTTGGCGGTAAACCGCTGCCGCTGCTTGTCCTGTGTTGATGACCGAGTTTGTCGACTTCCCGAAGATGACCCCTGGACCACCTGTCGCCAAGATGACCGCGTCTGATGGGAACGCTTTAATTTCCATCGAGCGCAAATCCTGACAGACCGCACCGCGGCAGATTCCTTCTTCATCCACGATTGCACGAAGGAATTCCCAACCTTCATATTTCTCGACAAGACCTTGTGCCTCGTATCGGCGAACCTGCTCATCAAGCGCGTAGAGAAGTTGTTGCCCTGTTGTTGCTCCTGCATAGGCCGTACGGTGGTGAAGTGTTCCTCCGAAACGTCGGAAGTCTAAGAGCCCCTCAGGCGTACGGTTGAACATAACACCCATCCGGTCGAACATGTGAATGATTTTCGGAGCATTGTCCGCCATCTTTTGAACTGGCGGTTGGTTGGCGAGGAAGTCGCCTCCGTAAACCGTGTCGTCAAAATGTTGCCAAGGAGAATCGCCTTCTCCTTTCGTATTGACGGCTCCGTTGATGCCACCTTGGGCACAGACTGAATGTGAACGCTTGACCGGTACAAGCGAGAATAGTTTTACCGGAACACCCATCTCTGCCGACTTGATTGTCGCCATGAGTCCAGCTAGACCGCCTCCGATGACGATCAAACTTTGATTTGCCATGTAAAATTCCCCCTAATTACAAGATGCCTGCAAACGTCAAAATTGAACGGATGCCGACAAAAGATAGTGCCAAGAACACGACACCTGATACGTAGCTCATGAGACGTTGCGAACGAGGTGACTGTGTGATTCCCCATGTGATCGAGAACGACCAAAGACCGTTTGCGAAGTGGAACGTAGCCGAAAGGATTCCGACTATGTAAAAAATGAGCATGAGCGGGTTGTCGACGATGTTTTGCATCATCTCCGCATTGACTTCAACGCCACGTAACTTCGCAAGGCGCGTTTCCCAAACGTGCCACGAGATAAAGATCACGAGGAAGACTCCTGTGAAGCGTTGTAAAATGTACATCCAGTTGCGTGCGTATGAATAGCGGTTCGAGTTGATCGATCCAAGAAACGCATAGTACACGCCGTACACTCCATGGAAAATCATCGGCAATGCGATAATCGTCACTTCAAGGAAGTACAGATACGGTAAGTTCTCCATAAATTTTGCTGCTTTGTTGAATGACTCCACTCCATCGACGATGTAGTAGTTGACCGACAAGTGAACGATCAAAAACAAACCGATTGGAATGACCCCAAGTAGCGAATGGACTTTACGACTAAAATAGTCACGATGCGCTGCCATTCTAGTTCCCCCTTTTCACGAGCATTGGCTCGTTTTGTCAATAAAAGCGTTTTCAAATGCAGATATAGCTTTCTGTCTTTTATTCTACTCTTGTGAAATTTGTATGACAAGACAACCTAGCCGATTTGTGCCACATTCTTTTCAAAAATTCAGGATGACCAAATTCCGATTGGTCGTTATAATAATATAGAGAGATTGGAGTGATGGGATATAATGGAAACGATAAGCCAACCAATTTTCGCGATTGAACTTCTTCGCGACTATGTGTTGACGGACTTGCTAGGTGAAGATTACGCCCAAGTCATCTATTGGTCAGGGAAACGGGTCGCCCGTAAATTCCCGACGATGTCTGACGATGAACTGATTGCCTTCTTCGCAGAGGCAGGTTGGGGCGAGTTAACACTCAAGAAGGAACGAGGGAGTAAATTTACATATGAATTGACCCCACCACCTGCGACTCAAGCTAAAGCGACAGGCTACTATCAACTAGAAGCCGGATTTTTAGCCGAACAGATTGCAGGTCGTTTCCAGTGTGTTGCAGAAGGCTACGCCGATCCCGCTCGAAAAGCCGTCCAAATCACCGTCCAACTAGACCGGAAAGACGATTACAAATAAGAGTCGATGCCCTCCGCATCGACTCTTATTTTTGTTTCTGCTTCAACTCTCTCATTCATCCGTCTCCTCATGTACATATTGAAGCACGGTCTCCGCTAATTTTTCAGGCAATCCTGCTTCCTTCAATTGTTCAAGCGATGCCAGACGGATTTGCTTCATCGAACCGAAATGTCGGATGAGCTGTTGACGACGTTTCGGACCGACACCCGGAATCTCGTCTAGTATCGATTTCGTCATCTTCTTCGTCCGCAAGCTACGGTGGAAGGTGATGGCGAAACGGTGGACCTCATCTTGCATCCGCTGCAACAGATAAAACGCACTCGACCGTGGATGGAGCTCGACGACAGCACCACTTTCTCCGAACAACAGTTGGCTCGTCCGATGTCGGTCATCCTTTTTGAGCGAGCCGACCGGTAAGTCGAGCCCGAACTCGTTTTGGATGACGTCGAGCGCCGCATTCAATTGCCCGACCCCCCCGTCGATCAACAGAAGATCTGGCAGTCGCTTCTCTTCCGTCAACAAGCGACGGAACCGTCGACGGACGACTTCACGCATCGTCTCGTAGTCATCCGGCCCTTGGACGGTTCGAATCTTATACTTCCGATATTCTTTCTTAAGTGGCTTCCCGTCCTCGAAGACGACGAGCGCTGACACGGCGTCCGCCCCTTGAATGTTCGCGTTATCGATGATATCGACGCGTGACAAGTTGGGGATCCCGATGGCTTCCCCGAGTTCTCGCATCGCGAGTAGCGTGCGCTCTTCGTCACGGGCAAGTAACTCGAACTTCTCGTTCAACGCAATCGTCGCATTCTTCGTCGCCAAATCAAGCAACTGTTTCTTTGCCCCACGTTTCGGTTGCATCACCTTCGTACCAAGCGCTTCGTTTAGAAGATCGAGCCGAACCGTCTCCGGAACAAGAATCTCTTTCGGGACGACGTTTTGTTCATAAAACTGAACGATGAAACTTTCGAGTTCTTCCGAAGGTTCTCCGTGCATCGGGAAGAGCGAGACATCTCGCTCAATCATCTTGCCCCCACGCATATAAAACACTTGGACGCACATCCAGCCTCGGTCAAGCGTATAGCCGAAGACGTCACGCGCTGTCGGGTCGGCCGTGATCATATTCTGTTTGTTCATGATCGATTCGACCGCTCGAATCTGGTCACGCAGTTCAGCTGCCCGTTCGAATTGCATCTCTTCAGCGGCATGTCCCATCTCGACGTTCAGCTTCTTGAGCGTCTCACTCGTCTCGCCGTTCAAGAAGCGCCGGATTTCACTGACGATCTCTTTTTGCGAATCCGTGTCAATCGCTAGTTCACATGGTCCTAGGCATTGGCCGATGTGATAATACAGACAGAGTTTCTTTGGCATCGGCTGACACTTCCGGAGCGGATACAGTTTATCGAGGAGACGTTTCGTCTCATTCGCCGCATAGGCGTTCGGATACGGTCCAAAATAATGTCCGCCGTCTTTCTTCAAGTTCCGTGTCGTCAAGAGCCGCGGATACGGTTCATTCGTGATCTTGATATACGGGTACGTTTTATCATCTTTCAAACGGATATTGTACTTCGGGTCGTGCTTTTTGATGAGTGTCATCTCAAGCAGGAGGGCCTCGAGCTCGCTCGCCGTCACGATGTATTCAAAGTCACGAATCTCGGCGACGAGGCGCATCGTCTTGATGTCGTGGGCGCCCGTGAAATAAGAGCGGACCCGATTCTTCAAGTTTTTCGCTTTACCGACATAAATGACCTCGCCGTATTCATTTTTATGCAGATAGCATCCCGGTTCATCCGGAAGTAGCGCTAATTTATGTTTTATGTGGTCGCTATGACTCAATTCCATTCACCTCAGTTTAGCTTCCTCCTAGACGGGAAAAAGAGTGTGATATCTCGTCAGAGGAGGATTTTATATTATGAAACGATACGATGTCATTATTATTGGGAGCGGGTCTGCCGCGAGCCAAGCCGCCACGATTTTACGCGATGCCGGTAAAGAGATCGCCATTATTGAAAATTGGACGTTCGGGGGAACGTGTCCTCAACGCGGGTGTGACCCGAAAAAAATGCTTGCCGAAGGGGCCGAACTACTCGCCCGTGCCGAGCGTATGCGCGAACTTGGCGTAGAAGGCAGCCTCTCACTCGATTGGTCATCTTTCAAAAAGCGGATTGATGAATACCGCTTCTCGATTCCTACGTCTAAGACGCAACATTGGAACGAGATGAACATCGATTTATATCAAGGAGAACCTCACTTTATCGATAAAGACTCAATCGTCATCGATGGTCACGAACTTTCCGCCCCTCAATTTTTGATTGCGACAGGTCAAACGCCCCGCCCTCTTGATATCCCAGGAGGCGAACATGCCATCACGAGTGATGATGTGTTCGACCTCGACGTCTTACCTGAATCGATTCACATTGTCGGGGCCGGTTATATCGCATTTGAATTCGCTCATATTTTCCGACGTTTCGGAAGCGAAGTGACACTCCTCATACGTTCACGTGCATTGAAAGCATTCGACCCGAACGTCGTCCACCGACTCGTCGAGGAATCGAAGCATATCGGCATTACCGTCCGACATGACGTTGAGCCAACTAGAATCGATGGGAACATCTTAACGTTATCAGATGACTCTACCCTTGAAGGAGTGGTCCTTAACGCCACCGGACGAATCCCGAGCATCGAGCGACTCCACCTCGATACGGCCGGAGTCGAAACAGACCACGACGGTGTACATGTGAACGGTTATCTTCAGTCGAGCAATCCAAATATTTATGCAGCTGGTGACGTCGCCAGCAGTCCAAACCCGGCACTCACACCGTTTGCTGGTCAGGAAGGACGAATCGCCGCATTGAACATGCTTCATGGGAATACACGGGCACTCCCGGAGCGTCCGGCACCGACAATCGTCTTTACAACGCCACCAATTGCCAAGGTCGGACTGACCGTGGAGGAAGCGGAAGCTGAGGGCATCGCCTTCGACGTGAAAGAGACGGACATGTCCCACTTTTTGACTTACAAACGAATCAATGACCCGACCGCCTATTCGAAACTATTGATCAGCACAGAAGGTCATGTGATTGGGACACACTTGATCGGTCAGCACGCCCCTGAGCTCATCAACTTATTCTCTTTCATTATACAGAACAAACTGTCGCATCAACACGTCAAACACTTAGAGGTCGCCTATCCGACCGCCGCTTCCGACCTCACCTATCTCATCTAAACAAAAGACGGGACTCGCCTCGTGGCGAATCCCGTCTTTTTCTCATTCGATTCCTTTATCTTTATCTTCTTTCAGTGCGTCTTGTAACGACTTCTCCCAAAGCGGGACGCCTTTCGCGTGCGCCGCACGCGAAATGAGGTGCCCGCCAACGGGAGCCGTCAAGAGGACGAAGAAGAGACCGAGCAAAAGTCTTGCGTCAAATACCCGTTCATCGACATATACGTGAAGGACGGCCGCAAAGAGGACGAACATGACACCGAGTGTCGCACTCTTTGAGGCAGCGTGTGTTCTCGAATAAATATCTGGGAGACGGATGAGACCGATCGCGGCGACGACAGTGAAGAAGACGCCGATGATCGTGAAGATGCCGGTAATGAGATCAAAGATCATTGTCGCGGTCATGTTGAATAATCTCTCCCCTCTCTAAGAATTTCGAGAACGCCACCGTTCCGATGAAAGCTAGAATACTGAGTAGCAAGATGACTTCAAAATAAAGGGTCGTATCGAGCAGGATCGACAGCAGGGCAACGACCGAGATGAGCGCAATCCCGATGGAATCGAGCGCGATGACTCGGTCTGCCGTCGTCGGTCCCTTGACGACGCGATACAACATCATCAACATCGCAAGCAAGAGAATGGCGAGCGAGATGTAGATGAGAATGTCTAGTAAATCCATCACTCTGTCGCCTCCTTAATGCTTGATTCAAAGTTATCGTAAATGTCTTTTCGTAACGCTTCTTTATCCGGCATATTGAGTGCGTGGATATAGAGCACAGAATTGTTTTTTGACACTTGAACGACGAGCGTCCCTGGTGTGAGTGTGATCAGCATCGACAGCAAGCTGATTTTCCATCCCTTGTCGAGTGACGTCTCATAGCGGAAGATTCCTGGTTGAATCTTCAGTTTTGGACTGAGGACGAGACGTAACACCTCGAAGTTCGCAAGGAACAGTTCACGGATGAAAATCAAGAGTAGTTTAAATAACCGCCAAACACGCGCAAAATAGAAACTACCTCCACCCGATTTGAAGAATCGGCGCATCATGAACAAGATGAGTAACCCGAGTATATACCCGATAAAGAATCCGCTCGATGTGAACGATCCCGTGAGGAACATCCAGATGAACGCCAGGAAAAAGTTAATCAATAGTTGATATGCCATCTGTATTTCACTCCTTTATCACGGCATCGATATAGATTTCTGGATTGACGAGCGGCTCGATTGCTTGCGTGATGTACGGATGGATGGCTTCTGCCCCGAATCCGTAACCGACCGCAATGACGAGCAGCAAGAAGGCAGGGACAATTAAACGTTTCGTATATGGGACGAGCGGTCCATCATACTCACGCTTCGCCTCTCCCCAAAATCCGTTCAAGAAGATTTTCATGACCGAATAGAGGACAAAGAGACTCGATAAGAGGACGAGCAACGGACCGAACAACTGCCCTTCATCCATTCCACCTGACACAATTAATAGTTTCCCGAAAAATCCACTGAGTGGCGGGATTCCCGCGAGCGAGAGAGCTGCGACGAAGAACGTCCATCCGAACAGCGGGAAACGGGTGATGAGCCCTCCCATATCACGGAGTTGACCTGATTTGGTGATGCCAATCATCATCCCGACGAGCATGAAGAGAACCGCCTTGATGATCATATCGTGAATCAAATAGTAAAGCGACCCTTCAAGAGACGTTTGCGTATTGACCGAGATTCCGTACAAAATGACCCCGACCGCGATCATAATGTTGTAGATGATGATCAACTTCACATCGTTATAGGCGATTGCGCCTGTCATCCCGATGAAGATCGTGAGGACAGCGAGCACCATAAGGAACGTCTGTAAAAACTCACCGTTCCCATCAAAGAGTAACGTATACGTCCGTAAAATCGAGTACACCCCGACTTTCGTCAAGAGTGCCCCGAACATCGCGAGAATCGGGGTCGGTGCGACCACATATGCTCCCGGGAGCCAGTAGTGAAGTGGCACGAGTGCCCCTTTCATCCCGAAGACGATGACGAAGAGTACACCGATGACGGTGATGACGTCCGGATTGTCGACGAGCGGGATCTTCATCGCCAAGTCTGCCAAGTTGAGCGTGCCCGTCACGCCATAAAGCAGAGCGACCGACATGACGAAGAGCGCCGAGGCGATGATGTTCACGAGCAAGTACTTGATCGACTCCCGTAACTGGACACCACGTCCACCGAGTACGATCAACACGTATGAAGACATCAAGAAGACTTCAAAGAAGACGAACAAGTTAAAAATATCACCCGTTGTAAAGGCACCGTTCACCCCGACGAGCAAGAACAACATCGCGATGTACAAGTAGTTCCCTTCATACGAATCTGAAAAATAATGGACGGCGAACCATACGACAAATAGTGTGAGTAGTGTCGACGTCGTCACGAGTAGGGCTGACAGCATATCCGATACGAGACTGATCCCGAAAGGTGCTTGCCAGTTCCCGAGGTTGAGGGTTTGAATTCCCTCAACGGAGACCGTGTGTACGAGAAAGAGTGACACGATCGAAGTAATGACTAAAGCTCCAAGAGCCATCCCGCGCTGCAGTTGGACCCGTTTTGGCATGAACATCATAATGATGGCCGCAAGCGCAGGAATGACGATTGGAAAGACCGGTAAGTTAATCATACGATTCTGTTCCTTTCATTTCTTCCATATTGTCCGTGCTGAGCTCCTGGTATGTGCGGTATGCAAGTACGAGGAAGAACGCCGTTACACCGAAACTGATAACAATCGCCGTCAAGACGAGCGCTTGTGGTAACGGATCCGTAAATTCAGTCACGCCGTCCACAAGGACAGGGGCATCCCCTGTCTTCAAACCTGCCGTCGTCAAGACGAGCAAGTGTGCCGCGTGGCTAAATAGTGCCGTGCCGATGATGATGCGCAACAAACTTCTTGAGAGAACAAGATAGACCGCACACATCGTCAGAACACCGATGATGATGCTAACGAAGATTTCCATTATTCACTCTCTCCAATCGTTTGAATGATCGTCATGGTGACACCGATGACAACGAGATAGACCCCTAAATCGAACGCAATCGCCGTATGGAGTGTCTGCTCACCGAGAAGTGGCAAATCAAACTTTCCGTAGGCGTGCGTTAAGAACGGACGATCAAAGAAAATTGAGTGAAGACCTGTCGCGAGCGCAATCAATAACCCCGTCGCTGTCATGAGACGATAGTCGATTGGGAGCACGTTCGCGAGCGTCTTCGAATCAAATGCAAGTAGCAGTAAGACAAGTGCCGCGGATGTCATCAACCCACCGATGAAGCCTCCACCTGGTGAATAGTGACCGGCAAAGAACAAATCGATTGAGAAGATGACGATGATGAAGAAGATGATAATCGCAGCCGTCTGCAAAATGACATCATTGACGGGTTTGCTGTTTTGCTTCATGTGCACCTTCTCCTTTCGTACGTCGTGATGTTCTAAATTTAATCATCGTGTAAATCCCGAGTGCCGCAAGTCCGAGAACGACGATTTCAAACAAGGTATCAAATCCACGGAAGTCGACGAGGACGACGTTAACCATGTTCTTCCCTGCTGCGAGCTCATATACGTTCTCTTTATAAAATTCCGAGATTGACGTGAGCGATTTATTCGTGAGCGCCATGAAACTGAGAAGCGTCACGGTCGTTCCTACAAGAATGGCCACGATGGCATTCCCTACTTTGAAGCGCATGCGTACTTCCTTCTTGCTTATCTCTGGCATGTGATAGAAGACGAGCAAGAACAGTGCCACAGAGACCGTCTCGATGACGAGCTGGGTGAGCGCCAAGTCAGGTGCACCGAAGAAGACAAAGAAAAGGGCTACGCCGTAACCAACGACTCCAAGTAAGATGATGGACGGGAGACGCGACTTCATGAATAGAATCGCGAGCGCACCGAGCATGACAACAGCTCCGAGAACATATTCATACGGCGCAATCTCAGCCAAGTTCTCGAATGAGAACTTATACATATCGAACCACCAAATGCTAAAGAGCATCATTCCTGAAAGGAAGACGAAAATATAAATCAAATACGACCGGATGAAACCAGTCATATAGTTGTCTTTAAAGCGATACGCTGCCTTATTCGACCAAACGAGCGTACCATCGTACACTCCGTTAAGCGTCAAACGGTGTGGGATGCGATTGTAAATCCCCATCCATTTGCCCATCTGCCAAAACAGTAAGGAACCGAGGAGGACGACCCCGATAGTCATATATAGTTCAGGCGTGAGTCCGTGCCAGAAGTAGATGTGGACATCGACTTCCTGGCCTTGTGCGACGAGTGTCGGATAAATCGACTCGACGGCTGGCTTAATGAGCGAGTTCGACAACACGTTCGGGAAGAACCCGAGACCGACAACGAGAAGCGCTAGGATGACCGGCGAAATCAACATGCCGATTGGTGCCTCATGCGGTTGTTTCGGTAACTGATCGAACTTCGCTTTGCCCATGAACGTCCGTGCGAACAGCATGATGCTGTAAATGAACGTAAACACACTACCGATGAAGGCAATGACCGGGAGTAAAATCCCGATCGTATCGAGCGCAAAGAAGTCGGCTGAGAAGACTTTCGTCGTCGCCTTCAAGAACATCTCTTTACTCAAGAAACCGTTAAATGGCGGAAGACCTGCCATCGACAACGAACCGATGATGGCAATCGTGAACGTGATCGGCATGACGGTCATCAGACCACCGAGTTTTCGAATATCACGCGTGCCCGTCTCATGGTCGACAATCCCAGCCATCATGAAGAGCGAACCTTTGAACGTCGCGTGGTTAATCAAATGGAAGATAGCGGCGATTGTCGCTACCATAAAGATATTGTCATCCATTCCGTCATAATGAAGGGCAGCTGCCCCGAGACCAAGAAGTGACATGATCAATCCAAGCTGACTGACCGTAGAGAACGCCAAAATCCCCTTCAGGTCGGTCTGCTTAACAGCGTTGAACGATCCCCAGAACATCGTGAACATCCCGACTCCGGCAATCGTCCATAGCCATACTGATGACTCCTGAAACACCGGACTCATACGGGCCACAAGATAGAGACCCGCCTTGACCATCGTTGCTGAGTGGAGGTACGCACTGACCGGAGTCGGTGCCTCCATCGCATCAGGTAACCAAATGTGGAACGGGAACTGCGCAGATTTCGTGAAGGCCCCGAGCAAGATGAGAATCATCGCAACAAGGAAGAACGGACTCTCGGCGATAACACCTGAGTTCGCGACCATGTCACGAATGCTGTACGAGCCGATCATCGACTCGAGTAAGACAATCCCCCCGAGCATCGATAATCCACCGAATACAGTGAGAAGCATTGATTTTTGAGCACCGTAACGAGAACGCTCTTTTTCATACCAGTATCCGATCAACAGAAACGATGAAATCGATGTGAGTTCCCAGAACATATACATGACAATCATGTTGTCCGAAAGAACGACCCCGAGCATGGCGCTCATGAACATCAAGAGATACACATAAAAATGTCCTAACGATTCCTTATCCTTATTCAAATAATAAATCGAATAGAGGACGACGAGCGCCCCGATCCCCGTAATGAGGAGGGCGAATAACAGACTGAGTCCGTCGACGTATGCCGTGAAGTTAATCCCGAGAGACGGCATCCACGAAATCGTCGCTGTCACGACGTCCCCTGCACTCGTAATCGGAATGAATCCGGCGAAGTAGGTGACGAGGACGACCGGAACGATCAGGACGAACCAACCTGTATGAATTTGCTTCATCCCCCGAAACAAAAACGGGATGAACGGTGCCGCGAGGAGCGGCAACAAAATAGCTAAATGTAACACCGACAAGAAAATTCCTCCTTCGAACAGAGTCGTACACTTAATAGAGCCGTAAAGTAAGGTCACTTGACTCCATCATGTCTTCCTCATGAGTATAGCGTAAATTTTCAGTCTGTTTCCATGATAAAAGCTTCCAGTTCAAACGCTTCCTAGTTATTTTTTTCTGTCTGTTAAATATGAAGGAAGCCGACGGAAATCTTATAAAAAAAATTAGAAATCAGACGTTATGTATCGGAAAATGACCCGAGTAATACCCTACGGAATAACTCATTCTATTCCCTAGTTGCCTGTTCTTTTCCTTCTTTTACAGTCGACAAAACAAAAAAGCAGCCGATAAACCATCGGCTGCTACGCAATTATTGTGCTGTCGCGATAAACTCTTTCAATGCTTCTTTCGGTTGGAAGCCCATTGTTTTAGAAACAGGCTGACCGTCTTTAAACATCATGAGTGTTGGAATACTTTGAATTTGGAAAGCACCCGCGACTTCAGGATTTTCGTCTACGTCGAGTTTTACGATTTGGACTTGGTCACTCATTTCTTGATCAAGTTCTTCAAGAACTGGCGCGATCATGCGACATGGTCCACACCAAGTTGCCCAAAAATCAACGAGGACTACGCCCTCTTTAACATCTTGTTCAAACGATTGAGTCGTTGCGTGTTTAATAGCCATTTATAAAAACCTCCCCAATAAGATGAGAGAGTCCTGATTTAGAACTCTCATGCAATTCATGTTCAGAGTATACCACGGAGGGTAACAACCCCAAAACGTTTTGCTTATTAGCTATTGACGAGGTGCTTGCGGAATTCTTCCGTCAACATCGGAACGACATCGAACAAGTCACCGACGATTCCATAATCCGCTACGCTGAAGATGTTCGCTTCTGGGTCTTTGTTGATGGCGACGATCACTTTCGCGTTACTCATCCCTGCCAAGTGTTGAATCGCTCCAGAGATCCCGCATGCGATATAAAGATCCGGTGTGACGACTTTACCTGTCTGTCCGATTTGAAGCGCGTAATCGCAGTAGTCGGCATCACATGCTCCACGTGAAGCACCGACAGCTCCTCCGAGCAGTTCGGCCAACTCTTCAAGCGGTTTGAATCCATCTTCGCTCTTTACACCACGTCCGCCTGCGACGATGACTTTTGCTTCCGCCAAGTCGACTTTTCCTGTCGCCTTACGAACGACTTCTTTGACGATCATCGCGAGGTCTTTCAATTCAACTGCTGGCGTTTCAACGGAGACGCTTGCGCCTGCTTGACGAGGAAGCGCATCGATGTTGTTTGGGCGGATTGTGAAGAACATGACCGAATCTTTGAACTTCACTTTCTCGAACGCCTTCCCTGAGTAGATTGGGCGAACGAATTCTGCATCGCGGCCTGTTCCTTCAATGGAAACAACGTCACTGATGAGTCCGGCATCGAGACGTGCTGCAAGTTTCGGTGCAATGTCTTTTCCAAGTGCCGTATGGCCGAGGACAATCATTTCCGGTTTTTCTTGCTCGATCAACTGACGGAGCACCTGTCCATAACCGTCTGGCGTATAGTGTTTGAGACGCTCGTCTTCGACGACGAGGACGCGGCTTGCGCCATGTTCTCCGAGTTCTTGGGCGAGTGATTGCACGTGATCCCCAATCACGACTGCCGTCACATCGTCTGTTAATTGTTTCGCCGCAGCGATGGCTTCAAATGATACGTTACGTAACGCGCCTTCACGCGCTTCTGCGAGTACTAAAGCTTTCATCTATGATCTCCCCCTTAAATGACTTTCGCTTCCGTGCGAAGAAGTTGTACGAGCTCATTCACTTGTGTCGACATATCGCCTTCAAGGATACGCCCGGCTTTCTTCTCCTCTGGTAAGAATCGTTCGATCGTCTCGATTTTCGCCTCAATTTCATCTTCATCGAGTTCGATGTCCATGAGTTCGAGTTGTTCGAGCGGCTTTTTCTTCGCCTTCATGATTCCTGGCAAGCTCGGGTAACGTGGCTCGTTCAATCCTTGTTGTGCCGTCACGAGGAGTGGGAGTGTGACTTCGATGACTTCCGTGTCCCCTTCCACATCGCGTGTGACCGTTGCCGTCGCGCCATCGATTTCAAGACCGGTAATCGTCGTCACGTAGTTCATGTCGAGAAGTTCAGCAACACGCGGTGCGACTTGTCCGCTACCACCGTCGATTGCGACATTCCCTGCGAAGATGAGGTCTGCGTCTTGTTCTTTCAAATACGTCGCAATGACTTTTGAAATCGTGACGTGGTCCGCATCCTCGACATCGTCTTCGATTGAGATGCGAACGGCTTTGTCCGCTCCCATCGCGAGCGCTGTACGAAGTTCCTTATCTGCATCTTCTGGTCCTACCGTGATGACCGTGACCTCTCCCCCGAGTGCGTCACGTTTTTGAATCGCTTCTTCGACTGCATATTCGTCATACGGGTTGATGATGAACTCAGCACCGTCTTCTTGAATTTCCCCATTCTCGAGCTGAATCGCTTCCTCTGTATCAAACGTACGTTTCAGCAAAACAAAAATTTTCATGGTTGATCCCCCTTTAGTCAATTCTTCCCATCATTCATGAATCAGCATTCATTTTTTGAGCTAGTGATAGGGCTCACTGTTAAGTAAGCCCCTTTTTTAACATATGGTGCACGTTCGGAAGCGTCGACAAAAGATCATACTTGAAGCCACTCGCCATCCAGCTCGTCACAACCTCATCGATTGTGCCGAAAATCATTTGACGGGCGAGTCGATAGTCTAAATCGGTGTCGAACTCTCTTGTCTCGATTCCATGTTTGACGACAGAATCAATTAAATTCAAGTACGGTTTGAGCACTTCTCCAATTTTTTGGCGAAGTACCAGGTTCGATTGTCTCAGTTCGATTTGTGTCACGACAGCGAGGTCGTAATCGGCCGATAGTTGCTTTAAATGAGATTCTATCAACTGATATAGCTTATTACTAGCTGTCCCCTCATTCTCGATTTGTTGCTTCGAGTAGTCGATGAACAGCCCCATCTTCGTTTGGAACAACTCGATCAAGAGATGCTCCTTGTTTTTGAAGTACAAGTAGATTGTACCGTCCGCGACACCCGCCTCTTTGGCGATAGCTGTCACCTTTGCACCGTGATAGCCATGATTTGCAATCACTTTGACCGCCGCATCAATGATTCGGTCACTTTTTGAAATGTTATTTGTCATAAACCCCAAGCTCCTTACCTCTGCAGAAAAATGAATGATGGTTCATTCATTTATTATTCTATCATGCATACGCTTGGTGTCAACTGCTTTGTTTCACTTTCTTCGCCTTCTCTTCGTCGACGAGAACGCGACGTAAAATTTTACCGACGAACGTCTTCGGCAACTCATCACGGAACTCATACAACTTCGGTACTTTATAGGCTGCCAGCTTTTCACGACAATGTTTGTCGAACTCTTCTTCCGTCACGTTTGTGTTGTCACGGAGGACGATGAACGCCTTGACGGTCTCACCGCGATACGGGTCAGGGACACCGATACAGACCGCTTCCTTGACGGCTGGGTGTTCATAGAGTACTTCTTCGATTTCACGCGGATAGACGTTGAAACCACCTGCGATAATCATGTCCTTCTTCCGATCGACGATATAGAAGAACCCGTCCTCACCCATATATCCGAGGTCTCCGGTCGCGAGCCAGCGATCCTTCAAAACGGCTGCTGTCTCCTCCGGTTTCTGCCAGTATCCTTTCATGACCTGCGGACCACTCAGCATGATCTCCCCAATCTCACCAATGTCCGCCTCGGTCTCCCCGTCCGCTTTTACTATTTTAGCAGAAGTATCTGATAGCGGGGCACCGATTGAGCCGACGATGCGTTTATCCCATAAGAAGTTCGCATGTGTGACTGGAGACGTCTCAGACAAACCGTATCCTTCAACAATACGACCTCCTGTGATTTTCTCAAACTCTTCTTGCACCTCAATCGGAAGTGGTGCCGAGCCAGAGATACATGCTTCGATCGAAGACAAGTCGTACTTCTTCAATTTCGGCTCGTTCAGGATCCCAACATACATCGTCGGCGCACCTGGGAAGAAGTGTGGTTTCTTTTTCTGAATCGTCTTCAGGACATCCGTTACTTCAAAACGCGGCACGAGCACGAGCTCATAGCCGTTCGTGACACCGAAGTTTAGACAACACGACATCCCGTAGACGTGGAAGAAAGGTACGACACAAAGAACGCGCTTCTCATCCCCACGATTATACTTATAGAATAAGTTCGTGATTTGATCCGCGTTCGCCGTCAAATTGAAGTGGGTCAACATGACGCCTTTCGGAAGACCGGTCGTTCCGCCTGTATATTGAAGAACAGCGACATCTTCTTTCGGATCGATTTCGAGCGGTGTGATTGGGTTAAAGTCCTTATAATCTTTGAACGGCGTCGATCCGGTCGTATCGATGACGATATTGTTCTCACGTTTCACTTTGATCGGATACAGTTTGTTTTTCGGGAAAGGTAGGTAGTCAGCGATACTCGTTGTAATTACGGTTTGAATCTCCGTCTTCTCACTGACACGAAGCGTTTTCGGATATAGCAGGTCGAGGGTGATGACAATTTTGACACCTGCGTCCGTGACGAGGTTTTCTAGCTCTCGTTCCGTATAGAGCGGGTTCGTTTGGACGACCGTCCCACCTGCATAGAGCACGGCATAGAACGAGATGACGTATTGAGGACAGTTCGGAAGCATGAGGCTGACTCGGTCGCCTTTTTCAAGCCCTTTCGATTGAAGCATCGTGCCAAGTCGACGTGCGGCATCATCGATTTCCGCGAATGTCCACTCCTTTCCGATAAAGGAGACGGCCGTACGATTCGGATAATCCTTTGCTGCGCGAGACAACGCCTCATAGAGCGGCTTTACCTCATAATCGATTGACTGGGGCATTCCTTCTGGATAATCTTGTAACCACGGTTTGTTCATCGCTGTTCCTCCTTGGAAATGAATACTCATTCAGTTAACCCCATTATAATGCTAAGAAAACGCTCTCATCTACCCTTTACCCGATAATTTTCAGAATATATCAAAAAAGCGATCGGATTTGTCATCCAATCGCTGTCAAACTCGCCTGAAATAGGAATCTGTCGCATCCAGTTTTTCAAGCTTTTGATTCATCACTTTATTCAACTCTCCTTCATGATGAATGTTCGAAAAATCTGTTCCGAACCAAGCCTCCATCTCTGGTCGGGAAAAGGCATACGTCCGGTTCGGGAAGGCGAAACGGACGATCTCTGCGTTCGGAATGAGCGTGAAATATGCAGCCGCATTCCGAATCGCCAGACGCTCTTGCTCCGCCCGCTCCATTCCCGGGTCTTCGTAACGGACGGTCAACCCATAAGGACGCTTCTTCGTCTGCAGTTCGACGGATCGATAACACTCATGTAGCGGCAAACCTTCGGCAATACCGACGACGGCGGCATTGTCTCCGACTTTCGAACCTCTAAATTCAAAGGCGTTCGGTTCCGGATTCGCGCAACCTGATAATGAGATGACGAGTACGAGCAACAGATAGAAGCGTTTCATGGATGTACCTCCTTACGATTTTAGTTTCAAGTTGAATCGGTAGAGCAGGCGCTTGGCGAGTAAGTGCGCTAGAAATGCACCAATTACAAAGCCGACGAGATACAACATCACGCTTTGCGGGTAAAAAACACCCGAGAAGAACACGCCGCCTAACATCGCGAAACAAATGACGATGACGATATGGATGAGCCACAACCAGTTCGAAAACATGAAGAAGCGACCATTGTTCTCTTGAGGTGCTTCCTTGAACATCCACAGCCCTAGACCAAATGTGAGAACGATGAAGACAATAGGACTGAACAGTCCTATTGTGAGAAACTCAGTCCACTCCGCTCGAGAATCAAAGAGTAAATACATGTCCGTATTGACGATGTTATTCAAAGGTGACAGGATTCGCATCGGCACACTTTCAAACGCATCTTCAAAAAATGTATAGGAAGCATTTGGAGATAAGGCAAAAAGTGACCCTTGAATGAGGAGTAAGATCCCCATCGGAAAGACAAGGGCGACGAACGTCCATACGACTTGTGAAATCGACTCTCCTCCAAACGACCCCATCCATAGCGAGACAGAGAAAAATGAGATTCCCGATAATAGTAAGAAAAGAATCAACCCAAACACTTTGAATTCATTGCCTTCGAGCAAGAAGGAGTAGTCAGAAAGACGGATGATGAGGAACATCAACGTTCCACCAACCAATGTCGCTGCAACGATACCCGTCACGCCAATCACCCACTTTGATATGTAAAGCTGGGTGCGGGTGTATGGTAGTGACATCGAAAAGTCCGACATTTGACTGTTTCGTTCACTTCCAATCAAGACAGACGCCATGAGCGCACCGAAGACGACAAATAAGAAAATGACGACCCCCATCGGAATGAGTGATTCAAGTCCACCAAGATAACCATAGTCAGAATTACTATTGAAAAAATCCTCGGTATTCATTGTTTCTACATTTCCCTGTAAAACATCCGAATACTGACTTGGATTTTCTTGCATGTCGCTAATCTGTTCTTCATATACTTGCATTTCTGTCCACACTGGCACCGTGAAGGCAACGACCCCTAAGAAGACGAGCAAAATCCAAAGAAGCGACACTTGTTTCCAATCTTTCTTCAACAACACTTTAGACGGCATGAGCTTCTCCTCCTAACTGGATACGGAAGACGTCCTCGAGAGACATCGGGATTTCTTCGATGAGCATCGGATTGTATGAATCGACGAACGCCTCGAGTTCTTCCGTCCGTTCTTTCGCCATGAACAGCACGACCCGCCCTGTCACGCTGATGATTTCGATATCTTTTCGTTCGAGCAACTCGACCGGGACATGGTCGTTAAAGACGACTTGCCACTTGATACTGAGAGCACGCGCCTCTTCGAGTGACATGATCGCTTTGACACGTCCGCTCTCGATCATGATGATACGGTCGGCGATTCGTTCAAGTTCATGTAACTGGTGACTCGAGACGATAATCGAACAGTTCCGTTTCTCGACTTGGGAGATCATCAGTTTCAATACGTCTGACTTGGCGACGACGTCTAAACCGTCCGTCGGTTCGTCCAAAAGATAGTATTTCGCTTGGACGGCGAAGGCGAGCGATAACGTGACGAGCGCCTTCTGTCCTTTTGAAAGTTGGCGAATTTTATTGTTATCGATGTTGTAACGCGTCAATGTTTCACGGAATGCAGAACGATTGAACGATGGATAGATTGACTCATACAAGTCTGTCGCCTCGTTCACTGTGTAATGTTTGAGCGCATCTGCAGAATCCGGCACGAAGATGACGTCCCGTTTCAATCCCGCGTCTTTGAAGATACTTTTCGTTCCATATAATACGTCTCCCATATCTGGGCGGATGATGCCGACCATCGTCCGGAGAAGCGTCGTCTTACCGGCACCGTTACGTCCGACGAGCGCGATGATTTCTCCTGATTCGACCGTAAAGTCGATGCCGTCGAGAATCGTCTGACGGTCAATTTTTTTACTTAACTGTTCAACTTTCAGCATTGGCTTCCCCTACTTTCTCATATTCCCTCCGCAATACGTCGATGGCTTCGTATAACGGCACGTTCGCATAATGGCAATCAATCGCAATTTTTTTAATCGACGTGATGACCGGACCTCTCGCCGCATCATCGTCCACCCAGTCCTCGGAAACGAACGTCCCACGTCCACGTCGCATCTCGAGCAGTCCGAGTCGCTCCAACTCTTGATACGCCTTACTGACCGTATTCGGATTGATGACGAGATCGGTGGCGAGTTCACGCACGGACATCACCTTATCTCCCGGTCGTAAAATTCCACGGATAACGAGTTCTTTCGTTTGATTGACGATTTGCTCGTATAGCGGTTCTGAACTTTTCATATCGATTTTGTATAACATGGGTCACACCCTCTCATAATCAATGTCACTCTTTAAGTGTATTATATGTATTAGTACACGCAATTACAATAGTTCTTTGAGGGCACTTTTAGTTTACAGGGAAATGGAAATGATTTGAATAAGACTTTGGACCGAGGTATTCTCGTTCAATATCAGGTAGATTGAACGAGAGGTGACGAAATGATTAGAAAACGAATCGTAGCAAGTATGACCGGTGGGCTTCTTGCTGGCGGGCTCTTCGTATATACGACACATGAAAAGTCAGAGGCACGGGATGCATACAGTGCTTATGTGAAAGAAACGTATCAGGAACAACCCGACATCGATTTATCTCGCGACTGGCATATGGGAGGATTTACCGGGGAAATGACTTTGACGAAAGAACCGTTCGCCGGCACCTATTTCCTCGAGACATATAGTGACGGCTCCATCCATGACAACGTGCTCGAGACGTATTGGGAACGCGAGGCAGAGCGGACGATTCACGAGAGACTCGTGTCGCAAAGAATCTTAAAAGAAGAAGAGACCGTCCGCGCGGAAGTACCGCTCGGAGTGTCCGATGATGCGCAAGCAAAAATCTCTCCGACCCCGACGTCTATCTATAAAACGAATCCGAAGACGTATCTCGACGTCTCGATCATGTTTCATGAAGACTGGAACAATACGGACGAACAGAAACAACGGATTCTCGACGTCATCCGTGCAGTGGAGTCCGACGTCTATTCGGTTCACTTCTCGTTCGACGGAAAACCAGGAGGCAACGACGACTACACAGAACGGTACATGATGTTCACGCGCAAAGCGTCTGATATCGACCCGTCCTTCCTCGATGTGCGAACGATTGAGGACTTGAACGAATACGATCGTCTATACGGATTCGACGAGACGACATTCACGACAGAATATCATTTTGATGGCACTCCCATCGAAGACGAGACGACACGATAATTTTGGTGTCGTCTTTTTTGAGCGTTTGACTTTACAGACAATCCGAAACGTTGTATCCTTTGACAAGTCAACAATTGATAAGTCAATTGAGAAAGGTGGGACGCAATGGACCTACGTGAAATCAGCCGATTACTTTACCAAATCAAGTTGGCGGAACAAAACGTCGCATCGTCGTTCGAACGGGAGACGGGCTTCAGCCTGACTCGCTACGAGATGCTACAAATCGTCAAAGAACGAGGCGTCTGTTCGCAACGCGTGATTAAAGAAGAAATGAAAATCGACAATGCCGCGATCACCCGACATTTAAAAATCCTTGAAGAGAAAGGATATGTCGTCAGAGAGCGGAACGCGGAGAACCATCGCGAGATGTTCGTCCGCGTGACAGAGAAAGCAGAGCAAGATCTAAGGGATTGCGAGCGAGACGAACGGGCAAACCACCTCGTCTTACAAGCCTTGTCCGATGAAGAGATTCACCACTTATCCGGGTTGCTTCAAAAATTGAACAGCCACGCCTAAACAGAGAAAGAAGGAATTCACCAATGGCAACTACATTCGAAAACAACACATTTACAGATATCATGTTCGACCGCAAATCAATCCGTGTGTATGATGAGAACGTTAAAATCTCACAAGAAGAGATGCTCGAAATGATCCAAGAAGCAACAACGGCTCCATCATCCGTCAACATGCAACCATGGCGCTTCGTCGTCGTTGAGAGCCCAGAAGCGAAAGAGACGCTCAAGCCACTCATCCGTTTCAACACACGTCAAAACGACACGTCGTCAGCGATGCTCCTCATCTTCGGAGACATGGAGTGCTACGAGTACGGTGAACAAATCTACGATCAAGCGGTCGCAGAAGGCAAAATGCCACAAGAAGTGCGTGACCAACAGCTCGGCGCAATCATCCCTTACTACAAAAACCTCTCGAAACAAGAGATGAACGACATCGTGAAAATCGACGCTAGTCTCGCAGCGATGCAATTCATGCTCACAGCACGTGCACACGGCTATGACACGAACCCGATCGGTGGATTCGAAAAAGACCAACTCGCAGAAGCGTTCGGTCTCGATAAAGATCGCTACGTACCCGTCATGATCTTGTCTGTCGGAAAAGCGGCAGAAGAAGGTTATAAATCTGTACGTCTTGACGCTCAAACGGTCACTTCGTTCAAATAATCTATCACACAATCGGAGGAATTACCCATGATCTTAGTAAATGCCACTTTCGATATCCAAGCATCACAGCGCGAGAACTTCTTGCGTGACATCCAAGTCTTAATCGACTCATCAAAACAAGAAGCGGGTTGCGTCGGATATGACTTATACGAGTCAACTTCTGTCGAGAACCGTTTCGTCATGATCGAGAACTGGGAAGACCAAGCCGCTCTTGAGCAGCATAACCAAAACCCGGTCCTCATCAACTTCGCACAAAACGTCGCGAACTATGTGTCAGCGAAACCGGTCTTGCAAGTAGCAGCGGTCAACTAATTTGTCGACGCTCACCCTTGTGCTCGGGACGCTCGTCGCGATCGAGTTCTTCTATATCTTCTATATAGAGACGATTGCGACGGCATCTTCCTCGACGTCACGTATCTTCCGCATGTCGAAAGACGAGCTGACGAGAGACTCCGTATCGGTTTTGTTCAAAAATCAAGGCGTCTATAACGGATTGATTGGGGTCGGGCTCTTATACGGGCTATACGTCTCCCCTAATCCGCTCGAGATTGTCACCATGATTCTGACCTATATCATCCTCGTTGCCCTATATGGCAGTATCACGAGTGACAAGAAGATTATCCTGACACAAGGTGGGCTCGCCATCTTGACGTTGATCTCGATGGTGATGTGATGACAGAAAAAGCGTTCGACCTGAGAAAAGGTCGGACGCTTTTTGCTTGTATCCTCTATACTAAATAATGAGGTGATGATGGTGAGATACACATGCCCATGTTGTGGCTACCAGACGTTAGAAGAGGAACCACCAGGCACATACGACATTTGTCGAATCTGCTTTTGGGAGGATGACGGGGTTCAATTCGACAATCCCGATTATGAAGGCGGTGCGAATATAGTGTCGCTTCGACAGGCTCAACAAAATTACATTCAATTTGGTGCGAGTGATCGGCTCTTTTGTGATTCTGTCAGAAAACCAAATGAATGTGATAAAAAAGATTCAGACTGGAGACCACTCCCTAGCAAGTTGACTTAATACAAGGTCACCCGTATATAAGGTGACCTTAATCATTCATCTAATTTAATCTGATCCCACAACGCTTCATCGACGACAAAGAACGCTTCATGGGAACATACCGCGAGCACGCACGTATCCCCCGCGTAAAACATCAAGTCTTCTGGAAGTTCTGGATGGATCCAACTGAACAACGAGCCACCATGTTCTTTTAGGAATTGCGTTGTCCTGTAATTGATGTGAAACGAATACTGATACGCCGTATCCCCAGACAGTCGTGTTGTCTCCCATTCACTTACGATGGTCCGTTCCATCAAATCCCAACGAATCTCTTCAGTCAGTACATCCATATACGCCAGACGCTCGTCTTCGATCTCCATTCGTCGCCTGTCTTCCACGAACGCAAAATGAGTACAATGCTTGAACAACACATCAATGAGCGCCTCATAGCGCTTTCCCTTTACATCTTGAGTGATCATCAGCATGCTTCAAGCCTCCTATGGCGAAGATACAAAGATGCCCGTTTCTTCTGTAATCTCGAACGAATCATGATTCCATCTGACTTCAATCGTCCCGACTCGTTCGGGTTCTTCGACACTTCGATATAATCGCCTTACCTCCATGTCAAAAGTGAAAAAGCCACTGGATTGTTTCATATATCCCTCTTCATTCACATATGTATTCGTCTGATCCCCAATCAGCTCGAACGAATCACAGCTCTCATCTTCACATTGTACCGAATACGTTTCCTCGAACCAGCTCACAAAGTCAGTCTCACTGGGTTTAGACGTATATATCGGTGCCACCCAAACTCTAGCTACAATCAACACAATAAAACCGATGAACAACCATTTTTTCATACGCTCTCCCCCACTTTCACTATCCAAAGTCTACCATATCCATTTCATCAAAAAACCGCCCTGACCGAAGTCAGAGCGGAGTCCTGTTACAAAACGAAAATCGCTGCAGATACACCGACGACACCAACGAGCGCCATCGCATATACCGGCACACGTGGCATTTCGCCATTGTTGTCGAGTGCTTTCCCGAACATGTAGAAAACGATCGGGTGCACGAGGAACGGCATCGAGAAGATGAGCGGGATGAGAAGCGATGCTTCCGTCCCGAACATACCGCCTTGGACAGCTGCGAACAAGCCGAAGTGCGAGATTGCTGACGATTGTGCCATTGTCGTGTAATCAAATGCAATCGTGCTGAACGTCAAGATGACGAGACCACCGAAGACGGCCATCATCTGCCATCCGAACGAGAACTGCATGAGCGCTTTGACTTCTTTAAAGTCTTCCCCGTTCGCCGCACGTAAGTTTTTCAACGCAAGCGCCGTGAGCGCGAGACCAATCAAAACAATGATAGCTGTCGGCCAGATCCAGAGCGCGCCGTTGTCGGCACTGACTGCAAGAATCGAGAAGACGAAGATGTGTCCGAAGAACGGGATGTTGATCATGATTGGCGCACGTTTTGCCGCCACTTGACCGAAGTCTCCGGCTGTACATGCACCTGTGAGACCACTGTGCGAAAGTGACCCCGCCATACCTGGCGCAAGGTTACGGATGTGACCCGTACGAGCAAACCACATGATGAGCGCGATTCCACCGAACATCCAGAACAACTGACCGAAGAAACCGTACACGAGAATCGAGTTCATGCCTTCGATCGCGAACGCGTCACCGATTCGTGACCCACCGACCATGAAGTTGGCAGCCAAGACGACCGGGATCCCTGCGAAGAGAAGCGCGCGGACAGACGGCCCATACGTCCAGTTATGGAAGATGGCACCGAGTGCCGACGAGATCAACATCGCAAAGAAGATTTGCGGAAGTGCGATAATCGGCTGAACCGCTGTCGCAATCAAGAATGAGACGAACAAGATGACAAGCAAGAGAACTGTCTCGATGACACCTTTTTGCATGTATACTTTCTTGTCCTGAATCTGTGCTTTATGGTCGATGAGTAAGAACGACACCGCAAGACCTAGAAGTGCGAGGATTGGGTAGTAAAGCGCAATCCCTTCTGCCGTACCTGGCTCGATTGCCATGCGGAAGAACCCTTCCAAACCGACGAGCAAGAAGAACGAACGAAGGATAAAGATAAACTGCGTACGCCCTGTCCCGAGGAACATCTCTTCTTTAGAAGGAACGACGATGTCCTCCATGTCGAGCTCTTGTTTGCTTAAGATTTTACGAAGTTCTTGTCCACCGACGAAGAACGAAACGACCAACGCGATGATTGTCGTCCGTGACAAGAAGTCGACGAGCGGGAATTCAGGAAGACCTGGAGTCGCGATACCGAGCTCGACCATACCGAATCCGAGACCGAGACCGAAGATGACGAGGATCGGCGAGAAGCGCGTCCCTGCCACGACCATACGAGATAAAATGACCATCGGGATGATGAAGGCCATAAGCAACCAGAATTGGTTGATGAGTTGCATTTGAGATAATTGCTGTACAAGTTCCATTGACTAACCCCTAACATAATTTTTAGCACACAATATCGAAGTGTACAGGAATGAACATTATGTGACAACAGGGTGTGATGTTTTGTAAACATTGAAAGCGGAACCAAGTGAAATTGGTCCCGCTTTCGTTAGTTATTGGATTGTCTGAGGCCCCAAATGCCTTTATTTCCTGTGGAATAAAAGAGGTCTTCTTTTCCGGTAAAGCTCGCTGAATCACTGGAATGCGCACGGATCTGTTTATTGACGTGCCTTTTCCAATCTTTATAACAATCGAGCTCGAGTTGGTAGTATGATTTTTCAACATACGCATAGATGTCTTTTAAAGACGCCGTCCCACCATGGTATTGGAGGGCGAATTGGATTTTGCGTAGTAATAGGCGTTTCACATCTTTCATCTCCTTATATAAATAGCAATTATGTATACCTAATTTATCCATACCCTTTCTAAAAAAGTTACAGGTTTTTAGGTTCATTTCCTTTATAATAGGAATATAGACCTGAATATCTCATGTTTGGAAGAAAGGAAATCGATATGAACCAAAAGATTTACAACACTGAAAGAGAGATTTTAGAGGAAGTTGCTTTACGGCATGACCTTTCCCCTAATCTACTTCAAAACATTCTCACAACATCGAAGGCTAATTACTATGGGGAAGCAATAACCCCAACAAAAAGACAAAAAGAGTTAGAAGAAGAATTAAAGTATTTGATTAAAAAAGGTAATTCTCTAACTCAATCTATTGGTAATTCTAAAAAGTCAGGCTTGAAGTTTGTGCGGATCCAATTAAATAATTACAAAACTTATTTAAATACGCAATCAATCAATTTCGATACACATACAGATGAGAAAAACATCGTTTTAATTGGCGGGTTAAACGGTGCAGGTAAAACGACAATCTTAAAAGCCGTTCGCTACTTACTATTTGGTAGACGAGGAATGACGGATGCTGAATTCCAGCAACAGTTCACCAATACTATTAATAACTCTTTTTTTGAAAAGGGTGGACGAGAAGCTAGTGCTTCACTGATTTTCGAACCAGGCGATGGTCATCATTATGAAATTAAAGTGGTTTGGCAATATGATAGTAAGAAACGGGTTGTATCCGAGAATAAAACATTCAGCAAACGAACGATTGGTGCAGCACGTCCAAAACGAAATGAAGAAATCACCCCACATAATGTGGATGATTTTAATCGAACAATTGATAAACTAATTCCATTTGACGCCTCTCAATTTTTAATCTTTGATGGTGAAGAAATTCGACGTATTATTTCATCTCGAAATTCTTTAGACTTTAGGGTAACCATCGAGCGTATGAATGGATTCTTACATTTTAATAATTTAATAGCCGACTTAGATAAAATCTATTCTCGCAAACAAAACGAACTCGCAGTCGCTCAAAAGAGTACTGAGGTCTTAAAATTCAACAAAAAAATTATAGACCTCAAAGAACAACTTAGTGAATGGTCTGAGAAAAGAAGCAAGAGCGAAGAACGAGTTTCCACCTATAATAAAAAACTTGATTATTTTAAGAAGCTCCGAAACGACAAGTTAACGCAAAATAGTGAATCACGTGAGGAGTTTGCTGCCTCAATGAGTGCATTGCAGATTCAATATAAGCAAACAATGGACCAAATCTCTAAACTTTTTGCTGAGCAAGCAATTCCATCTTTTGCATCCAAAAAAATCAATCAATTAAAAGAGCGTTTAAATGCTGAGCAACAAATCATTTCAGACCAACAAAAAATTGAACAAGTATTGGCGCCTTATCACCAATTCATGTCTAAACTTTTATCTGAACCAATCGATCCACCGTTGACAGAAGAACAACTTCGACAAGTTGAAGAAATTGGGAAAGGGATTTGGTTATCCAATAAAACACAACATACTCCAATCAAGAGAGAAGACCAAAACATTTGGCACGACCTTTCCCCAAACGACCGCAGATATTTAATGAGTATCAACGCAGGAACAATCAAGCAACAGATTGTTGATTTAATCAAAAAGTCGAACAACATTAAACATTCGATTAATCAGTTACAGCAAAAAATCGAACTTGCACCCTCTGCTGTAAGTGTCGATGAAGAAGATAAGAACATCCAAGAGACGACAGAAATGCTTGGAAAAGCGAAAAACCTTTATATGAAGCTAAAGAAAAAAGAACAAGAGTGCATTCAAGAAATTCGTTCGATTGAAGCAAAGTTAAAAGGTACTAAGTCTACCGCATCAAATGCAATCGATTTAGAAGACGATGTTAAAGTTATTGGCGAAATTAAATTTGCAATTGGAGAGTACGCAACGAAAGTACTAGATTGGAAAATTGATGTGATAAGCCGTGAGTTTAATAAAATGCTCAATACCCTCATGCGGAAACAGGATGAATTCGGTAGAGCATTCATTGACCGAGACATGATGATGATTCGAATTGAAAATGAACGAGGTGCAGAAATCGCCATAGAAGAACAATCAGCTGGTGAAATGCAAATCATCTCTTCGGCATTCATTTGGGCAATGATTAAAGCTGCTGACTTAGACCTACCTATGATTATTGATACACCTCTCGGGCGTCTCGATAGTTATCACCGAAGAAACTTAGTTGAACATTTCTACAAACATATTAGTAAACAGGTTGTTATTCTTTCCACGGATACCGAAATCACACCTGAATATGTGAATCTAATGAAAGAATATACTTCAAAACAGATTATGTTGGACTATAACCAAAACGATAAATATACACTCATTCGTGAGGGGTACTTCGAAATTGTGAGAGGATAAAAATTATGGACTCAAAAGGAATAAAACTATCTAAAATTACAAAAGACCGAATCGATGAAATTATTCAACACTTGGATCACTTTGCGCCAAAAGACGCTAGACCCTTTGTCGTAAAAATATGTTTAATGCACGGGATTGAAAATTTTAATAATCAATCGCCATTACCCGACGAACTTAAAACTGGTGCATGGGATATGGGTGCGATCATCAATGGAAATGACTATCTCCTGGGTAAGCATTTAATCATCAATGACATGCAAAAGGAAATTACAGAAGAAAAAGACATTCGTGATGCAATGCGAAAATATATCGAACTAGGTACGATGAGCATTTATTCACTTATAGAATCAAGCAGTGATTTATTTGAGGAGGATTTTTTGATCAAACTATTAACAGCTTAATCTCAGCGGATTCCCGCTGAGATTTTTTATCGAAATTTCTATATTGCAAAGTCTGTTCGCTATTTTTATACGAACACATATGTTAGACTTTCATTATAAAAACAATAAGTTACGTACGTAATATCGTACGTGATAAATAGAAGGAGGATATTGCATGGACCCTAATTTCAGCTATAACTTCCCCGCATTACGAGGAAAACAGGCAGAAAAAGAATATTTCGTCGTTATGTGCCCGTTAAAACTGATCCCAAAAATCTTCTTATTCGATGAAGAGGAAGTCCCGCCACAATATCGTTCACAGCGGATTTTAAATAAATCTAGAGTTCCAGAGATTACGAATTACATTGTAGACCAGTCCAAGGACTATGTATTTTCATCCCTTACAGCTTCCATTGATGGTGAAATTCAGTTTACTCCGTTTACAGATGAACCAAACTTTAAAGACTTAGGCAAACTCTCGATAGCACTGGATTCCCGTTTTTTAATTAATGATGGTCAACACCGGAGAGCAGCGATTGAAGAGGCTTTAAAAATTATGCCTGAGCTTGGTAATGAAACAATTTCTGTTGTATTCTTTCATGATGAAGGTCTAGAACGATCTCAACAAATTTTTTCAGATTTAAATCGACATGCCGTTAATACAACGTCATCTATCGGTATTTTATATGACCATCGTGATCAGTTATCGCTCCTAACTAAAGAAATCGTTGAAGAGATTCCGTTGTTAAAACGGTATACAGAAATGGAGAAAACGTCCCTCTCCAAGAATTCACCAAAACTTTTGGCGTTAAATCATATTTATAATGCAAATAAACGACTAATTAATAAGAAAAAAGGTGCTCTTTTAACTGAAGAAGACGCATTGAACATCAAAACGTTTTGGCTAACTCTATGCAATAGTATTCATGAATGGGAACAAGTATTTAATAAAGAAATCTCCCCTCGTGATTTACGTATGATTTCAATTGCGGGTCAAGGTTTATTTATCGAAGCAGCGGCTGAAGTTGCGCGCTCTTTAATTGAACAAAAACCTGATACATGGACAGCCTACCTTACAAAATTTAAAGATATTGATTGGAGCCGTTCAAACGAAAAAGATTGGAAAGGTCGTGCCTTTAACGAAAACGGCAGAATTTTAAAGAACAACTACACTATTCGATTGACTGCCATACGAATCAAATCGCTAATCGGCATCAAGCTCACGAAAGAAGAGAAAGATTTCGATCAACAAAAACCAAGCATGAACGTATTATGACTGTTTTGGCACGAGAGGATGACAATTTATGACACAAGGTATTATTAGTAACTTATTTACTCAGCATGAAGGAGATACTGTTTCTAGACGCTCCATCGATTTGATCAAACGTGTTTATTTAAATGACACACGTCCATGGGTGGTCGGATTTAGTGGCGGAAAAGATTCTACACTAACGACTCAACTCATTTTCGAAGCGTTGCTAGAGCTTTCACCAGAACAGTTGCATAAGAAGGTATTTATCATTTCTTCTGACACTTTGGTAGAAAACCCACTCGTCGTTTCCATGATTAACGGCTCTTTACACCGCATGCAGGAAGCCGCTTTAAAATATAATCTCCCGATCGAAACACAAAAAGTTAAACCACTTACAGAAAAAACTTTTTGGACGAATATTATCGGACGTGGCTACCCTACTCCGAACCAAACGTTTAGATGGTGTACAGATCGTCTTAAAATCGATCCTGCTAACCGCTTCATTAAGGATAAAGTGTCAAAATACGGCGAAATTATTATGGTACTTGGTGTCCGTTCATCTGAGAGTACGAGCCGAGGCCAATCAATAAAAGACCATGAGATTTCAGGTAGCGAATTGATGCGACACACATCACTAGCGAATGCATATGTATTTGCTCCAATTAAAGAATTTGTTCTAGATGATGTTTGGAGCTACCTTCTTCAAAACCCAGCTCCGTGGGGAGAAGACCATCACAAGCTGCAGAAAATGTACATGGATTCAAGTAGCGAATGCCCATTAGTTGTTGACCAAAACATTAAAGAAAGTGCTGGTTCTTGTGGGAATAGCCGTTTTGGTTGCTGGACATGTACGGTTGTCAATCAAGATAAATCGCTTACTGGTTTTATTCAAACTGGTGAACATGACTGGTTAAAGCCATTATTGAAGTTCCGTAATAAAATGGTGCTCATTCGTGACGACCGTTCTAAACGAATGCATAAACGAATGAATGGCGCCTTCTATTTATTAGAAGTTCAACATGAAATCAAAGAAGATGGAATCTACATCGTGCAAAAGAAAAAAGGCGGTCGTGCTGCCACTTCTCATAAAGTAGTTGACCGAATTGAAGATTTGACTGATGAGTCTGTTCTTGCTGTTCCGAAAGCACAATTAAGTCAATTTATCGCAAAACACAATATTGACTTGAGCAAACCTGAAGAGTTTAATATTCACTTTGTCGTTACCGAAACAAACGAGGATGGGCAATCAGTATACTCACACCTTGGTCTTGGTCCTTTCACACTAGCTACTAGAACTGAATTAATGCGCGACTTATTGATTTTACAACGTGATTTAAAAGTTCCAAATTCCGTCGAGTATAAATTAATACAGGATGATGAATTACGAGCGATTCGTCGCTTATGGCTTCGTGAAGGAGATTGGAAAGATACGCTACCTGACCTTTATCGCGAAGTATTCGGATTTGATCTAGATTGGGAACATGATGATCGTCAGATTTTAACGAGTGACCAAGCGAATGATTTAGAACTTCTGTCTCAAAAGCATGGTCTTGACTTCAATATGGTTCAAAAACTATTTACAACAGCAAATGATTTTCTAGGAGTAAAGGTTAAACGAGGATTTAATAAAGATGTCGCTGCGCTATTGAGCCAGGACTATCTAACCCTTTACAAAGAGCAAGGAGTTTTAGAGAGAGATGAAGATTGAATCGATTGTCTTAAAGAATATTGGAGCATATAAAAATCAAACATTTGATTTCAAGAATGAAAACTCTAATAAAAATGTTATTTTAATCGGTGGGAAAAATGGAGCGGGTAAAACAACCTTTTTAAACGCACTTCGCACTGGATTATACGGTAGTCAGGCGTTTGGGATTAAAGCACCCACTCCATCCTACTTCAAAGAAATTGAGAAGTTAATCAATAGCGAAGTAAGAGATCAACGAGAAAGATATAGTACCACTAAACAAGTTTCTAAAATCCAAATTACTTTTACAACAACAACGAATCAAACAACATCACGCTATTTATTTGAACGATCATGGGGAATCGACGCTAAGAATATTAAAGAATACTTTAATATCTATCGTGATGGAAATACCTTTGCACTAGCAGAGAAGGATAAGAGTCAAGTCTATTCATTATTCTTAGAGCGTACTCCCCTCTATTTGTTTAATGTCTCATTATTTGATGGAGAGACAATTAATCAAATTATTAATGAAGGGAAACTATCTGAGTACCTAGATGATTTGATGAAAAGTGCATTTAAATTAGAGATTCCAGATTTATTAACGGAAACAATCGAATCACTTGTACGAGACGAAGCCAAGACTAAGCTATCTAAAGATAAATCAAAACGTTTAGATGAGCTTAAAAAACAGCTAAGTGAATCCGAACAAAAATTGCAAAACGTTCAAGTCGATAAGTCTCAGCTTCTTCAGAATATCGAAGTTAGTGAAGCAGAAACAACTGCCTTCTCTGAATCGTTACGCGCACACGACGTGATTAGTAAAGAAGAAGAAGCAAAATTGAAAGAGGAAATAAGAAACCTAGAACAAGAACGACAGAAATTAAAGCAGTCTACGTCAGACTTTTTCAGTGAGTACTACGCTTTTTCTATCAATCATCACTTGCTTGGAAAAGCTGCAGAACAAGTAGAATCAGAACTATTGATAAGAAGTGTAGAAGATTTAGAAAAAGTCTTCACCGATGAGTTCTATATGAATGTTTCACGTAATTTAGGAGGATCTGTAGAACATGATTCACTGAAGAATGAGTTCAATGCGGCTTTAAAAACGGCTGTTCCGAAAACTGAAATTATTCATGATGCTTCGTTCGGTTCGAAGGCAAAAGTTGAAAATATGATTTCTTCAGTAAACGCTCAATCTTCCTCATCTCTCTTGGCAAACATTAATCGCGATGACGAAATCATAGAGGAACTGAAGATATTACGAAGAAAACTAGTGATTCGAGAAGAAAATCATGCGGATTTTGAAAAACAATTTGAGGAATTGAATCAACTCAAAGTTAGTAATCTTCATTTGAACGAGCAGTTAGAACGTATTGTTAAACTTGAAGAAGAGCTCCAAAATCAGTACTCGATGTTAGTGGAAGAAAACGCTTCGCTTCAACAAGAAATTGAGAAAATCACTTCAAAATCGAGCTTATTATCACAAAATGCTACTTCAACATTAGCTTTACTAGAAGACTTCAAACTTCAACAGCGTTATAAAGTCATTCGGAGTGTTGAAGAAAATGCGTTACGCATGTTAAAAACATTAATGCGTAAAGAAGATTACGTAGATAAGCTATCTATTCTCCCTGAAGATTTCTCTTTAACTTTGTCATCTAAGGACCAGTCTCAAATTTCTGTAGCTACTCTATCTTCTGGTGAGAAACAGATTCTACTCCTTTCATTAATCTGGGCAATTTTCAAAGTTTCCGAAAATCAAATGCCATTTATCTTCGATACTTTGTTAGGGCGATTAGATCGAGATCACCGTTATAACATTTTACGTAACTTACTTCCTAACTTTGGTGAACAAGTGTTAGTGCTATCTACAGACTCAGAGATTAGCAAAGATTACTATGACGTATTCAAACCATCGATTTCTAAAGAGTATAGTCTTCAGTTTGATAATGAACATTTAGAAACACGAGTCATTCCATCGTATTTTGAATTTGAAAACGCGCAGGTGAAAAACTCATGAACTACCGTCTTAAATTAACTGAACAAACGCATCTCTATTTTAAAGAGATTGCAAACTCAACTCATATCACACCAAACATCCTAGCTCGTTTCGCCGTTGGAATATCATTAAAAAACGAAAAAACTCCAACAAGCGTTAAGGGTCAATCCATTTCAAATTTTGAAATCAATCGTGCCACCTTAACAGGAGAACACGATGAGATGTTTAAAATGATGATTCTTCAACATGCGAAGCAGCACATCGAGGAAGAACAATATTTCCCAGATTATTTTAATGCACATATTACAAGAGGTGCCGAAGAGCTTTATCAAATGTTCCAATTTTCTAGAAGTACCAATCAATTCTTAAGAGAGTTATTAGCTCTCCAGGAGGGATAATATGCTGTATCTAGACAACAGCTCAACCACACCTGTATATCCAGAAGTGCTTGAAGAGATGCTTCCCTTCTTTCTTGAAGAGTTCGGAAACCCTTCTAGCAAGTATTATTCACTGGCAGAAAACTCTAAAAACGCTGTTGAACATGCTCGAGAACAGTTAGGTAAATTTCTTAACTGTTCTTCTACCGAACTGTACTTCACTTCAGGAGCGACCGAAAGTAACAACTGGATTTTAAAGAGTGTAAGTTCATCTTTGCCGGACCATCAAGTGATTACAACGGTAGCCGAACATTCATCTAATTTGGAAATCGTCAATTATTTAAATGAGCACCTTAACATTCCTGTTGAATACTTATCAGTCGATCGATTCGGAAGAATCAATTTTTCTGAATTAGAGTCTTTGCTAAAAAAACGTCCTACCTCAATTGTTTCAATCATTTGGGGAAATAATGAGTTAGGATCTTTGAATGACATCCAAAAAGCTTCAGAACTCTCTGCTCAGTACGGTGCACTTTTCCATACAGATGCGACACACGTCGCTGGAAAAAAGAAAATTAGTCTTTCAGAACTAACTCATGTACATTTTTTATCCGCTTCCGCTCATAAATTCAATGGACCAAAAGGGATTGGAATTGCTTATGTGAAAAAAGATGAGGACGGGATTCCAAGAAAATTGACACCACTGATCCATGGTGGTGGTCAAGAGCAAGGTATTCGAGGGGGAACACTTGCTGTTCCTCTGATTGTAGGAATGGGAAAGGCGGCTGAAATGCATCAAGCAGCCTTGTCCAAAAACATAAAAAAGTTAGAGAAACTTGAAGCGTATTTAGTTCAACTGTTAGCCCAAAAGTTTGGTTCGAACATACAATTTAATAGTGATTATACGAATAAAATTCCTGGCATTGTGAACGTTCAATTCATTGGTATTAACAATGAAGTTCTCGTAAAACAACTGGCTCCCGTCATGGCGGTCTCAACTGGATCTGCATGTAGCTCCAGTAAGCCGAGTCATGTGTTGCAAGCCATCGGATTATCGCTTGAAGAAGTTCGATCTTCGATTCGCTTTTCATTATCTTCTAATACAGAGTTGAAAGACTTGGAAATATTCCAAGAGCTATAGAAAATCGCCAGTCACAATGGACTGGCGATTTTCTTATATTCGATTTTCCATACGAAATTCTGAAAGCATTTCTTCTTTCGGAATATCCTTATGGTTATCTAAAATCTCTTTTCGAATTTCTTCAATCGAATAAGAACTTCCACTAATGCCGTACTGCTCTGGCAAATTGAAGAGTAGGATATCATCCTCGCGCGTAATCATAGATACAGTCTCTTCAGATTTAAACGAAATCACGACCCCTTTATTAAAGTAGTCTGTAAGATTATTCGAAATCTCGTATTCACCTTTCATTAATTTTTCAATGACATGAAGACGCTTTCCTTCAAAATCATATTGATGGTCTTTTTCCGACCATAGTTTTCCTTCGAAGAGCTTTTTAGCATTGGCTAAGAAAAGGTGCGCAAAGAACATTCGGTAGTATTGTTGTAAAAACGTCGGATTGTTTTCACCGATACCTAAATCTGCGTCAAATAGGTACTTTGTTTGAACGATCTGATTTCTTGCCTTATCCAACACATTGCTTAAATTCCGACCAATCTTTACTTCAACCGGATAATAGTGCATTTTTACTTGGGCGTCTTTTTCTTCGACTCCAATTAAAAGGAGATCATCAGAATAACTACCTGACTTGCCTAATGCTTTCACTGTAAACGGAGAATTTGTATGGTTTAATCCAACTGCTTTAGCGACTCGCAAAATTTCTTCAAGTGAAATAGGTACCCATGTGATTTCATCTGTCGCAAACATAGCAAGTGAATATTTTACAGCTGCTAGTAGACTGAATTTCTCTCGACTCTTATGAATATTATGGGCTGTTGCGTTGCTCAATCCTTGTTGAATCATCTCTAACAACCACTCGCCGTTAATCACATTGAATGTTTGAATGATTTCACGAATGCTTTCAGTTGAATTAATATCCGGTTTTTCCCTTGTTAAATACTCTTTAATTACCGATTGATACTGGTCTGTTTTTTTTGTAACAGTGATTGCATCGTAGCGATACGAAGAAGATTGATCATTGTAATGAATGATAATCAATTCATTATTGGGATTTCCTTGCTTAGAAGAGAAATACCCTAAATCAACGGTTGGCTCAATCAAAGTTACCCAATGAGAACTGTCATAAATGTTTTGAAGTCTATGACTATCTCTCGCCCCAGTAATGCTCGCTAGTGCAGTCATGTTATGGGTGAATGAACTACTACCGTTGTCTTTCATGTGAACATTGAGCTCGTTAAAAGACTTTGCACTACGCATCAATAAATCTTCTTCACCAATCGAATGGCCCTTCAATCCAAATCCCATGCTAAATTGTCCGTCTCTAATCGTTGGCGCGAGTGAAGAATATAGCCCTTTCATGGCATTGCCACTTTTAATCCCTTCCATCTTATCAGGGAAAATTTGTTCTTCACCACTCATTTTATAAAAACTAATATGAGCATATTCATAATCATCGAATTTCGCGTTCTCAATATGATAATGGTTTATGAGTGATTGAATTTTTTCTGCAACCTCTTCTGGTGACAACACAAAGTTTTTTGGAACTAAGTCATATACAAATTCAAAATGTTCCCAATCTCCACTCATGAAGTCTTTAGATGCAAACTGATCAAATGCACTATTATACTTTCCAGATTCACTGTATAATTTCAATTCGACCGGAACAAGTCGCTCACTGTTTTGTTCGATGTTTTTCTTAAGTTGCTCAAACATCCATTCCACAACACCTTTTAACACCATTTCATCATTTATAACTTCTATTACATTCATTTGAATTGGTGCAGTCAATGAATGGTTTGCTCGGAAAAATAACGAAGAGAAATGGTCGACAAATTGACTCATCTTCTCTTTTACAACTTCTGACAAAAAGCGATCCGCATTTGCGACGACTACTTTCTCTTTCACACGATAAATCATCCATTCAGGAAGAGTAGACTGCGCTTCAGTTTTATACTCTTTTCCCTCATACCATAAATATGGAGCTAAAGCATCTCCACGTAACCTTTTAAGCACACTTTCTGATACTTGATCTTGGCCCAGTTGGTTATTTAACTCCAATTGAAACGCAACATTGATTGGATGAAACGGAGTGAAGTATACAATTTCTTCTTGTTTGTTATGAAGTACACCAAGTTTCATAATTGAATGACCTAATTCAAATAGTCTATCTGACTCCTCAATCGACTCAATTGCTTCAACGTATGTTTTTACATAGTTTTCTGCAACTTCTTTGTATTGATCATCCCAATGAGTCAACATCGGTATCGATTTTTTTATCTTAAAGAAATTAATGAACTGATTATAGGCTTCCCGTAAATTATAGTATTTACCAAATTCAAGATTAACCGGGTTAATCGCCCCTGAAGATAATACAGCTGAATAGATTCCATCTTTCACCCATTGTAATTCATAGTCTAAAAAATCTTTATATTCATTTTGTGGGTAGTAGACTTGGTTTTTCAGAATTAACTTTCCATCTGTCCCTAATACAATTGAAGTTCCTTTTTCCCGCTTTTCTTTGAATAATCTTATGTTCGGTACTGGGTGTGGTTTGGATGCATCTATACTAAGCTTAATATTAACCGGTTGATTTTCTCCAACTTTCAATTTTAGTAATTGGTGATCTTCAAAAGCATCTTGGTCAAAGTGGTACGTAGAATGTGGTTCTTCTTCACAGACAAGTATAGCTGTGTCTTGAATAATTGGATTTATGGAACCATTTCCCAAACGTAGCTCCCCTTCTTTGTTCCCTAGTGTTAAATACTCTTGATTCATTCCTTTATCACGCTTCACTTCGTAAGTTCCAGCATAGTCTTTAAGAACTTCCTGAGAAAATGGTAATACAATAATATTCAATTCCGAATGTAACGTACTCTCATTCTTCACTCTATATTTAACAATGCACTGCATGGGTTGATTAACTTTTTGAATGTTCAAGTTCAAATATAGGCTGTTTGACTTCACACTGGATTCTACGAGCAGATTTGGATTAGTATATTCGATTGTTACTTGAGACTCTTCAAGGTTCTTTCGTATACCTTTTCCTTCGATTAAGTATTTCGCTCGTAATGAAATCATCTCTTCATGATATGGATTAAATAACGCGATGTAACGTACTCGTCTTCCTGTTTTCGTCGACTTATGCGGTCGATCCCACATGGTGACAGCTATATCCGTATTAACTGTAGAAATTCCTTCTAATTCAAAGTTTTTATTGTTTTTTACTGCCTTTAGTTTAAATACTTCTTGTAGCGTCAGCTCACTCCAATTGTCGTCCTTTAGTTTTGAAACTCCTTGTTCGCTAAACTTCTTTGGTAACTGCGTTTCAATCGTTTCATTAAAGTGACTCTCTTGAACAAATTCAAACAAATCACGATTCTCTCGAATTCGTTCTCGGATTTCTTTTTTAGAAGACGTTTGAACGAAAGCATCTAATTCTCGATCATGAAATAGTCTAAGTTTTTTATAGTCTTTCTCTGTAAGTACTTGTTGCTGCATCAACGAAAGAATTTCTTCAAAGTCAAAAAATGAAACTCCTTTAAACGAACTAAACTCCTGTTCAATTTCTTTTAAATGGAAATCTAACACTTCGTTCAAAGCACCTTTAGAACCAGCCATTTCCCTTAGTTCGTTCTTTAGCTCTTCTAATATTTTTTGTGGATTTAGTGGCATGCCATCTTTTTGAAGGTTCGCACCACCACCGTCAATACTATCAAGTTGCCCGTGATAAATGACTAATAGTGAGTGGTTTATACCGCTACCTTCTTGTTCACTTACCAAGTTACGTAACTTAACAAAGAAGTCGGGTTGAACACCTTTTGTTTGTGTCGCAACAATCAATCGACTTCGACCGTAATCGATCGAGATTGTCGAGTATTCTACAGACCCGTTCAACTCGTACTCAAATGTATTGATTCGGTCGCTCGCTACTTCTTGAAGATATTTTTTCATAAATTCCACTTGCTGTTCTTCTTCAAGTTGCAAGTAGTATTTGTCTCCAGAAATCGGATTATTTGAAAGGAAATGACTGTTTATTTTTTCAGTTATATATTCATAAAATTGGTTTGACATATTGAGCCTCCCCACTATCGCTCTTCTTATCGATGACATTTATTTTTTCTAACATTAAAAGGAATGCGGTTGCTGATTCATTATCAAAATTTACTCCACGTTGGCGTAAACGATCAAGCAGCTCTACAAATGTAATGCGGTCTTCTTTGCAAGAGACTGCACTTAAAAGAATTAGCATCTCTTGGTTAAGTGATAGGACATATCCTAACCGGCCACGGCGTTTTGTAAACTGAGAGTTTGCAATATTCTTTACCTGATCTCCGTATCTCTTTTGCGCCGCCTCTGGAGTAGTCGTTTTCATTGTAGAGAACAGTTGTTTAACTGTCTCATTGAAAGTTTCACTTTTCTTCAAATCTTGATTTAACCCTGAATATTGTAAGATTCTCATTGATTGAGCATCTACGTCTTCGAGAAATTGATTTTGAGCTTCAGAAGTTAATTCGTTGAACTCGTTGAATAATTCGTCATATGTCATAATCCGAGACTTTGAATCATTTAATGTCTTATTATTCGTATTACAACTTAACTGAGCTAACGTTAGTTCGTGCGCAAACAAATTTTCACTAGACGAAGACAATAAACTCATTCCGGAGTTAATTGTTTTCCTGCGTGAAGTGACAGTAGTCTCAGGACTTAGCGTATAGAAAAGATTAGTTGGATGGTCCCAATTAGACAATTCGAAACCATTAATTTTTATTGTGGTTTGTGAAACAACAAAATGAAGGTAATATTTCATTAAAGAATTCGCTTCTTTCAAGAAATACTGTGGATGCTTGGACAAATAGATTAAGTCTTCCGAAAGGAGTTTCATTGGTTGTGCTGATTGTAAGGCGTATTCGTTATCGAATTTACGACTTTTTAGTTTTGGAAGTAATCTAACAATCATTTTGTCTAATAGCGTCTCATGTTCCGTTGTTTCAAAAATAGCTCGAATTTCATCTAATTCTTTTGCATCTAGTGCTTCGCAGGTCAAATCAGCTAAGTATGTCCCTAACTTTCTCTTCGTCGCACTATTTCCTTGGATATATTTATACATACTTGGATGAGTTATATTCAGTCCGCCATTACTTTTTACAATCAAATCAGTATAAAACGCATGCACCTCATCTTCATTATCTGGGTTTGTCTCAGTCTGGTCTAACAAACTTTCCATAACATGTTCTGTGTTAAATAATTTGGTGGCCAACTCTTCTTGTGAAATTCTCCTTGCAAACGTTCCAAATTCATTTTCCCACTCATTCAATGCACCCTTTATAGAGTCACTTTGACTCGTAGTAAAGGGAAACAATTTATAAAAGTTTGCGGTTTGTCTTCGTGCAATTTTAGTTCTAGTTTTATCAAGAGCAATCACTTGCTTCTCATCGAATATTTTATCTGGTAACAACCTCATGATTTTATACCTTCTCTCGAAAACTCATAATTTACTGAAAGTCACTTTTTCCTCATCACTGAATGGATCAGTCTCTTGTTTCAAAATAAATGCTTCACCTGATTGAATAACATATACTAAAACCTCATCGTTGTTATTGTTGTAAGTTCGAATAGCATTCGCAAATTCGCTGAATCGAATCGCATCATCAAAATCCAGTTTAGAGGGTTGATACCCTTGATCAATTTTAGAAATCAATTCAAACATTTTGTAGTCAATCTCTAATTTAACTTCTTTCTGATTTTCTCCAACGGCAAACTGAATTAATAATGAATTTCGGAACTGATTAATTTTTTCAGCATTTGTCTGCGATTTACTGATAGGCTGCAGTTTAAATAGAACTGGTTTTGCAATCCGATAACGCTTTGAAACTTTAGAACTGGTATCAAATAAATACATCTTCTTATCTTTTTCATAGCCGAACCAAAGCATTAATGCATTTTTGAATATCGTATATAAATCTTTCAAGTCATTTCGGTGCCCGGTATAGTAGCTATATAAGTACTTAGAATACTCCTCAATCGACTGTTGCGAGATGCTTAACTCGATTGGATTTGATAAATATAACAATCGCAACAGAGCTTGCGTATAATTATGGGCTCTCTCAACATCAAGCATTTCCAACTCATATGCTTCTTTTGTAATCGGATCAAATTTCGACACGATTTCATCCACATTCGACTCTAATGTTAGTTTTAAAATAAGCTGGTCAACCTTTTCTGACCGTTGCAAAACCGGGTCTTCACGACGAAGCATTTCTGCTATAGACGAATCATTCGAACTCATGAATATTTTTTGATGCACTCCATGCATGAGCAATGATTCCAGTAACACATTTTGTTTACTAATCTGAGACCACTTTCCTGGAATTATCATTTCGTAAATTAAATTAAAGAATTGTCTCATCGAAAGAACTGTTTTCTCTTTCAAAAGTGCATGAGAAAGTAACATAACAAAATTACGACGGATATTCTCATTGGTCATCAATAAATAGTTTCGATGAACAATCGAATCTATATTATTGTTTTTATCTTCGGTGTAGGCTAAATAGAAAGGATTCTCTTCATTCTGAGAAAATATTTTATCCAATACCCTCATTAAAAAATCAGACTCAGTCCCATTTCTCGTGAGCTCATACATTGGATAATCAGAAAAACTAACCATCGAAAAACTCTCATGATTTAACGGTGAAGATATTTCATTGTCAAATATTCCCGAACTTTCGATATAGGAAATCAATGCTTCAAACGAATACTCATTTGGAGTAGTTTTTAGGTAATCGTATAAAAATTTATGGAGTACTCCTAAGTTGATTGCGAGAACAAACTCTTCATCTCCAGATTGAAGTAACTGATCAGAGAACGGCAATAACTTTTCAAATAATGTCTCCATAGCTGTCTTATGTGGTGACAGACTTTCTGTTGCGTCATTCCAAACTTTGTCTTTATAACGCTTCATCAGTTCAGGTTCGACTGATTGAAGGTTTGAAAGAATATGTGATTTACCATCTCCAACACTTCCGACTAACAATATGAGGCGTTTTTGCTCAGGTTTAGATAATAATTCAACTAACTTCTTCTCTATCGGTCGCTCTACATGTAAATACTGCTTTAATGGACTGAGTGGTAACTCGGCACTTTCTACCGCTTCTTTTGATGACTCATTTAAACGAGAAAATAAATTATATAGATAGCTCTCATCCGGATTTTCCACTGGAGCTAAATAATTATATAAGACTTTACTTTCCTCAAAAGATTCAGTGTCAGATTGATTTGCCGCTTCGTCAGCAGATTCATTTGAACGAAGTTTGGCCATCAGGCGACTTTCCAGTACGTCCAACAAGTCATCATGGTTGCCAAAATCATTCTTTGAGAAAGGTTTTGGAGGTGCATACTTAGGCATTTCTGGCGGATTCTCAAACTCCAAAATGTATGAATCAATTATTGTGTGCAATGCTGACCAAATTTGAGGTAATACTTGATGAGATTCTTTCGTAAATGACTCATGGGCAGCACTGTTCCCATTCTTACGAATAAAATGAAGTTCACTTGCTACAGTTCGGTCGATGATTTCTTCTTGCTGTAACAATTTGATATTTTCATTTAAGTTATATGTATTTTGTAGTCCTTTAATATCCAGCCAGTTATTCACGATTGCCTCAATCATTTTTCGTGAATTCAATAATGCACTCTCGGGATCTTCAAAATATCGATCTTGAACTTTTTCCCCAAGTTCTTCTGCTTTAGGATTTATTTGTTTAAGAAACGAGAAAAAATAATCCATGTATAATCCTTCCTTTCATTAACCCTATATAAAATTTATTATTAACTATTTCTTTTATTATATCTATAATGGTGATAGATGGTAGGTTTTACCTACAATAATAATGATAAAGGAGCTGTAGTATGGATTCAACATCTACTATACCTTCGCTTCCAAATTGGTTTTCTCCCAGAGATTATCAGTTAACCGCCATTTCAAAATGGGAACATCATAATTATCAGGGGTTGTTGGAGATGGCTACCGGTACCGGAAAAACTCTTACAGCCCTGACGGCAATCACGTATACATTTCAACATACAAAGCGGCTTGCTGTAGTCATTTTGTGTCCTTATCAGCATCTTGTCGACCAATGGGCGAAAGATGCCAAATCTTTCGGCATGAAACCAATACTATGCTATGGGTCGAAGAATAATTGGTATTCATCATTAGGTGGTATGATAACTAAATATAATTTTAAAATAACAAGTTTCATGTGTATTATCACTACAAACAATACATTTAAAGGGGAAGCTTTCCAAAATCAATTAAAGAGAATTACTGATCACGGAACACTTGTAGCGGATGAAGCTCATAATTTAGGGACCGATCAGGCGATTAAATCATTGCCTTCACAATTCCAAAATCGACTTGCATTAAGCGCTACACCGATTCGTCATCATGATGAAATTGGAACTGAACGGTTATTAAACTACTTTAACGGTTCAATATATAGCTTTTCTTTGGAAGAAGCGATCCAAGCGGGTTATTTAACAAAATATTATTACTACCCCCACTTAGTTGCCCTTACTGAAGAAGAACTAGAACAGTATCACGAGTTGACAAATAAAATCTCAAAACTTATCAGTATTCAAGAAAGTAGTTCAATAGAAGCAACAGGGAACGATAAAAGCATGCTGGAAATGCTATTAATCAAGCGAGCACGATTAATCAACGCAGCAAAAGAAAAAGATCTTCTTCTGAAAGAACAACTTCAATCACAATCGGATCTGTCAAAAACTATTATTTATTGTGGTGACCATAAAACAGATGACGAGCGACATGTCGATTATATATCTGATTTTTTAAATAATGAATTACACATATCCGCGAGAACTTTCACTTCGACAGAAAAGAAAGAACTCAGAAAACAACTTCTTAAAGACTTTACTGATGATCACATTAAAGTCTTGGTCGCAATTCGTTGTTTAGATGAGGGGGTGGATATTCCATCTGCTGAAACAGCATATATATTAGCAAGTACGACAAATCCCAAAGAATTTATTCAGCGTCGAGGAAGAATTTTAAGAAAAAGCCCAGGAAAAAAATACGCGTACATTCACGACTATATTGTGATTCCTCGACCACTAGAAGAAATTGATTTGTTAACGGATCAAGAATTCAATATTGAAAGACGGTTGCTAATGAATGAGTTAAAACGTATTAACGAGTTCGCTTCAATATCTGAAAATCAATTTCAAGCACTGCAAGTGATCAATCCAGTTAAAGAAGCATTTAATTTAATTGACCTGTGATGAAACATTAGGAGGTGAACATGTATGGAACACCGTTCTTCAAATGAAAAAAATGTGAATGCCTTACTTGATGAACTATCAAAAACTGAACAACGTATTCTTCAAAATATCATTCGTCTTGAGAAAGCATACTTAGATAAAGAAGGAAGTTTTACAGCGGCACAACTACCGGATGAATTCTCGAAAATTATTAAAAAGGAGTACATCTAAAATGATTCTAAAGCGCTTAGTACTTGAAAACTTCCGTCAATACTATGGTGTCAATTCTATTCATTTTGCCTACGGTGCAGAAAAAAACGTTACCGTGATTCATGGTGAAAATGGGAGCGGAAAAACTGCTCTGTTAACTGCATTAATTTGGGGATTCTATGGTAGAGAATTAAAACTTCCAAACCCAGATTTTATATTCAATAACAAAGCAGTGAATGAATGTTCTGAAAATCATACTGACTTAAAAGCGGAAGTTCAAATTCAATTTGAACACAACGGCTATTCATATGAACTACAACGACGTCTTGAAGCAAAATACGATTACGACCAAAAAAGTTTGACGTTCCCGAAAAATAAAGTTAGCAATCAAAAAGTTGAATTGACAAAAACCAATCTAATTAATAAACAAACTACAAAAGTACGTGATATTTCTTATGAAATCAATCGCATTCTCCCATATAAGCTTCACACCTTCTTCTTCTTCGATGGTGAAAGAATGGACCACCTCGGTAAAAAAGAAGCCTACTCGGAAATTCGTGATTCAATAAAGAGAATGATGGGATTAGAGTTGTTCGATAATTCTATTGATCATCTGAATAAAACAATCGTCAAATTACGGGATGAAGTATCTAAAAACGTCGAAGGTGAGTTAAGCCAAAAATACTCGCGCGTAAATGAATTAGAGAAAGCGAAATCTGCGAAAAAAGAAAAACTCTATGAATTAGAAGCAGAAGTAAGTGCGGCCAAAAAAGAACTCTCAAGCGTCGAGGATGCACTTCGAGATGGTGCAGAAACTCGAAAATACCAAATTAATCGTGAAAAATTATTGGAGTCAATTAGCTCAACAAAACAAGCATTTGATAAGAAAATGAAAGAGTTAGGTTTTCTATTATCTCGTTCTGGTTCTCTAGCCTTCTCCTCGTTAGCAATCAAACGGTTTGAAAGAATTGCTCAAAAGGATCGAAGTGAAGAGATTGAAAAGTTAATTCATCCAGATTTAATCCCATCCCTCCTTTCACGCGAAGAATGTATTTGTGGACATCGAATTGACGAAGAAGCACAACGATATTTAACAGCCACTCAACAGGAGGTAATGGGGCTATCAGAGACCAAAAATGAAGTGGACCAGCTCTTATTTCAATTAAGTGGATGGGATGTCTCTAGAGATAATTTTTATCGAGAAATAAGAAGACATCTAATGGAACGCGAAAGTATGCGTGAAAAAATTCAAGTATATGAAGAAGAACTTAGAGAGATTGAAGAGCATATGAAGTCGAATGCTCGAAATATCGAGGATTCTAAACAACTGATTGGGAGAGAGTCCTCCATTCAAAAAGCAATCATTGAAACAGAAGCCAAAATCGAACATTTAAAAGAAGCATTGAGTGAATTTAAAAAAGAAGAAGAGCAACTGCAAAAAGAACTTGGTAAATTATCTAAAGCTGAAGAACGACAACACAAATTTCAAATTGCTCTCGCTTCAGCAAATAAAATTAAAGAGACCCTCACAGGGCTTTTAAAGTTGAGAGAATCTCAAGTCAGAACGGAACTAGAAGAAAAAATTAAAACAACGTATGCAAAACTATTAAGAAAAGACTATACGATTTCCTTAACTGATCATTACGAACTACTTGTGACAGACTCACAAGGAAAACACGTTGGCTTATCACAAGGTGAATCGCAAATCACAAGTCTAGCTTTTATTGGAGCGATAGTTGATTTGACACGTGAATATCAAGTTAAAGAAAAAGGGCATGCGCTTGATGAAGAATTGAAGTTGGGTAATATTTACCCTCTCGTCATGGACTCACCCTTTGGAGCGCTTGATGCTGATCACCGTTCTCGTGTTGCAACTAACCTCCCGTTGCTTTCTGAACAAGTGGTCGTCATCGTCTCTACATCTCAATGGCGCGGTGAAGTAGAGTCTGCAACTCAACAACGAATCGGTAGTGCTTATCGGTTAGTCAATCATATAAATGATACATCTGGTGAGCGAACTGAAATTTTGGAGGTGTATTAAATGAGTAGACGTTCTGTAAGACGTGATGGTGCCCAAAACGAAATGTACGTTACTCTCAAAGACGACGTCCAACTGTTTGAGTCATATAAAGATGTCTTCATGGCCGCTTTAATGTATGGATACACAAACGAACGCAGAAAAAAGATAAAAAATGGTCCCGAAATTTTACTAGGAATTTTCTCAAGTCAAGATATACAATTCATGAAGATGATCATGTATTTAGAAAAGGAGTACGAGCTTTTCTCTACTGAAGATGAAGCGGAAAGCGCAGATATGAATTTCGAAAACTTCGAGATTATTGAAGAATATGCTGCTGGTGGTTTGGAAGGACTATATCATGAGCTTCAGAATCACTTATCTGATTCTGAAGCTGCTCAAAACGCATATTTAGATTTGATGATGAAATATGAGAACCAAGATTTTAGCACTGAAGATTTGATTAATGAGCTACCATTGAAATAAACAACAAAGCACTACTGTTCAAGGAATTTCGTTCCTCTTATGGCAGTAGTGCTTTATTTGCATACAGTTATCTCATCTTCCCTTGCGACACAGTTCAGACATATTATTCACTCGAACTCAGTGATTTAGTTTTCAAATTATCATTAATTATTTTATCAACAATGAACTACAATCGGCTCTTAGTGTATCTGAATACAAGTTTTATCGACAATAAATTCCCTACCCTAGATTTGAGAAAGATATGATTTTGTTATTCCACCACCTCAAACGCCTTCACATACGCCACATGATTCAACATCACAATCAACTCATCCTCAAATTGCACGAATCCGTCACTCGCATGTCGAAACGCTTGGTAAACCGATTCCAGTGCCCCCTGCCGCGAATCTGCCTCTATCATATAAGTCAGTTCTTCTCCATTGACCAAATGGAACTCGATTTCGTATGATTTCATCCTACCCTCACCCCTTCTTTATCGATTTTCTTATTCTTCTGGCACATCCGACACTTCCGTCACAATAACTCCCGTATCCCCGACTTTCCCTAAATCTTCTACGGTCGGGTCTTCATACGCCAGCACATGAAACTCCTGCTCGATTGTGCGGATGACATAATGTGCGAGCGCGCCACGGTTACGGTTCACCCGATCAATCGCCATCTGTTCACTAGCGAATGACATCAGGCGTGACTCAGACAGTTTCACAATGGGATGCTCGTTCCATAATCCGTCTTCTTTCATTCCGTGCTCTTCTAGTGTCCCTAAAAAGACGGCATACTGCTCGAAACGAATCCGGATGCGGTCGCGCTCCGCGTCCCATGTGAGGAGCATTGTCGGATTCTCCGCCCCATAGAACGTCCATTCTAACGGATAATACGCTTCATCCTTCATTTGAAACGATTCCATGTCGAGTACGTAGCGCTCAGTCGACATCAAGTAGTGTAAATCTAGTTTCATGAATGATCTCCTCCTAGAAAACACAACATCTTGTTATAAGATTTCCCCTTCTTGACGTAAAATCTCTTCAATTTCTATGAATTCCCCTTCGATAATCTCAAGGTTCTCTCGTTTCACTTCTTCCACACTTTCGACAAACTCTGCTTCCGTCATGTTTACGCCTTCTTCAAGCGTATTCATGAGACGATTGCCCATCTTCGTCATGGACGAGTACGTGATTCCTCCTGAGATGACACCTCCTGCGAGCGGAATCATCTTCGAGATCCCTTTGGCGAACGTATCTTTTGTCATCTTCACCCCAATCATCGCTGACATTTTCTTGATAATCGGATAGTACACCGTTTTCATCAACGCTTTGTTCGGGATTTTTTTCAACGCCTCTTTTGACACTTGCGCGGACAATGCCTTGATGGTAGCCGTCGCGCCACCCACTCCGAACATGACACCTAAAAAGAGAATCAACTCTCCATTCACACGTTCGACATCTAGTTCCCCGTCTTCCCAAAAGTCATCGTACGCATATAAATACCCGATTTCTTGCGCCAAACGGAGTGCGAAACCGAAGAATTGCGCCGTATCGGCCGGTATCGTAGCGGCAAGACCTATGCCACCAGGTAGACCGGCCGCAAACGAGGCGCTCGAGCTCTTCATCGTCTGATTGGCAATGTTTCGTTTCGCCACCTTTTTGATGACTGAAAGCGGGACATTCGCCTCAAGCGGTCCCTTCTCTACAACTTCTGCCAACTGATTCGCTGGCACGTACTTACTGAAACTTTGAGCTAAAAACTCTCTGCGGTCTACTTTCACCCCAGGTAATTTCACTGCATTCGTCATCAAGACTTCAAACACTTCTGACCCGTTCGCCATGACCTACACCTCGTCCTTCTTATGTATCTTGTTCCAAAATCTAGTTTCAGTATATACGGTTCCCCACATGAATTGTAAAACACCTTCCTAATTACCTATATATTTTATATTTAAAGTTCACGAAATCAAAAAGGGAGCATCCAAACGGATCCTCCCACTTTCTTCAATAAAAGATATACCATAGTGCCGCTGCCACTAAGAACAGCCCGGCCCCGACAAACAAGATTTTTGCCAATCGTTCGTATACCATGTCTTCACCTCACCAATGCCGCGCCGACGACGAGGGAGACCCCAATCGACAGCAAGAATGCCAACAGTCCGACGGCGATATTTCCTTTTTGAATCTCATCGTTCACCTTCAGTGTCGGTGTCAAAAATTCAAACAACCAGTAGGTCGCGAGAAGAAGAGCGAATCCGAACCCACCCCCGACGAAGATGTCAATCGTGCTCTCATAATAGCTCTCGACGACACGGAAGATGTTGGCGAGACCGACAATCTTTCCGCCTGTCGCGAGGGCGACGGCGATATTTCCTTTTTGAATCTCGCGCCAGTTGCTGTAGGGCGTCGTCACCTCGAAGATGGCCAGACCGACGATAATCATCAGTCCTGCCATCGAATAGAGACCGAACGATTCCAGCATGACGGCAAACATTAACGTGCCCATTCCCGACTCCCCTTACTTCAGTTCGACGACCGTGACACCGAGTCCACCTTCACCCATTCCACCCGGGCGTTGGCTCTTCACGTGACGATGTCCTTTTAAGAATTCTTGTGTAGCCTGACGCATCGCCCCGGTACCAAGTCCGTGGATGATGCGGACGTTGTCATAGCCCGACACGAGTGCTTCATCGATATACTTATCAAGACGCATGAGTCCCTCTTCGACACGGACGCCACGAAGGTCGAGCTCGGACTTCGTCGAGCTCTGTCGTTTGAGCGAGCTCCCTTTCGACTGAAGCGACTTCTCTTTCGATGGACCGATCTTCTGAAGGTCATCCGCTTTGACGTTCACTTTCATGATGCCGACTTGGACGTTGTACTCATTGTCATTGATTTGTTTCACAATGTAGCCTTTTTGGTTGAACGTCGTCACTTTCACTTCTTCGCCTTTACTGAACGTACGTTTCTGTTGGGCTTTTTGTTTCACTTTTTGGATCTTTTTATCTTGAAGCGTCGGTTTGGCCGACTCGAGTTCTTTCTTCGCTGCGATAATCTCGTGCTCTTTGACGATGCCCTGCTCCCTGAGCTTCTTCAAACGGTCGATGACTTCGTTCGCCTGACGCTTCGCCTGCTCGACGGCCTTCTCGGCTTTCGCCTCAGCCGCACTGTACAAGTTGTCGCGTTCGCGCTCAAATTCGGTCATCTTCTCTTCAAACGTTGCCTGCTCTTCTTCGAAGTCATGGCGTTTGACGATGAGTTCTTGCTCGAGCTGCTCGGCGCGTTGTTTCGCCGCTTCGAGCTCGTTGATCATCGATTCGACCGACTCCGCGTCACTACCGACGTGACTACGTGCCTTATCGATGACTTGCTCGGACAATCCGAGACGACGACTGATCTCAAAGGCGTTCGAGCGACCCGGTACACCGATCAAAAGTCGGTACGTCGGGCTGAGCGATTCGATATCGAACTCCATCGAGGCGTTCATGACGCCTTCGCGGTTATACGCGTATGCCTTCAGTTCCGAGTAGTGCGTTGTCGCCGCGACACGTGCCCCGCGCCGTTTCACTTCATCTAGAATCGCGATGGCGAGGGCTGCCCCTTCTTGCGGGTCCGTCCCAGCACCGAGCTCATCGAAGAGGACGAGTGACATGAAGTCGATCTTGTCGAGCATGCCGACGATGTTCGTCATATGCGAACTGAACGTCGAGAGACTCTGCTCGATCGATTGCTCATCCCCGATGTCGGCATAGACGGCGTCAAACACGGAAAGCTCTGTCCCAAACTCTGCCGGGACGTAAAGACCTGACTGTACCATCAATTGAAGGAGTCCGATCGTCTTCAACGTGACGGTCTTCCCGCCGGTGTTCGGCCCTGTGATGACGAGGGACGTGTAGTCTTCCCCGAGCTCGACCGTGATCGGCACGACCTCATCTTTCGGGATGAACGGATGACGTGCCTGTTTCAACTTGATCTCTCGATTGTCGTTCAACTTCGGCTCGGTCGCTCTCATCTCTTGACCGTAGGCGACTTTTGCAAAGATAAAGTCGAGTTCGGCCAATACGTTGAGGTTCGTCATGACCGCATCATGCACCCCACCGACCTCGTTCGAGAGCGCACTCAAAATCCGATCGATCTCGGCGCGTTCTTTCAGACGAACTTCTTGAATCTCGTTGTTGATGGAGACAATCGCTTGCGGTTCGATGAAGAGCGTCTGACCGGAAGCTGACTGGTCATGGACGATTCCGCCGAACGCCTGGCGATACTCTTGTTTGACCGGCACGACATAACGGTCGTTTCGAATCGTGACGATAGCATCTGAGAGCATTTTCGCGTTATTGCGAAGGATATTGTCGATTCGTGAACGGACGCTCCCTTCATAGCTCCGAAGCTGTGTACGGAGCCCACGGAGTTGTGAGCTCGCCGAATCTTGGACCGTCCCCTGGTCGTCGATCGCATGGCGAATCGATTGTTCGACTTCGATAAGTTTCGTCAATTTGTCCGCATACTCATCAAGGCGCGGGATTCGAATCTCCTCATTGTCCTCATGGAGTTTCTCGAAGAAGTTTTTCACCTGGCGACCGCCGTACATGACAGCAGCAACGGCGAGCAATTCGCTCGTCGAGAGGACCGAGCCGATAGCGGCGCGCTTCACTTCCGCACGGACGTCCGTGAGCCCACCGAGGGGTAGACGATCACGGAGACGAACGACCTCGGTCGCCTCTTTTGTCACGTTCAAATTTGAGAGCACCCGGTCGTACGAGTAGTCCGGTTTCATCTTCAGCGCCAAGTCTTTCCCGAGCGAGCTCGCCGCGTGACCGGCAAGCTGTTGGCGTAATTTTTCATATTCTAGTACGCGTAACGCGTGGTCCATCTAGCATGTTCCTTTCTATCGCTTCGCCGCAAAGAACGCCTTGGCGTCCTCAAACGTGAAGCAGTTGATAATATCCGATGGTTCGAGATAGGCTTTCCGTGCGTGTAACACACCGAGTGCCATGTCTTCCATCATATCTGGGTGGTGCGTGTCGGTATTGATCATCACTTTGACTCCCGCAGCTTTCGCCTTCTTAAGCGTAGATGCGGTCAGGTCGAGGCGGTTCGGGTTGGCGTTCAACTCGAGCGCCGTCCCCGTCTCTTTGGCGAGTGCGATCAACTTGTCCTCGTCAATCGGATAGCCGTCGCGTCGACCGATGAGTCGACCTGTCGGATGGGCGATCACGTTGACGTACGGGGAACGGCAGGCGTTCTCGAGACGTGCCATGATCTCGTCGACGGATTGGTCCATCTTCGAATGGATGGAAGCGACGACGTAGTCGAGCGTCTCTAAAAACTCGGGTTCATAGTCGAGCGTCCCGTCAGGACGGATGTCCATCTCGACGCCTCGCAACACGTTCATGTCGTGCGTCTTCGCGGCTTCCCGGATCTCTTCCCCTTGTGCCTCGAGTCGTTCCTCCGTCAACCCATTGACGAACGTCAAATATTTCCCGTGGTCGGTAATGGCCATCCATTCATAGCCGCGCCCTTTCATCGCCACGACAATCTCGTCGACGGTCAACTTCCCGTCCGACCAGACCGTGTGCATGTGCGCGTCGGCTTTAATGTCCTCGAGTGTGACGAGTTTCGATAAGTCGTGCTCGAACTCAGCATGCCCCTCCCGAAGTTCAGGCGGGATGAATGGGAAACCGTACCGTTCGAACAGTTCTTCTTCCGTTTTCGGTTGCCACAATCCGTCTACCGTCTCGACTCCATATTCGGAAATGGACTCTCCTTTTGCCTTGGCAAGTTGGCGCATACGGACGTTGTGGTCTTTTGAGCCTGTGAAATGGTGAAGTGTCGCGGCGAACGCGCCCGGCTCGACCATGCGGAAGTCGACCGACACCATCTCCTCACGTTCGAGGACGAGCGAGACTTTCGTCTCACCTGCCGCAATCACTTCGTTGATGAACGGCAAAGCGAGCAGTTTCTCACGCAGCGCAATCGGCTCCTCGGTCGCTATGATGAAGTCAAGGTCTTTACACGTCTCTTCGGCACGGCGGAAGCTTCCCCCGACCGAATGACGCAAGACGAGCTCTTCTTTCTTCAACACGTCATTGATCTCTTCGACGATCGGTCTCATGACCGCATACGCTAATCGTTCCGGACGCGACTCAAGGTTTTTCGCTGCGGCGAGCAGCTTCTCGACACTCTTCGCACCGAACCCGGATAGTGATGCCGCTGTCCCGTCTTCGAGTACACGGATGAGCGACTCCAAGTCGACGACGCCGACCTCTCGAAGTTTCGCGAGTTTCTTCCCGCCGAGGCCTTGAATCTTTAAGAGTTTCATTAATCCGAACGGAATCTCTTCCTGCAGCGCTTCGAGTACTTCACTACGTCCTGTGTCTCGATACTCCTCAAGGACGGCGGCCGTTCCTTTTCCGATTCCTGAGACTGAGGTCAAATCCTCGATGTCCTCGAGTTCAAGGTCCATGTTCTCGAGCGCTGTCGCAGCCTTACGGAACGCATTGATTTTAAACGGGTTCTCCCCTTTGATTTCCATATATTGCGCGATCTTCTCGAGCAACATCATCGCTTCTACTTTATTCATACGGTTCCCCCCTATTCACACAGAAAAGACCGAGACACAAGCACTAGCTTGCATTCCGGCCTGTCGTGTCACAACATCTTATTTGAAAACCAATCCGATAGGTATGGTGTGTCTTGAATGATTGTTGTCGCGAGTGACGAATTGTCGACAGCATTTTGAACGCCCGCCATCGGCACGAACGCGATTACCCAAAGGATGAAGAACGTGATAACATACGCCTCAAAGAATCCGAGGACAGCTCCGATCACACCTTTTAATTGGCGTAAAATCGGCAAGTCCGTCAAGAAGTCGAGCATCGCCAAGATGAGATGCAAGACGAGTTTCGTGATGAGGAACAAGACGACGAACCAAAAGACGTTATAAAACGTCATCTCAATCCCTGAAAGAGAGTTGAGGTCCAAGACGCCGCCAGGTAGCGTTCCATCAAGCTGAGACGGATACGGGATCCATAGCTTGAAAGCTTCAGCTAAATCTTTATAGTACGTGTTAGCGACAAGGAAACTGATAATGAGCGCGACCCAATGGCCGAGCTGTAAAATCGCACCACGACGAAAGCCATTGACGATTCCGATAAATAAGAAAAACAGTATAAGTAGCGTAACCATGGATTGAATTATTCTCCCATATTTCGTTTAGTTTTGACGTGATCGCTCGCGATTTGAATCGCAGCAAGGACCGCTGCCTGACGAGCATCTAGATGAGGGGATTGATCACGAATCTCGCGGATCTTACTATCGACCAAAAAGCCTACTTCCCTCACATGATCAGCGGGTTCTTCGCTTACGATCGTATAGTCTTGACCCGCAATGTGAATCGTTGTTCGTTGTAACTGCACGCGCACCCCTCCTTTACGTCTGTCAGCATTAATCATAACATCGTTTTTATATTAGGAAAAGGAGAAGCCCCTTCCATTGATATGTACAACATTTTCTAGTACCCTTCTTTACAGTTATCAAACGTCTTTCTTTAGAAAAAATAAAAGGAATGGTGGCAACATGTTGTGAAATGTGCGAAAATATCAACTATTCAAACAAACAGAAAGGATGATTGATTTGAAACTACGCATTGGCCTCTTAGGTCGCATCATCATCGCGATCGCTTTCGGGATTTTGCTCGGGAGCATCGTACCAGAAAGTCAGAACTGGATTGTTCGGACGTTTGTGACGTTCAACACAGTCTTCGGGCAGTTCTTAGGCTTCGCCATCCCATTGATCATTCTTGCGTTCATCATCCCAGGAATCGGGGAACTTGGAAAAGGAGCAGGAAAGTTAGTCGGACTCACAGCACTCATCGCTTATGCATCAACCGTTGTCGCAGGAACACTCGCCTATTTCGCAACAAGCAACTTGTTCCCGCAAATTTTATCACGTTCTACAGTAGGAGCCGAAAATCCAGAGGAAGCCTTATTGAAAGGATTCATGGAATTTGAGATTCCACCTGTATTCGGTGTCATGACCGCTCTCATTTTAGCTTTCGTCATCGGCATCGGGATTGCCGCAATCGAAAGCAAACGGTCACTTGACCTCGCCATGGATTTCCGCGATATCATCGAGCTCTTAATCAGTAAAGTCATTATTCCATTACTACCAATTCACATCGCCGGAATTTTCATGAATATGACGTACGCGGGTCAGGTCGCTGAGATCCTCTCGGTATTCTCACTCGTCTTCGTCACAATCATCATCCTACATTTAACTATGCTCATGATTCAATATTCAATCGCAGGTGGTCTCAACAAAGAGAATCCGTTCAAGTTGCTCAAGACGATGATGCCGGCTTACTTCACAGCGATCGGGACGCAATCATCGGCTGCGACGATTCCAGTCACACTTCGCCAAGCGAAGTTGAATAACACGGATGAGGGTGTCGCCAACTTCGTCATCCCGCTCTCGGCAACGATTCACTTGTCAGGTTCGACGATCACACTCACGTCGGTCGGTGTCGCGCTCATGTACTTGAACGGCATGCCGATGTCTTACGCGATCGTCCTCCCATTCATCCTCGCACTAGGTGTAACGATGATTGCAGCACCTGGTGTACCGGGTGGAGCCGTTATGGCATCACTTGGATTGTTCGGTTCAATCCTCGGATTCGACGCGACGATGCAAAGTTTGGTCATTGCGCTCTACTTGGCGCAAGATAGCTTCGGGACAGCGACAAACGTCACGGGTGACGGTGCCATCGCGAAGATTATCCACTACTTCAAACACAATACGAAACTTCTCGACAACACAGCCTCGAAACAAGAAGATATCGCATAAAGCAAAAATCATAAACGGGCAAGCCAACAGGTTTGCCCGTTTTGTCTACATTGAAAAGGAGCGATACATATGGAATGGATTGAATGGAAAGACCCGAATCACTTCTCTGACCGCGTCATGGACGCATTGTTGAAAGAAGAAGCCAAGAATAGCCTCATGATCGGCGTCTTGAATAACGTGATACAAGGCATCTATGAGACGTTTCATCAATTCACCGTCGAAGAGGACGGTGAACTGCTCGCCATCCTTCAAGTGACACCGCCACATCCACTCCATTACATCGTCGTGGATTCAGAACGCTCGGACGAACTCCCGTCCTTCATCATCCCGCACCTTCTCGAAAACGAGGTCCCCTTCACCGAGGTCGTCTCAGAACGCGAACAAGCCGAACGGTTCGGTCATGCGTGGCAGGAGTTGACGTCTGGGTCGAGTGAGATGTTCATGTCTCAAGGGCTCTATCGACTCGATCATGTGAACGACATCGATATGGCAAGCGGTCATATGCGATGTGCCACAGCAACCGATCAGACGCAGCTCGAGGCCTGGTATAGTGCCTTTGAAGCCGAATCAGGTCTCCGTTCATCTCCGCCAGAGAAAGTGACAAAGGCCGTCCAGACGATGCTCGAGAGAGAAGAAGCTGTCTTTTGGGAAGTCGATGGACAAGTCGTTTCGTGTGCGAAACGAGCACGTCCGACCGAGAACGGCATCACCGTCTCGTTCGTCTATACGTCACCTGACGCACGAGGAAGAGGGTATGCACGAAGTCTCGTCGCAGACCTTAGCCGCCAGTTACTCGAGACGAAAGTGTTCTGTGTCCTTTATACGGACTTGACGAATCCGACATCAAACAAAATCTATCAGGAAGTCGGTTACAAGCAGATTATGCACTCCGCTTGGGTCCGACTCGCTAGATGAAACGCATCGCCTCCCCTATACTAATAGGTGGAGGCGATTTTTTATGGTTAGATTCCGTTTTATTTTACGTGCACTCGGTGTGGCGCTCCTTCTCTATATGTTGATCGTCGGGGGACAGAGCGTTCTCGATAATCCAAACTTCGATACGCTATGGCTCAGCGTCATCGGTGCCGCACTCTTGACGTTCGTCGTTTATCGGGCAACAAAAAAGTGATCGACGCGTTCGTCGATCACTATCTTTGTGTTTATTAGAAGAATGATGCTGGGTTGACTGTGCTTCCCGCGCTCGATGAAGAGTACGAGTAGCCACCACGGTGAATCTCGAAATGAAGGTGTGAACCTGTCGAGTTCCCTGTGCTACCCATGCCACCAAGGTTTTGTCCTTGTGACACGCGTTGACCCGCTTTAACTGAGACCGAGCTCATGTGTGCGTATACTGTCGTCCAAACTTGACCATTGATGACGTGCGCGATCATAACGTGGTTTCCGTATGCGCCACCCCAACCTGCACGGAGGACCGTACCAGTTTGAGCTGCATAGATTGGTGTACCAACTGGACCTGCGATATCAAGACCGTTATGGAACGAGTATCCGTTCGCACCGCTTGCTGGACCCCATCCTTGTGAAAGGCGACCGCTTGCAGGACGTTGGAACATGCCCCCGCTTGCTGGTGCAGACGCTACAGGTGCTGTCGTCACACTTGACCCGCTGTTCGAGCTTGAACCTTGTTGTTTCTTCGCTGCCGCAGCTGCTGCAGCCGCCGCACGACGTGCTTCTTCTTCAGCACGACGTTGTGCTTCGATTTCTGATTGAATCGCTTTTTCTTGAGCTTTGAGCGTATCTTCCATCTCTTGCAAGCTCATGAGTTTCGATTCGAATTTCACTTTTTCAGCTTCAAGTTTCTTGATTTTCGCAGCGCGCTCTTTCATTTTTTGATCAAGCTCTTTCTGGCGTTTCTCAAGTTCTTCTTTTTGCTTCACGAGTGAATCACGTTCTGCCTTAAGTTCAGCTTGCGCTTTCGCGAGTTTTTCTTTCGTTGCTTCGTATTCTTCGAAGATCTGTTGGTCGTTCTCTTGAATCGTACCAGCTGTGATCATACGTGTAATCAAATCACCGAAGTCTTTAGAACCGAAGATGAACTCAGCCCAGTTGACTGACGAGCCACCGTTCTTTTGCATCGTCGCCATACGGTCTTTCATGAGTTCTTCTTGCTTCTTCATTTTTGCTTCGTACTTTTTGATTTGCTCTTGAAGCTTTTTGATTTTTTCTTCAGTTGCACGAATCTCAGCTTTTTTCTGAGCGACATCGTTGATGACGTCTTGGAGTTCCGCATCTAACTTGTTGATCTCTTGCTGCTCTTTGCTGATGGCTTGCTCACGTGATTGAATCGAAGAGTTTGCTTTCGACTGCTCGCTGCTATTCTTTTGTCGTTGTTCTTGTACTTTCTTCTGCTTCTCTGTAAGTGAGGCCGCATAAGTCGGTGACGTTCCGCCAATCAAAAGTGCGCCTAAAGTGACCGTCGCTGCAAATTTCTTCAAGTTACCCAATGTGCTTCCCTCCGCTGATTTCCGTGTATTTTTTATCTATTATCATTCAAGTATTTTTTATTAAGATGAGTCGCGATATTTCATTCGCTCTGTGACTCATTATAGCAATCTAAACCAAAAGTTATTTTACACTTATATTTCATTCGTATGACATTGACCTGATTTAGGTTTTATCGCTTAAAAAACGTGGGTATGAACAGTTTTTTATTTGATTTGTTGTCACAAAATAGTTTTAAAAAGAAAAAAGCACTCAAAGAAAGCGCTTTTCACATAGTAACCTATATCATTTTTTATTTACCTCAATGCCACATATCCAGCACGTTTCCCGTTTCTCCGTTTCAAAAGAAGTAACAAGAACCCACCAATCAGGATAATCCCTGCAGCAGCACCGCTACTATCTAAGAGAACATCTTCTAATAACGCAGTTCTCTCAGGAGTCATGCTTTGATGATATTCATCAAAGATCGCGACTGAATTAGCAAGTGTCCAAGCGAACAATAAGTTCAGTCCGGCATGCAGGTTCGTTCTCGAGATGGCTTTCACAAATAATGCACCGAGTGCAAAAAATGTGACGACATGTGCCGTTTTCCTCATAAAGAATTCAATCAGCCCTGCTGTTCCTAGCGTTTCAAGTGAGATTTCCTTCCCGGCGTAGTCGAACTGCACGTTCGCTAGCGTAGGTTCGATCCACTCCCAATTGAATCGCTCTAGCGGCGACACAATGGACTGATCCGAGTAAGGAGTCGCACTTGATAAGAACAAGCCAATTAAGATAAGCGCAATCCATATAAATTCATTTTTTAAAAATCGCATAACACCGTTCCTTTCTACAACGTTTTTCATTATACGGATTCTTCTGTGAGAAAGATGTAACAGCGACATCATGATTTCATAACAATTTGATTGCACATAACGTGTTCAAAGTCGTCACCCCGTTACTCCCTTGATATACTAACGAAAAGGGGGAATCAACATGATTTATGATTTTGAAGCAATGAACATGAAAGGACAGCTACAACCGTTAGCTACATATAAAGGCGATGTCCTACTCATCGTCAACACAGCGAGCAAATGTGGTTTCACGCCGCAGCTCGACGGACTCGAGTCGTTATACAATACGTATAAAGGTCAAGGGTTACAAATCTTAGGCTTCCCGTGCAATCAGTTCGGACATCAGGACCCAGGTTCAAACGAAGAGATTCAAGAATTCTGTCAACTGAATTACGGGGTATCGTTCCCGATGTTCGCAAAAGTCGATGTGAACGGCAAGGACGCTCATCCGCTCTTTACGTATCTCTCGAAAGAAGCTCCCGGACTCCTCGGGTCAAAGACAATCAAATGGAACTTCACGAAGTTTTTAGTCGACCGTGATGGAAACGTCATCGAGCGCTTCTCGCCACAGACGACACCGGATGAGATTGAAGATGCGATTAAAAAATTGATCTGACCAAAAAAGGATGGCTCCGAGGAGTCATCCTTTCATCGTGGTGTAATGAAGTTGATTGTATAGAATGGACTGCTCTCATCATTATAGGCGAGGCCGACGGCTGCATGCGTGAATCGGGGTTGCAAGATGTTCTCACGGTGACCTTTCGAATTCATGAGTCCCCAATGTGCATGAAATACGCTCATCTGTCCCATCGCCAAATTCTCACCAGCTATCGAGTAGGAAAGTCCTGCCTCATCCATCCGGTCGAACGGATCACGTCCTTCTGGGTCGGTGTGACTAAAGAAATCGTTCTGCGCCATGTTCTGACTGTGGGCTCGAACGACTGGATAAAGGGGTTCGTAGTCAGACAAGGCGTTCAAATCAAACTTCTCCCGGTCCCAATTCATGAGGATACGCATCAACTGCTCATTGGCGACAGTTCCTTCTTTCGATAAATCGCCATAGTATCCCTCACTCGCCTCTTCGACACGACGCTCGACCGATAAAATACCTTTCAACAGGTCATCGTCATGCTGATCGAAAAAGAAGGTGACGTACTGTCCATCAATCGCGAAAACTGAAAAAGCTGGATCATCTGGAATCAAGTATCGATTCAACCCTTTATTATAAGATGTCACATCTTCAAAGCCGATGTCCTCGACTTGGTCACGTGTTGTTTCGTTCAAGACGAGACTGCGATACGTACTGCCTGTCTCGAACTGATAAAACCCTTTCTTCGCACCGTCCTCGTCAATCAATTCAAGTCCACGGTTACCGCCGCGATCGACCAAATACCAGTCATGCCCGGCATACTGACTTGCAAATTTGGGCGCGTCCGACACGCGTTCGTTCGCCACTTCTGACTGAACTTGAACACTCGTCGGAGCTGATACGTTCGGCATCTCATATTGCCAAGCCATATAGAGTCCGATCGCCATCAATAAGATGATCAATTTTCGAAACATGGCTCCTCCTCCCTTACTGCTCCCGCTGACGCTCTCCAAAGACATGTAATCTACCTTTAATATCAGTGAGCATCTCCATATACGCAACATACGTCGCTTCGTCTATATTCAGCATACCACTTACTTGTAAAGGCACGTTGACTGCCTGCTCACGCAACGCGCTACCGGTTGCTGTCAGACGGACAACAATTTTTCGTTCATCGTACATTGCACGACTCTTTTCGACATATCCGATTTGGATTAATCGTTTGACGAGCGGTGACAAGGTACCTGAGTCTAATGTCAGCCTCTCTCCAAGCTGACGCAAATCGATTCCATCTTCTTCCCATAAAACGAGCATCACCAGGTATTGGCTGTATGTCAGGTTTAGCGGTGCTAAAATCGGGCGATATAGACGGGTAAGCTCTTTTGAAGCGGTATACAACTGAAAACAGATTTGATTTTCTAACTTTAATGATTGTTCCATGCCTAATCCTCCGTACTCTTCTTTAGCCAAGCATATCATTTGCGAAACTTTTTGACTGCTCTATAATTTAAATTGTGCACAACTTAATTGTTAAAAATGAAATGGAGGAATTTAATCATGAAATCACTATTCACAGCATCAGCAACCGCAATCGGTGGCCGCGAAGGTCACGTGAAATCAACAGACGGCGTCATCGACATGAACGTCTCGATGCCTGGCGCGAAACACGTCGACGGTGCGACGAACCCGGAACAGCTTTTCGCAGCTGGCTATGCGGCTTGCTTCGGTAGTGCCCTCAACCTCATCATCGGGAAAGAACGTGTGAAGACAGACGGTTCGAGCGTCACAGGTCACGTCACATTGAACCAAAACGATGAAGGCTTCTTCATTTCAGTCGAGCTTGAAGTCGAAATCAAAGGCGTCGACCAAGCGACAGCGGAACGCCTCGTTGAAGAAGCACACCAAGTGTGCCCTTACTCGAAAGCGACTCGTGGCAACGTCGATGTCAAACTGACAGCAAAAGCAGCATAATCGTTCATCCCGCTCTTCAGGAGCGGGATTTTTTTGCTTCATCCTGCGTGTCAGGGGTAAGATAGAAGCAAGAGGTGAAAGGAGAGGATTCTGATGACAAAACGAAAATCGACTCTTCTTTTTGTTGTGCTCGGTATCTTGTTGTTCACGGCGACCTATAACGCGCTGACCGTTCGGACGTACAACGTGACCTCAGAAAAATTGTCAGTGGATGAATCGCTCCGCATCGTACTCCTTTCTGACCTACATAGCGCCTCTTACGGTCATAAACAATCGATTTTAATCGATCAAGTCCGTGCTCAGGAACCGGACCTCATCGCCTTACCGGGTGACCTGCTCGACCGTTATCGTTCCCCGGAACCCGCTTTCGAACTCATCGAGGGACTTGCGGGCATCGCGCCGATGTATTTCGTTACAGGCAATCATGAAATCGATGACTCTGAAGATTACGTACGTCATAATGTCAAAAACGTCTTCCGTTCTCACGGGGTGACCGTCCTTGAAAACGAATGGGAACCGATTACGATCAATGAAATCGAACTCGTCATCGGTGGATTAGAGGATCCGTTACGAACGTATACCGAAAACATTTATGGAAGTTGGGAAACGGATGCCGCATCATCCATGCAAAACGTCGAATCGAACGACACGTTCAACGTTCTCCTCTCCCATCGCGCTGAGGAAGTGGACACATATGCCGACTTGCCTTTCGATCTCGTCTTATCTGGACACACCCATGGTGGACAAGTGAGAATTCCTTATCTATTGAACGGTTTATTCGCTCCTGACCAAGGGTTCTTCCCGAAATATGCAGGAGGTCTTTATGAACATGAGACGTTCACCCATGTGATTGGGCGAGGATTCAACTATAGTTTCAACGTGCCAAGGATCTATAACCCACCAGAGATTGTGGTGATTGATGTGCACGGGAAATAACGGACACTCAAGGGAAGTGTCCGTTGTCTTACCAGATGATCCGTTCCTCACAACATTGTCGCTCTCGTTCGACCTGTACCGTTGAGCGCTCGAACTTTCCGTATTTACGAATCCGCTCCGTCACTTGTCGTAACACGGCTTGATCATCTGCCTCTTCTCCGATTAATACGTGGCATGTCGCGGCATGCTCACTCGATGAGATCGACCAGACGTGCAAGTCGTGCACCTCTTTCACCCCATCAACACTAGCAATCTCTTCTTGCATCGCTCGGACATCGATTTGTGCCGGTGATCCTTCCATCAAAATATGAATTGCCTCACGTGTCACGCGATAGCCGCTAATCAAAATCAAGACAGCTACAAACGCACTCGCGACCGGGTCAGCCCAAGTCCATCCGAACACCATGATGAGGATTGCGGCCGTAATCGCTCCAACCGATCCGAGTAAATCGCCGAACACGTGAAGTAAAGCACTCTTCACGTTCAAATTATCTTTCTCCCCGCGCATTAAAATCCAAGCGGCAAGGATATTGACGAGTAGCCCTATGATGGCAACAATCAACATACCACCACTCAAAATTTCCGGTGGAGCACTTATCCGTTGGTATGCCTCTATAAGAATATAGATCGAGATAACGAGTAGCGTCAGCCCATTTATGAATGCCGCTAAAATTTCAAAACGTCGATACCCGAATGTCCGGCTAGGCGTCGCCGCTTTCGCCCCGAATCGTACAGCTAGGAAGCTTAGCCCTAACGCCGCTGCATCTCCGAGCATATGTCCTGCATCCGACAAGAGCGCCAAACTGTTCGTCCATAGACCACCGATGACTTCAACGACCATGAACGTCGCAATCAGGATGAAAGCAAAGAATAGCGCACGCTGGTTCGTGGAATGATGATGGTGATGGTCGTGATCATGATGATGTCCCATGACTGATTCCTCCTTCTGTCTCTTATATTATTCCATTTCACCGAAACATTCAAACATTCATTTGAATGAAAAACATTAAAAAAACGGGAGAATGAATCTCCCGCCTCCCATCACTTTTGTTCTAGGCGTACACGCATCACGCCACTGTATGGAAACAGCTTCAACTGAACCGCCTCTCCCTCGAACCAGACGCCAGCGGGTTGTTCGCTCGTCGGTTGGATGTCAGGGGTCGCGATTGCTTGTTTGTCCCAATCGACGGCACGTACTTTTTGGTCTCGTACCATGAGGAAGAACCCATCATAGAAATGATACTCGTTCACTTGATCACGTTGAACGGCAGAAGGATTTCCGAGTTCAGCTCGAACGGTCGCTATGTCTTTGCCAATCCAGTTGAGGACGGTCTCCGAGGCGTTCGGCACGACTTGTTGCCATGCGGCGATCACCTCATCGTCAGACAAGACCGGTGCATCCGTCATGACACTCTCTTCCGTAACCCAACCCGTCATTCGTTCGTTCAACTGAACTTTCACGAACCCACTTACTGTCTCCAAGCGTTCAAAACGATCGCCGAGATCGGCTTCGTAAACGACTGCAACTCGGTCATCCGCATATACTTTCGTATAAGGTTGTTCGATATAAATCATTTCTGCTAATTCGGTTTCGGCATCCTCTGGTTGTTCGGACTCCGAATCGACCATCTCCGTTGCAATCTCATCTGATTCCGGTAAAGCTGACTTCTGCTTTTGGTCAATCAATGCCGCAAACGCAATGATGCCAACTAAGGCGAGCATCAATGCCACCGCCGTCGTGATTCGGAATACGCGTTTACGCTTTCGGGTCGTCGCGCGCGACAATCTTCCTCCATTCATGTTCTTCACTCCTACTCGATTCGATTCATTCCACTCGTTTCGTCAAATGGTAGGAGGTTTCCTGCCTCATCAAAAAATTTCAAGTCATGTTTTGTCAATTCGTCCATCGTTCGGACCATTTGTTCAACATCGACCGGTCCATCGCGCTCATCGTTCTCACGTATGACGATGTGTTCTCCTAATTCTATCGTGCGTGAAGTCAGACGATGGAAATAACGGTCGTGGGAAATCAACAACAGTCCGCCCGGATAGACGGACAAGGCCGCCTCGATTTGTTCGCGTGTTGCCACATCCAAATAGTTCGTCGGTTCGTCGAGTGCTAAGAGATGCGCGTCGGAGAAATAGAGAATGAGAAAGGCAATCCGACACTTCTCACCCATACTCGCCTCGACAATCGGAAGGTGCACTTCATCCCGCCGGAACAAGAAGTGGGCGAGCAGCGTCCGCGCTTCCGTCTCCTCGATGTCACTATGGGCGAGCAACGCCTCGAGTAGCGTTCCCGTTTCCGGCAGACGTTCGAGTGTTTGCGAGAAATACCCGATCTTCAGACGGGGGTGTCGCTGGATGACACCCGAAAGTGGAGCTCGTTCACCAATCAGTACGTTCAATAACGTCGTCTTGCCGCTTCCGTTCGGTCCGATGATGGAGATGCGGTCTCCTTTTTGAATCGAGAAGGAGAATGGGTTATAAAACGGCTCGCCGTATCCAAACGTCATATGTTCACACGTCAGCCACGTCTTCGCTTCAAGCTCATCCGCAGCAAAACGGACGGAGATGGTCTTCTCTTCTTTCGGCTTCCGCGGACGATTGTCTTCGAGCTGTCTCAGCTTCTGTTCTCTCGCTTTCATTTTGACGGCGAGATTAGCTGCTCCTTTTTGCGCCCCTGGGTTGCGGACACTAGCTGTTGCTTTCGCCTTCAAGTGCCACCCTTTATATTGGGCAATCATCTCCAAAAGTTCTATCTTCCGGCTCTCGTAGCGGGCGTGGACTCGCTCGTCACGCACACGTTCCTCCTCTTTTTGCCGCTTATACGCCGTATAATTTCCCGGGTAACGGGTAACGTGTCCGTCCGATAGTTCAAGGATTACAGTTGCGACATCATCCATCAATTGACGGTCATGTGAGATGACAAGAACTGTCCCGTTGAATCGTTTCAGCCACTGTGTGAGCCAATCGATCGACTTGATGTCCAAGTGGTTCGTCGGTTCGTCGAGAAGGACGAGGTCGACCCGCTTCATCGTCAATGTCGAAAGCTGTGCCCGCGTCTTCTCACCCCCGCTCAAGTCGTTGATGTTTCGGTCGAGCTGACCATCTAGCCCGAGTCGAGTCAACGCCCTCTTCGCCTCTTGCTCCAAGTTGTATACATCGAGTGCTAGTGCTCGTTCATAGGAGCGCATGACTCGCGCCTCATCGCCTGAAGACACATCTTCATAGAGGGCATATCGTTCGGGATCGCTCCGCATCACCCACTCAAGGAGCGACATGTCCTCGGATTCAATCGTCTGCCGGACGAGTCCGATTTCACCGTGACATTCAATCGTCCCGGCTTGTGGGGTCAATTCCCCTGTCACGAGTCGGAAGAGCGTCGTCTTTCCACTCCCGTTCAATCCGAACAATACAGCTCGTTCTCCGGCTACGATCTCAAAAGAGACCGCTTCAAATAATGGTTTCCGGTCATAATCAAACCGGACTTGTTTCATAACTAACATCTGTTTCACCTCGCTTATTTTTCCGATACGCGATGAAACAAAAAACACCATCCGCTTCAAAGCGGTGGTGTGAAGGAATCCGTTCAAATGAGGAAAACGAGCGTTTCCCGTACTTGAAAAAATGGACACACTTCACCCGTAACTGTTCAAGCGAACAGTGATGATTCGTCTCATCGCTGGAGTGAATGTGTTTTTTTCATGGCACGGTGTACCTCCCTTTCCTAAGTTACTGTCACCTTATCAGATTGAAAGCGCATTCGCAACAACCCGCCCCACAATCTCCCATTTTTTCTACTCCTTTAGGCGGATGCGATTCATTCATCCCCGCGTTATGATGACAGTATATTCGAACAGTGAGGTGATGCATGATGCGTCGACGCATCCTCGTTCCGAGTGCCGTCTTAGCGAGCGTCGGAACGTTTCTCTATACACGATTCAAACAACGGCTCCCCCGCCCGCGATTTAAATGGCCGGAACGTCCAGAACTGACAACCATTGATAAGACGCATGTGCAGGCGACATGGATTGGACATTCGACCGTCCTCATTCATTGGTACGGGCTCAAGATTTTGACGGACCCGGTCTTCTCCACACGAATCGGTGTCCACTTAGGCCCGCTGACGATTGGCATGAAACGTCACACGGCTCCAGCCCTCTCCATCGAGGAGGTCGGACCGGTCGACGTCATCTTGCTCAGTCACGCCCATATGGACCACTTTGACCACAAAAGTCTAAAGCGACTCATCACACGCGATACAATCGTCGTTTCGGCCCCAGGGACGAGTCGACTGCTCCGAAGGTATCCTAGTATGCAAACACTTGAACTGCATCCGCATGACAAAGTCACGCTTGCGAACGGACTCGATGTCCGAGCCATCCCCGTCAAACATTGGGGCAACCGTTTCCCGTGGGACAAGCACATGGGCTACAACGGCTATTTGCTCAAATACAAAGGAATTCGAATGCTGTTTGCGGGAGACACGGCGTACACCGATTCTTTCAAAGGGCTCGCCGACCGTGAACCGATCGACCTTGCCTTCTTCCCGATTGGTGCCTATCAACCGGATTCATTCCAAGAGGCGCACTGCACACCTGAACAGGCTTGGTTGATGTACAAAGAGAGCGGAGCGAAGCGCTTCTTCCCCATGCATTGGGACACGTTCGTTCTGTCGTACGAGCCGATCGATGAGCCGTATCACCGTCTCGTCGCGGCCGCAAAAATCGATCGTGGTCAAATCGCAATCAAGACGCATGGAGAAAGCATTCGCTTATAGCTTATAGTTTATACTTTCCCTTCACCCAAAAGTTCGGTAACGTTAGAGACGAGAGGGAGGGATTTATTATGGAATGGACGACATTGAATAATACTGTCAACATGCCGATGCTCGGACTCGGTGTGTACAAGGTCGAAGATGGTGCGGTGACGGTCGACACGGTCAAAACTGCGCTCGATGCAGATTACCGATTGATCGATACGGCCGCAATTTATCAGAACGAAGAAAGCGTCGGGCAAGCGCTGCGTGAAGCAGGTGTCCCGCGTGAAGAAGTTTTTGTGACGACGAAACTTTGGAATGAGTTCCATGGGTTTGACGAGGCACTTCAAGCGTTTCAGGATAGTCTCGACCGACTCGGTCTCGAGTATGTCGACTTATTCCTCATCCACTGGCCAATGCCGCGTTTTGGTAAGTTTGTCGAAACGTACAAGGCACTCGAGCAATTGTATGAGGAAGGACGAGTCCGTGCCATTGGTGTCTCGAACTTTGAAATCGAGCATTTAGAACAAATTATTCAATCCTGCTCGATTGTTCCTGCGGTGAATCAGGTCGAGATTCATCCATATTTGTCTCAAAAAGACCTGATTGCATTCTGTAAGCGATATGACATTCAAATTCAAGCGTGGAGCCCACTCATGAAAGGACGCGAAGCGCTCGAAGATGACACAATTGTCGAAATCGCGAACCGTCACGGCAAGTCTCCAGCCCAAGTTATCTTACGTTGGCACTTACAAAACGGGGTCGCCGTCATTCCAAAATCGGTTACACCGAGTCGAATCAAAGAGAACATACAGGTATTCGACTTCACGTTGACGAATGAAGAGATGGCGGCCATCGATGCGCTCAACCGTGATGAACGCACCGGCTCCGACCCGAAAGAGATGCACAAAATCCATTATTGAGGAGTGAATGACATGTTCAAAAAACTAGCTTCTGATTTGACCGGCTTCAGCGACATCGGTGAGGTGATTGACCCATCTGACTTCGATAAGGCGGATGCAGATGATTACGTCCTTCACGAGGACAATGAGAAGATATATTTCTTGATCAAGTCAAAATCAGATGAGTATTGTTTCACCAACTTGTCGATGATCCACCTCGATGGAACGAGCGCCATCAGTTCGAAGCGCGTCCTCTATCGTTATCCGTATTCGCATTATCCAATCAAGCACGTCATGTTCGAAACAGCGGGCACCGTCGACCTCGATGTCGAGGTAAAATTCACAATCGGGGATAAACCGTACTCGATTGATATCAACAAGAAGCAAATCGAACACGTGAAAGATTTATATAAGGCACTCCTCGCGATTGAAGAGATTCAACGAGAAGGTCGTCGTATGATGGAATATGCGAACACATCACTCACACACTCGGTCTCCATTTTGAGCGGACTTCGCGAAGGTGACATGAACGTGCCGAACACGTTTAAAGAGTTGAACGAGCAATCGTTCGATTGGCTCCAACGTCACTATCGTGAGTCGAATCGAAAAGATTTCGGTTCGGTGTATGAGAAGTACATCAATAACTGATGGATTGTGATGACATATGGACCTTATGTGGATCTTGATTCTGTTTGGATTGTTCATGTTTGTGCTATTCACTGTATTCGTAAGTAGCTCACTTCAAGTCTTGTTTAAACAGATTCATCCGTTCGTCCATGTCATTGTAATGTTAGGTTTGTTCGTTTTATATGATCGCATCCTAGATCATCCACAACTTATATGGATCCTCGCGTTTCTTGTGATCATCAGCTATAGTTCGCCCCTCATGATGAGGAAGCTCTATGCTAAAGGCGAACGCATGGAACAAGAGCGGTCCAAATAAAATGTCCCCCAGACTTTCTTTAGAGTCTGGGGACATTTTATTTCTCGTCGATCAACTGCTCGGCCAATCGTTGATACAAGTGGCTCATGTGAACGGCAGACGCGATAGCGAGCGACCGCTGCACACCACCCTCTTTTTCGAGCGATGCATTCAAAAGCGTGTCTGCTTGAACCTCGAACGCTTCTACATTCTTCATTTTTTGTGCCTGATACGCCTCATAAAAGTCCTCAAGAGAGAACGTCTCGTCCGACTCATTCAACGGTCGGAGCGTTTCCTTAATATCACTAATCGATAAGAGGCCCTTCATCTCATAGATCAAACTGAGTAACATGAGATGTTCATTCGTATACTTCTTATTTTTGACGGGATGGAACAACTTGCCCTTCGCATAGTTGTTGATCATCGTCTTCGTCAAAATCGTCTCATCCTCATTCCGCTTCATTTTGCCATAATGCTGCTCGAACAATTGGATGACCTGGTCCATGTATAAATCGATTGTTGGTAACACTGCCCGAGGAAGCGTCCCTTCTGTTTCGGCAATTTTTTTTGATTTCATCTGTTTCACCTCACCTCCTTAGTATAAAGAACTCTTCCCGTTGTCGAAAGGTATACCTTGCTGTTTAGTCTTATTCAGTATATCATGTAGTTATCGATACTACATGATGTGATAAGGAGTGTTTTACATGAATTCAATTTTTCGGGAACCAATCAACGCGCTGACGCATCTCGCTGGAGCCTTGCTCGCTTTCGTTGCGCTCATCGCTATGGTCGTCAAAGCCTCACTGCTAGGTTCGCCACTCGCGATTATGGCCGCAATTTTATTTGGCATCAGCCTCGTCTTCCTTTATTTATCGTCTGGTCTTTACCATAGCATCATCGCTTCACCGAACGTCATTGCCTTCTTCCGGAGAATCGATCATGCGATGATTTACGCATTGATTGCGGGTACATATGCGCCTCTGACGCTACTTGCGCTCGAAGGCCCGACACGATGGGTCCTCTTCGGCACGGTACACGCACTCGCCTTGTTCGGAATCGTCTTCAAACTTGTCTGGTTCCATGCCCCGCGCTTCTTGTCGACCGCGCTCTACATCGGGATGGGCTGGCTGTCGGTCTTCTTCATCGGACCGCTCCATGATGTAATCGGGAACGCCGGCATCTTCTGGCTCGTGCTCGGAGGTGTCATGTATACGATTGGCGGACTCATTTATGGGTTCAAACCAAAGTTCGTCAACTGGCGGGGATGGGGTTTCCATGAAGTATTCCATTTGTTCATCTTGTTCGGAAGCTTCGCCCACTTCGTCTGTGTCTTCTGGTACGTCTTTTAAGTCCTCCGCGTGGAGGGCTTTTTTTGTGAGCCGTTTCCTGTACTTTGAATTCAAGATTTTCTACACTAAGGACAGGAGGGATTCACTATGAAAATTGAAGTATGGTCAGATTATGTCTGTCCGTTTTGTTATATCGGGAAGCGTCGTTTAGAAGAAGCACTCGAACAGTTCCCCCAGGCGGACCAAGTGGAAGTCGAATTCAAGAGTTTCGAGCTCGATCCGAACGCTCCGACAAATGATTCACGTACCATCTATGAAGCGCTCGCAACGAAGTATGGCATGCCAATCGAACAAGCGAAAGGCACTACGGCACAAGTTGCTGCTCAAGCTCGCGAAGTCGGTCTCGACTATGATTTCGAGAACATGGTCGTCACAGGTACGCTCGACTCGCACCGTTTGACGCATTATGCGAAGACGGTCGGGAAAGAGAAAGAATTGTCGGAAGCGTTGCTTCAGGCTTACTTTGTCGATGCCAAACACATCGGGAACCACGATGTCCTATTTGACATCGCGACAAGCGTCGGACTCGACGGTGACGCGGTACGTGATGTCTTGACGACCGACGTATATACGGATAACGTTCGTGCCGAAGAGAAGCGAGCAAGCGACCTCGGCATCACAGGTGTACCTTTCTTCGTATTCGACAATAAATACGGGGTATCCGGTGCTCAACCGACGGAAGCGTTCACGCAAGTACTCGAAAAAGTTTGGTCTGAGAACAACCCGACGATTCAAGTCCTCTCGAACGGTGCGACATGCACGGACGACAACTGTGATATTTGATTCATGAAGAAGCCGAACGTCGGCTTCTTTTTTGTGGTATTCTTCACCCCACTACTTGATAATAGTGATTAGCATATAAGAATCGAGGACTACATCTATGTGGAAAAATCGGAACGTCTGGATCATTCTGACGGGCGAATTCGTCGCCGGTCTCGGTCTATGGCTCGGCATCATCGGGAACTTGGAATTTATGCAAGACCGTGTCCCATCTGACTTTGTGAAGGCGGTCATTCTCGCCATCGGCTTACTCGCAGGGGTCGCCATCGGTCCGCTCGCGGGACGCTTGACCGACCAAGGCTCTAAGAAAAAAATCATGCTCATCTCAAGCGTCGTTCGGGCGTTTAGTGTGCTCTTCATGTTCGTTGCCATCGAAACGAATTCGGTCGTGTGGATGGTCGTCTTTTTAATTATCTTACAAGGATCGGCCGCCTTTTACTTCCCTGCCCTGCAGGCAGCGATTCCGCTCATCGTGAAAGAACGGGAACTCCTCGCCTTGAACGGAGTCCATATGAACGTGTCGACGTTGTCACGTGTCATCGGGACAGCGATTGCTGGTGTGTTGTTGACGCTCATCTCACTTCGGAACGTCTATGCACTCTCGCTCGTCGCCTATCTGTTGCTTGCGGTTGCGACGCTGTTCTTACAGCTAGACGAAACGAAGACACCGTCGGCGAAGAAACTGGATGCGAAAGCGTCGAGCGGTTTCAAGGACGTCTTCCCCATCATCAAATCGATCCCAGTCATCTTCATGACCCTCGTCATGACGCTCATCCCGCTCCTCTTTATCGGAGGGTTCAACTTGCTCGTCATCAACATCAGTGAACTGCAAGATTCGACGGCAATTAAGGGGTGGATTTATACGGCTGAGGGACTTGCCTTTATGACAGGTGCCTTCATGATCAAGCGAATCGGAGAAAAATTCTCGGCGTTCTCGATTTTATTCTCGTTCTCGTTTTTGATTGGCGTCGCGCAACTCATGCTTTATTTCGCGGACATCCCGTTCATGTCGATTGCCGCGTTCGTCCTCTTCGGCTTCTCGGTCGGTTGCTTTTTTCCGACGGCTGTCACGATTTTTCAGACACGGATGCCAAAAGAGTATCACGGTCGCTTCTTCTCGTTCCGTAACATGCTCGATCGGATTGTCTTCCAAGTCGTCCTGCTCGTGACAGGGTTCTTCCTCGATTTGATCGGACTTCAGCTCATGGTCGTCTTGTTCGGAATCAGTTCCATCGCCATGACGGCTGCATTCCTTGTGTATACGCGAAAACATAAATTGCATATCGAGGAAGATTCTACAGAAAAAATGTCTTCATAACAAAAACAAGCGATGACCTCGGTCATCGCTTGTTTGCGTCTTGGAGCTCTCGCCACCACGTCGTAGTATCATTCCGACCGTCGAGCGTGATACGCTCCCCAATCTTCGGAGTGAGGACGACTTCTTTAGGTAATAGCGATGCCATTTGTTCTGCCGGGTCGAACCAATCGTGGAACGACAGTGTGAACGCACCCCAATGGATCGGCATCATTTGGTCGGCACGCAGATCATGAAACGCTTGCGCCGTCTCTTCTGGCTGCATATGGACGTCCGGCCAGCGCACGTCATATTGTCCGCATTCGAGAGCGGCGAAATCAAACGGTCCGTACTGTTCACCAATCTGTTTAAAGTGAGGAGCATAGCCGCTGTCTCCGCTGAAGAAGAGACGGTCCGCCTCGCCGAGAACGACCCACGATGCCCAGAGCGTACTGTTTCGGTCCGTCAACGAACGACCGGAGAAGTGACGTGCCGGCGTGCAGACAAACGTCCAATTCCCGAACGCATACGACTCGCCCCAATCTCGTTCCACGATCCGTTCTGCACCGACACCCCATCGTTTCAAATGACTTCCTACACCGAGCGGCACGATGAACAAGGCGACCTTGTCTTTGAGGGCAAGGATCGTTCCATAGTCTAGATGGTCGTAATGGTCATGCGTCAATAAGACGACGTCGATCTCAGGCAAATCCTCGAGGTCGAACGGCAAGTCTTCGCTGAAGCGTTCATTTTTTGCGAACGGAAGCGGGGATGGGCTTCGTCCAAACATCGGGTCGACAAGCATCGTCTTCCCATCCATTTGCACCATGAGGGCCGAATGACCGAGCCAGTAGATTCTCGTGAAGCTTGAGCCCGTCTTCTCCTCGAAATCGATGGGCACGATTGGTAAACGTTCAGTCGGCTTGCGCAGTGAGGTCACGTCACGATAGTCGCGCGCCATCGATACCATGTCCTCTGCGGAAAAGTTCATCGGCGTCTCGTATTGATTACGGAACGTTCCGTTGACCCGGTTCGGGGATTGAAGTGATTTCGGTTTACGTCCGAGTGGTTTGTACTGCGTCAGAATCGTACCAGTGACAGCCGCCATTCCGACCAATGAAAGCAACATCGTCTTTTTCATTTAGATCCTCTTTTCTACAAGTTCGTTGAATTGATTATAGCGTGCATTCCTCATTCTCATCTCGATTAGTATGCAGATTCACTTATATTTCAAAAAATAGAGTGTTCTTGATTTAAGTCAATGTGAACCCTCGTCCACCCTTTTATGATGGAGATAAGATTAATCGAAAGGAGTTTTTCTCATGACACATTCATCTTTACGTTCACAGCGACGTGCCGCATTCTCGTCCGGGATTGCCCTCGTCCTCATGGCACTCGTCGCCTTTTTCGCGCAAGGATATGTCTACCAATCCCTCATAATCGAAAATGATCCGATGACGACGTATCAAAACTTAATGAGTCATCCGACGTTGTTTCGTTTCGGGATCATCGGCTGGGGCATCATTGTCGGGCTAGACCTGATCGTCGCCTACGGACTATACCGTGTCTTCAAACCGCTGCATGTCACATTCGCCCTACTCATCGGAGCACTTCGATTCGTCTATACACTGATTCTCGCGTTCGCCGTTTTGCGACTCGTCGAAGCCGAACGCCTCCTCGATACATCCGCTTCAGCTAGACAAATGTATGAGACGGTCACTTCCTTTGAAGCCATTTGGTCATTCGGCTTGATTGTGTTCGGGCTTCACCTTATCGCAATCGGATGGATGGCAGTGCGGACCCGGCTCATTCCGAGAATGATTGGGGTCCTGCTCCTCCTTGCCGGCTTCAGCTATACGCTCGTCCATGTCCTTTATCAATTTCCTGCAGTTGAAGGCATGACGGCAATGCTCGAACTGTTTCTCATGCTCCCAATGTTCTTCGGGGAGTTGGCCTTTGCCGTATGGTTAATTGTGAAAGGAAGAACACTAAGAATGAAGAAGGTCACTCGACAATCCGAAGGTGACGCATCGCCCGCTTCTTGATTCGACTAAGTGATTCCGGGGTGATGCCAAGGTAACTTGCGAGTTGATATTGCGGGACGCGATGAACCAAGTCAGGTCTCTTCTCCATCAATGTCTGATATCTCTCTTCAGGTGAAGAAGACATGAACTCAGCGAACTCATCCCGCATCGTCCCCATGTCCTCTTCAATCATGTCACGTGTCATCGCCTCAAAGATGGGATTCATCTCGTATTGTTGTTGCTCCGTCGCAAGATCACCGACGACGAGACAACATTTCTCCAGACACGATAATGAATACGGTGACCGTCCGTCCGATAGATGTTTCGTCAATATGGTGATGCTCTGTTCTTCCGTGATGAAATCGACGGTATGCTCGTTCCCTTCTTTATCGACCTTATATTGACGAATGCAGCCACTCAGTACGAAATAGCATTTAGTCGGGACGTCTCCTTGATGTAATAAAATCGTACCTTTCGGAAATGTGGTAATCGGTACATCGGCTGTCAACCGTTCACACTCTTCGTCACTCATATCCGTAAATCGCTTCATATATTGAATCAGGACGTCTTTCACTCAACTCACTCCTTTTCAGGAAAACCGATCTATTCCCTCAAGTATAGCAGGTTTCGCCATTCAAAAAGACCTGCCCACCGCTTTGGTGAGACAGGTCTTTTGTTAAGACTTTTGCAAGATTTTAATGTCGTTGATGATGTCTTCGGTCGGGACGTTTTGGAACCCGGGATAAGCCTTCATAATCTTACCTTCCTGATCGACCAAGTAAAAATACGTGCCATGGTCGACTTGTGTGCCTTCTTCAGGCTTACGGACGAGCGCTTTGAAGTTCTCTTGAGCGAACGTCTCGATTTCGTCTTGCGAGTAGCCTGAGAGGAACTGCCAATCCGCGTTCACAAGGTCGTATCCACTCATAAACTCTTTCATCTTCTGTGGAGTGTCCACTGTCGGGTCGACGCTGAACGAGACGAATTGCACATCTTCGACGCCCTCCTCCTCGAGTGCTTCATTCAGCTTCGTCATATTATACGTCATCGGCGGACAGACTGTCTCACAGCTCGTGAAGACAAAATCCACCATCCATACTTTGCCTTTTAAATCTTCGAGACTGACCATTTCTTCTTCTTGGTTCATGTATTCGAACGATTCGACTTGCCAATTGAGCGGGTCCTCAATCTCTTGTCCACATCCGGCTAGGACGATGAGCATCGTCATCAAACTACCGATCCACCATTTCTTCACGCGTTCCAACTCCTTATCTCTTTTTGACATTCCACATCAAGATTGTGATGAACGTGAAAGCTGTCAACGCGAGGAACGGAATCGTGATGAACCCGAGCCAGTTGATATATTGACCGCTACACGGAACCCCTTGTGCACAAGGTTGAATTTCTGCAAAGCCCGGCACTTTTTGTACCAAGTAATGGTAAAATGAAACGAAACCACCTATGATAGTAAGCGGTAACACATATTTCCGCACCGTCCGATCGTCCGTGAAGACGGCAATCCCTAGGATGATCGTCAGCGGATACATAAAAATACGTTGAATCCAACATAGCTCACATGGCACGAATTCCCGGATCTCACTGAAGTAGAGACTGCCGAGCGTCGCCGTCAAAGAGACGAGCCAAGCGAGATACAAGCCATATTTTTCGTGAAATGACTTCATTTATAGGTCCTGCTCGATCAACTGTTGGATTTGTTCATAATCGAACGGGTCTTCGAGCATCACACCATTGATCATGATTGACGGTGTGAATTGCACACCGTTCTCTTTCACAAGACCATCGTCCTTGCTGACTTTTTCGAGTACGGTCGATTCTTCTCCAAGGTCTTGCTCAAGTTTTGCCAAGTCGACCGATGTCGTCTCGCTCGCGATCTCCTTCAACTTCTCGACGGTCACCCATGCGTTGTCGTGTTGCTGAGAAGCCGGTTGCGCGTCGTAGAGCGCTTTATGGAACTTCCAGAACGATTCAGGGTCTTGCTCGTATACTGATTCGGAAGCGAGTGATGCCAAAATTGATTCTTGTCCATGGAACAAGACGTTAATATAGCTGAAGCTGACGTCTTCCTTGTCAAGATAATCCGCTTTCAGTTGCGGGTAAATTGTGTCGCCCCACTGTTTGCATGATGGGCATTTATAGTCTCCGAACTCGACGATTGAGACTTTCGCTTCTGGGTCCCCAAGCGTCGGTTGCCCTTCGATGGACACATGATCGCCTCGATCGACTGTTGCCGACTCATCTTGATTGAGCAAGACGAACACGATTGCAATCAATGCGACCGCGACGATGGTCATGACGACCAACCATTGATTCTTTTTCATTCTCTTCACCTCTATTTATTTTCGACTCGTCTTTCATTATAGCGGAAGCTCTTACACCTATCATGTGTTCGACTCGTTTTTCATAATTCTCTTCATTTCAAGCTTTAGGAGGTTTTTCTCGCATGATCAAGTCTTTTACGATGCGCCTCGGTCTCATTTTGGCGCTTAGCATTGCCACGCTTGTCTTTTTACTGACGATCGCACTCACATCCCTGATCAGTCACCGGGCGTCTGACTCGCTTGAACAAGAAATCGGGGAAAGACTCTCCACGACCTCGCATCAATTGGCGGACAAACTCGACTTTTATATGTGGTCACGTTATCAAGAAGTTCAACTCTTGCAAGGACTTGATTTAGAGGAGCCGGACGAAACACGACGACTTCTCGATCAAGTCCAATCGAACATCCCGGCATTCTCATGGATGGGTGTAACGGATGCGGACGGGACCGTCGTCGCTTCAACGAACGGGATTCTTGAAGGAACCTCGATTGCCGAACGTCCGGTATATCTTGAAGCGCAAGTTGCCCCCTTTATCGGAGACGTTCACGAGGCGGTCCTCTTAGCTGAATTATTGCCGAATCCGACGGGGGAACCGCTCCAATTCGTCGATATCAGTGTCCCGTTATTTCAAGACGGGACGTTTCAAGGGGTGCTTGCCACTCATTTGAGCTGGGCCTGGGGAAAAGAAGTGCTCGGACATTTCAATCGGACGCTCCATGAACAAGTCGATGATACGGATTTATTCGTCGTCAGTGAACGAGACAACGTTGTACTCCTCGGCCCAGACGACATGGTCGGAAAACCACTTCTCGTATCGTTTACAGAAGGAGCAACCGTAAAAAAATGGGAAGATGGTCAGGACTATCTGACGGGCATGTCCATCGGAGAAGGGTATGATGAATATCCTGGACTCGGTTGGCGTGTCGTCGTCCGTCAGCCGGCAGCAGTCGCGTTCGCACCGGTCGAGACACTTGAAACGAGAATCCTGTGGATCGGTTTGTTCGCATCTCTTGTGACGGCTGTCCTCGGTTGGCTGCTCGCTTCTATCGTGACGAGACCGTTGAAGCGAATCACTGAAACGGCTTCGCTCATGGAACAAGGGAAAGCCAATAAATTTCCACATCAGTCCGGAATCGAAGAGATCGAGTCGCTCGCATTCGCCTTGGAATCACTCGTCACTTCCCTCACCGAATCGGAGTCGGAACGGGTACACTTTGAGAAACTTGCGAATCGCGATGCGTTGACCGGGCTCTCGAACCGCGTTGCTTTACGGGAACAGTTGAATCGACTATATGATTCAGAAGAGACACATGTCTTCTTTTATCTCGATCTCGACGGGTTCAAGGCGGTGAACGATACATATGGCCATGCGGTCGGGGATGCGTTGTTAGTCGAAATTTCACAACGACTCCGAACACTTACAATCGATGAGTTATACCCGGTCCGATTGAGCGGAGATGAATTTTTCCTCATGTTCCCGAGACGTGAATGTTCGGTTGAAGAAATTCATCAAATCGGTAAATCGGTAATCGACACGCTCTCACAACCGGTGACGATTGACACTACTTTCATCTCTGTTGGGGCAAGTATTGGTGCATCGATTTGGTCGCCACCTGAACCACCACATGTCGCCATCGAACAAGCGGACGACGCTTTGTATCGGTCAAAAGCGAACGGGAAACAACAGCTTTCGTTCCACGAATTGTTCGAATAATTTTGGGCGCCCATATGAAAAGGAGTTCATGCTGAACTCCTTTTCATTTTTACTCTTCAGTTTCCGTTATCATGTCATCCTGCTGCTCATTTTCCTCTTCTGGCATCGGCTCCAAATCCATCGTATACACGTATTCCTCCCCAAAGTTATTCAAGATGAACAACTCTTCTTCTGCACGTGTCGACAGTCCATTCGAAAATCCGATTGCGGCATACATTTCCTCTAACAAAACGTCCTGTTCTTTGTCAATCTCATCAAACATGGCTTTTTCCCATCGCTCGATGATTCGGCCAAGTTGAAGATAGTCACGCTTTTGATTTTATTTTGATCGTGCAACAACTCCAAATATTCACGAACCTCTTTCAGATTTTTATGCGTCATCGGGATTGCACCCGCTTTTTCTGTCGCCAATATTTTTTGATGGTCATCAGATGCATTGCTTCGACGAGATTCCCATTGTTCAATTTTTTGGGGTCGTCAAAGTCGAGTCCCGTCGTTTCTTGCGGGTTGATGCGGCGCGTGACGTTTTGACGCCGTCCGAATGGGTCTTCCTCTTTGATGGTATCAATCAATTCGAGTGCACGAGTGTATTCTTCTTCCGTCAACTGTTCACGGTCGAGTTCAGCTGGATTTGGCCTCATCCAATACTGATAGAATGCATATGTAGCAACGACAATGACAACTAAGACAAGTCCCATCCAAAGAAACCATTTTCTCCATTTTATTTACCATTCACGCCCTTTTATTGATTCACTCTATCAAGGATAACATATATAACTTGCTAAAAATTCCATAAAAAGGGTTTGATTATAACCTCACATAAAAAAGTACCCACCCCGAGATAGGAGCGAGTACTTTCTCTTCTTACGCTTCGAACAACAACTGTTCTGGATCTTCAATCATATCTTTAATGTGTTTGAGGAATGTCACAGCCTCGCGACCATCAACAATTCGATGGTCATACGAGAGCGCGACGTACATCATCGGACGGTTTTCCATCGTGTCCGCATCGATGGCGACTGGGCGGAGTTGAATCGAGTGCATCCCGAGGATGGCGACTTGCGGTCCGTTCAAGATTGGCGTTGAAAGAAGTGAACCGAACACGCCCCCGTTTGTGATCGTGAACGTACCACCTGTCAGATCACTTAATCCGAGCTTGTTGTTACGCGCTTTATCCGCGAGGTGAAGGATGTCTTTTTCGATTTCCCCGAAGTTTTTACGGTCCGCCTCACGGACGACCGGCACGACGAGACCGTCTGGAGCCGATACGGCAATCCCGATATCGTAATATTTCTTCAAGACGATTTCGTTACCTTGGATTTCAGCGTTCAAGTAAGGCATACGTTTGAGCGCTGCTACCGCTGCTTTCGTGAAGAATGACATGAAGCCGAGTTTGACATCGTTGTCTTTCACGAACTTCTCTTGGCGACGTTTACGAAGTGCCATGACCGCCGACATATCGATTTCATTGAACGTCGTGAGCATCGCTGCCGTCTGTTGCACTTCGACGAGACGGTTCGCGATCGTCTGACGGCGACGCGTCATCTTGATGCGCTCTTCTTCTTTGCCACTTGCGGCAGGTTGTGGTGCAGGTGTTGCAGCAGCCGGTTTTTGTTCTTTCACAGCTGGTTTGTCTTCATGTTTCGAAACATCGTGTACGTTGATGCGCCCAATTGGATCGTTCGTTTGAACGGCTGAAAGGTCGATGCCTTTCTCACGAGCAAGCTTACGTGCAGCCGGTGTCGCGATCGGTCCTTTACCAGGGCTTGCGACGTGCTCTTCACGCTTCTCGACTTTCTTGCCTTCTTCGACAGACTCTGTCTTTTTCTCAGTCGGCGCTTCTGCTTTCGTTTCTGCCGCGTTTTCTGTCTTCGTCTTCGTCGCGACAGCCGTTCCACCGCCAGAACCTGAACCGAGACGTGCGATGACTTCACCGACTTGAACCGTATCCCCTTCTCCGGCAAGTTGTTCTTCTAACACACCCGCTTCGTCAGCCGGGACTTCGATATTGACTTTATCTGTCTCGAGTTCAACGATGGCTTCCCCTTTTTCAACTTGGTCGCCCGGCTGTTTGAGCCATGTCGCGACCGTTCCTTCCGTAATGGACTCTGCTAATTCCGGTACTTTGATTTCGATCACAATGAGTTCCCCCTTAACTTATTTACGATCTTTTTGATATGTGCTCGTGCCTGCACCGCTCGAGACGACGTCACGAGCGAGTGCTTCACGGATGATGCGTGCTTGTTCTTGTTTATGGGCTGTCGGATTTCCTTCAGCCGGGCTTGAACGACGGCGACGACCGATGTAACGGACGTCGAGGCGATTCGTTGTGACCGCTTCAAGGCGGGGCTCGATGTATGACCAAGCTCCCATATTTTTCGGTTCTTCCTGTACCCAGACGATTTCACGCGCGTTCGGATAGCGACTGATAACGTCACGAATCTCGCGTACCGGGAACGGATAAATTTCTTCGACACGGATGATATGGAGAAAGTCGAGTGATTCCTCTGACTTGCCGACTGCTTCTGCGAGATCGATTGCCATCTTTCCTGTGCAGAAGACGAGACGTTCCACCTGCTCGGTGCTCTCACCGAGACCTGGTTGTTCAATGATCGGTTTGAATCCCTCTTCCGTGAACGCCTCGACTGGTGATGTGGCGAGTGGATGACGGAGCAGGCTCTTCGGCGTCATGATAATCATCGGACGAATCTCTTCTTTTCCGAGCATCTCGGCTTGGCGACGTAAAATATGGAAGTACTGTGCCGCTGACGAAAGGTTTGCGACAGTCCAGTTTTTCTCCCCGGCTAGTGTCAAGTAACGCTCCATCCGAGCACTCGAGTGCTCCGGTCCTTGTCCTTCGTATCCGTGTGGTAAGAGCATGACGAGGCCTGATTTTTGACCCCATTTCGCACGTCCCGCTGAGATGAACTGATCAAACATGACTTGAGCCGAATTCGCAAAGTCACCATATTGTGCTTCCCACAGTACGAGCGTGTCTTGTGCAAATACGTTATAGCCATATTCAAAACCGAGCACCGATCCTTCTGAAAGTGGGCTGTTATAGACCGAGAACGACGCTTTCGCTGTCGACAATTGATGGAGTGGCGAGAACTTCTTCCCTGATTCGACATCGTTCAACATGATGTTTCGTTGTGCAAACGTTCCACGTTCCGAATCTTGACCGCTCAAGCGTACGGGCGTACCATCTGAAAGAATTGAAGCGAAGGCGAGCGTTTCCGCGTGACCCCAGTCGATTTTTCCACCTTCGTTGAAGGCCTCGCGACGACGGTCGAGTACTTTTTGAAGCTTATGGAAGACACCAAACCCTTCTGGCCAGTCAAGCAACTCTTCGTTCAATTGAGTGAGCAGATCGTGCTCTACAGTCGTGTCGACTTTTGGGAATCCTTTATGGACAGCTTCCGGCAAGACGATGTCCGCGTCCACTTCTTCAGGAGGAACAAGGTCGCGGGCTGCTTTGAGCGCCTCTTCGATGTTTTGTTCAACTTGCGCTTTCTCTTCTTTCGTCATAACGCCTTCTGCTTCAAGCTGTGCAGCATAGACGTGACGGACAGATTGATGTCCCTTGATCGCTTTATAAAGAACAGGGTTCGTGTTCATCGGTTCGTCCATTTCGTTGTGACCGTAACGACGATATCCGATTAAATCGACTAAGATATCTTTATGGAATTTGGCACGATACTCACTGATCAACTTCGCGACGGCGACACACGCTTCCGGGTCATCCGCATTCACGTGTAAGACCGGGATTTCATATCCTTTGGCGATATCACTCGCGTAACGCGTCGAACGTGAATCGTTCGGGTCCGTCGTGAAACCGATTGTGTTGTTGGCGATGACATGAACCGTCCCACCTGTACGGTAACCCGTCAAGTTCGTCATGTTGAGCGTCTCAGCGACAATTCCTTGTCCTGGGAAGGCCGCATCTCCGTGAATCAAGATTGAGGCTGCCAAATCGTCGTGCTGTACAGCCGATCCTTTTTCGGACCGATTATCTTGCGCGGCACGCGTGTAACCTTCAACAACGGAGCCGACAAATTCGAGGTGACTCGGGTTGTTCGCCAAGTTGAGACGGACTTCTTTTTGCTGTTCGACCACTTTCCGATCAAGACCGAGGTGATATTTTACATCGCCTGACCAACCGAAGTTGATGCCGATTGACCCTTCAGATGGAATCAATTCTTTGTTCGGTGCGTGCTGGAACTCTGCAAAAATCATCTCGTACGGCTTGCCGAGTACGTGGGCAAGTACATTCAAACGTCCACGGTGGGCCATTCCGATATTGATATGTTCAGAACCGCTCGAGATGAGTCCTCCAACCATCGCATCGAGAAGTGGCACCATCGCATCCAATCCTTCAATCGAGAAGCGTTTTTGTCCGACATATGTTTTATGAAGGAATGACTCAAACAGTTCCGTTTCAGCAAGACGTGTGAATAATTCTACTTTTTCTTCTTTTGAGAATTTTTGCATCAACGCACCTTGTTCGACTTGGCGGCGAATCCACTTCTTCTCTTCCATATCGTCTAAGTGACGAAGTTCGATGGCGACCGTTCCTGTATAAACATCAAGCAAGTGACGGAATAACTCTAACGCACTCGCGTTTGGTTTTGGTGCATCGTCTGAAAGAAGACGGGCCGGAATTTGTTTTAAGTCTTCTTCTGTCAAATCATAGCGTGACAGTTCGAACAACTCCTGCTCGCGCGGATGGTCTTTCAGCGGATAAATATCGGCTGCTTTATGACCGAACGCACGAATATCGTTGACGAGTCGTGTCGCCGAGACGACCTTCTCCAAATCAAACGATGGACCCGAGACCGGCATTTCAGAAGGTGACGACGTTTCCGGTGCCCCGTTCTCATCAAAGTATCGACGCGTCTCCTCATCGACCGTTGATGGGTCTTCCAAATATTGCTCGTACAGTTCAATGATGTAGCCTAAGTTAGGACCATAAAATGCTTGCGATTTCTCGTGGACATTCGACGACTCTCCCATTGAATAAATCCCCCTTATCCATTCCTAAACGTTCTATCTGTGAACGCTTTCATTTTAACATGTAGCCCGAAGCCGTTCACTTATCTCTTAACCTAGTGAACAAAACAAAATCTTGCCTCTTACGCTCAACTTCATACTACACCTTTCATGGCGGAAAGACCCTTACAAATTCACAATTCGTCCATACTATTTCAATAAGTTTTGCTTATCGATAAATTGTGTCACAAGCATTTGTTTCAAAAATTTCAAAAAAAGATGAAACCTTATTTCAAACAAGCCCGTAGAAGGGGATGTAGGAAGCACAATAACACATTTAAAAGAAAGCTAGGTGACAACATGTTATCCGTACAGAATGTTCACAAGAAAATGGGAAAAGCGACGGTTTTGACGAATGTCAGTTTTGATGTCGTTCCAGGTGAGATTTTTGGTTTTCTCGGCCCAAACGGCGCGGGGAAGACAACAACGATACGTATTATCACAGGTCTCATGCCGGCCACTCACGGGACCGTAACCGTCGACGGATATGACGTCGCGAACAGTCGCCAAGAGGCGCTGAGCCGAATCGGTGCCATCGTCGAGAATCCAGCGTTTTACCCGTACATGACAGGACGAGAAAACTTGATTCATGCCATGAACTTGATCCCGAATTTGAAAAAAGTCGACTTGAACGCGCTCGGCGCACTCGTCGGTCTCGACGGAAAACTCGAGATGAAAGTGAAACAGTACTCGCTCGGGATGAAGCAACGTCTCGGGATTGCCCGTGCTTTGTTGCATAATCCAAAAGTTCTCATTTTAGATGAGCCGACGAACGGTCTCGACCCAGCTGGAATCGCCGACCTTCGGAATTACTTACGCCACCTCGCTGACCATCGCGGGATCGCCATCCTCATCTCAAGTCATTTGTTGAGTGAGATGGAATTGATTACGGACCGCTTCGCAATCATTGACCAAGGACAAATCAAATCAGTGGAAGACGGACAGACGAAGGCTGACAGCGTCATCCTCTGTAAAGTTGCCAAGGAGCAGATGAACGAGGCACTCGACGTCGCGGCACTCGCCTTCGATGATGTAAAAATCGTCCAGCAATCTGCCGAGTCGTTTATCGTGCCACGTCAGGAAACGGATATTCCCGTCTTATTAAAACAGTTGATTGAGCGTAATATCGCCGTCTATCAGATTGGGATGAAACACGAGTCGCTCGAAGAACAATTCTTGAAATTGACGAAAAAAGAAGGAGGTACGAACAATGCGTTCATTACTCAGCAATGAATGGATGAAATGGCGTCGTACGATTAAACCATATGTCGCCTTAGGTGTATACACGGCAATCATCCTCATCGTATACGCTGTATTAGCCAGTGGAGAAGGAAACCCAGAAGCTGCGTCATTCTTTGAATTCTCAACGATGGGCGCCATCGCCTTCCTCAGTATTTTTTCAATCGTCTTCACAGCCGAGATGGTCGGGAACGAATTGAAATTTGATACGTTGAAACATCTGTTGATGAGCCCATACTCTCGCGACCGCATCTTATTGTCGAAACTCGTCATGGCCGTCCTCGTCATGTTGCTTCAATTCGTCTTCATCTTAGTCGTCGCGTTCGGGTTCTCACTCACGTTAGACGGCTCTGTCACATGGGATGTCATCCGTCCGATTCTCATCAGTGTGAGCGGACCAATCTTCATCATCTTCTTGACGCTCATGTTCTCGGTCGTCTTCAAGTCGGTCGGTGTCGTCATCGGGTTCACGGTGCTCGCAAACTTCGCTTCAAGTATTATCGGTGGGCTTCTCGTCGCCTGGAAACCTGAACTTGCGAAATGGGTCGTCTTCTTGCATACGGACCTTTCGATTTATGAAGTCAACCCTGAGTTTATGAAAGCGATGGACGCTACGATGGGCTTCTCGATTTTCTACGTCGCCCTTCACATCATCGCCTTCTATCTCATCACGGCATTTATGTTCCGCAGCAAAACGTTTGCGGAATAACAATAGTCCCTTTCGATTCAAGCGAACCGGAAGGGACTATTGTTTGTCTCTATATGTGTGATGACTTCAACATCCTTTGTCACATAACCTCAACATTCTGTCAGAAGTCTCTCAACTGAATGCGATATGATGAAGGTAACAGCATTTAAGAAGGATGTGACATTATGGCTCTCACAATCGGGTTAGCATTGCTCGTCTGTTTGATCGCACTTATTTTTACGGTCATGGTCGGTCTCGGGAAAGACCGCTCCTCGTACAGTCAAAAGAAGAGCTGGTCGATGGTATCTTGGCTCTACATCATCTTGCTCCCCGTCTCGTTCATCGGACTCGGTCTGCTTTACTATTTCATAACGAAATAATCGAAAAAATCACGATGCCTACACGCTAGGCATCGTGATTTTTTTAAGCGATTAAATCGCTCCAGATTTTGATGGTACTCGCCAAGATGAGTAACGCCAAAATCCATTGGAGTGCTTTCGTATTCATATTCTTCCCGACATTCGCCCCGATTGGAGCGGCAATCAGACTCGCGATGATCATGATGATAGCCGGTTCCCATACGATTTGATCTGTAATGATTTTACCGAACGTCGAGCCAATCGATGAGATGAATGTGATAGCGAGTGAACTCGCGATGGCCATCTTTGTCGGGATGCGTAAGACGACAAGCATGATTGGCATGAGAATGAATGCCCCTGCCGCTCCGACGATTCCTGCGGCGATCCCTACGATGAAGGCAGAGCTTGCCGCGATCACTTTGTTGAACTGCACTTGGTCGAGTGGCATATCATCCACTTGCGGTTTCGGCAAGAACATCATGATTGTGGCAATCGTGGCGAGTACAGCGTAAACAACATTGATCATCGTCTCCGAAAGAATCGTCGATCCATACCCTCCAATAAAGCTACCAATCAATACTGCTACACCCATGTAGAGAATCAATTGCTTATTTAAGTATCCACCTTTACGATAAGCGTAAATCCCACCGATAGTTGCAAAGAATACTTGAATCGCACTGATTCCTGAAACTTCGTGTGCGCTGAATGCAGCAAACCCTAAAAGCGGTGGAATGTATAACAACATCGGATATTTAATGATGGACCCACCAATTCCGACCATTCCAGAAATAAACGACCCGATAAATCCAATTAAAAAGATTGTTATGATAAACCCAAACTCCATATAGACTCCTCCATTAATTTCGTATTCTCCTCTTATTCAGAAGCTTCCCAAGCCATCATACCGCCAGACACGTCATAGATTTCTGAATATCCGGCACTCTGTAACTGACTAGCAGCCTGTGCACTTCGGTTACCACTCCGACAAATGACGTAAATCGGCTCATTTTTCGGATAAGGTAATTGCTCTGCAGCTAATGAAGAAAGTGGTGCGTTCACCGACCCCTCAATATGCCCCCCATTGTATTCCGATACTTCACGTACATCAAGAAGCGTTATTTCCTCTTTTTCCAATTTATTTTGTAGAGTTTTGACGTCGATTTTTGTAATTCCATCCTTTTCTGATGTGATTACAAAGATAAAAATTGCGATAACAGCTAAAATTCCGACAAATAAGGAAATTTTCTTCATCTTTTCTCCTCCAATTCTTTTCACTTGCGCTCATTATACCTTATGGGGTATATTAAAGCCGACGAAACATTCTCGTTGCCAAAAACCTTAAACATGAAAAGGAGATCAAAGACTCATGAAGACGATTACGACTACTGAATTAGAAGCGCTACTTCAAGCAGACGACTCACTCAACCTCATCGATGTGCGAGAGGTGGACGAATTTGCAGGGGGTCACATCAAACAAGCGAAAAATGTACCACTTTCTGAATTCGGGGCGAAAGTCGATGAGCTCGATCGCTCTAAACCGATTCACGTCATTTGCGCAGCCGGCGGACGTAGCATGAACGCATCTGCTTACCTCGACTCACTCGGGTTCGACGTCACGAACGTCGACGGTGGGATGATGAGCTGGCAAGGCGACGTCGAATAATAATAGATCACTTTATTCATTAGGAGGAAATTCACATGTTATTACGTTATTTTTATGATGAAAAATTAGCACAAGCTTCATATATGGTCGGTTGCCAAATGACAGGAGAGGCGATTGTTATCGACCCAGCTCGAAACATCGAACCTTACCTTCAAGAAGCGAAAAAAGAAGGAATGAACATTGTCGCGACAGCAGAGACGCATATCCATGCGGACTTTGTATCGGGTTCACTCGAACTTGCGAAGCGCACCGGTTCAAAAGCCTATCTTTCAGATGAAGGCGATGCTTCATGGAAATATGCGTTCGCGAAAGACATCGATTCACAACTCGTCAAAGACGGTGAGACGTTCAAAATCGGTAACGTGACACTCGAAGTCATGCACACACCTGGTCACACACCGGAACACATTTCGTTCCTTCTTTATGACCGCAACCAGACACAACCGATGGGAATCTTCACAGGAGACTTCGTCTTCGTCGGAGATATCGGTCGCCCTGACCTTCTTGAAGAAGCAGCTGGTGTAAAAGGAACGACGGCAATCGGCGCAGAACAAATGTTTGATTCGCTCAAGAAGTTCTTAGCTCTTCCAGACTTCGTTCAAGTCTGGCCAGGACACGGCGCAGGTAGCGCTTGCGGGAAAGCACTCGGTGCGATTCCAACATCAACGGTCGGTTACGAAAAAGCGACGAACTGGGCGCTTCAAATGACGGACAAAGATGCCTTCATCAAAGAGTTGACAACGGATCAGCCAGAACCACCGAACTACTTTGCGATGATGAAGAAAGTGAACAAAGAAGGGATTCAAGTGACGACGGAAGTCACTCGTCCTGAAGTCATCGGATCGAATCGTCTCGATACACTCGTCGAAGAGACACAAGTTGTCGACACGCGTAAAGGCGAGGACTTCGCGAACGGGCACGTACCAGGGACAATCAACATCCCATACAACAATAAGTTCGTCTCATGGGCTGGTTGGCTCGTCAACTTCGACAAAGACATCACGGTTATCGCAAGTGCTGAGGACATCGATCAAGTGCAAACGGATCTTCAATCAATCGGTCTTGACCGTCTTCGTTTCATCGTTCCAGTCGAAGAACTCGAAGCATCGCTCTTGACGGAAACGTATACGGACGTGACGGCAGAAGAAGCGATTGAAGCTGCCGAAAAAGGTGACGTCTTCGTCCTCGACGTTCGAAACGCGACAGAATGGAACGCGAGCCATTTCGAAAAAGCAGAGCGCATCTTGCTCGGTAAACTCGTACGTGATCATGAAGGTCTTCCGAAAGACAAAACAATCGCGGTTCACTGTGCATCAGGCGTCCGTTCACGAATGGCGGCAAGTGTCCTTCAATCGCTCGGCTACAAAGACATCCATAACATCTTGGGTGGCTACGGTTCGATGAAGACAGTCTTGAACGCTCAACAAATCAAGTAATGCTATACTGACCATAAATATGGCGCCCGCTTCGAGAGGGGCGCCTTTTGTTTAGGAGGGAAAGACGTGGTCGCCATCGGTCCACTCAACATTCGTTTGGATTTACTCATCTTTTTACTAAGCCTTGCCGTCCTTTACGGCATCTTCCGCTTCCTCGGGTTGACGAGTAAGCAGCGTGAAGCCGTCATCGGTACATGGTTCTATGGTTTTCTCGCTTGGAAAGGAAGTGCGATTGTCATCGGTCTCTTGACGACACGTGATATCTCAATCGCTCTCTATGCGACTGGAGGTATTTGGGCTCAACTGATTGCAAGCGGAATCGTACTTTGGCTCGTCTATCGACTCGATCGAGACCTTTTAGGATATTGGGTGCTAAGTGGGGTCCTCATCTGGCTTGGGATGACGCTCGCGGTTCCGATATACGGGACGATTTTGAACCTTTCCGACCAGCCGATTCATCTATGGAGCGCCGTCCTCATCCTTCTGCTACTCGTAACGACGTGGCGATGGATGCATGAGCCGACACGCGGGAACATCCTTTGGACCGTCCTTGGTGCATCTAGTATCTGGCTGTTTGAATCATACGCAGTCGGACAGATTCAATGGTGGATGATCGTCATCACCCTCGTCCTGTTTGGACTGACCGTCTTTCTCGCTCGCCCTTCAAGGAAAGCCGTACAATTCAGTATCGGTGTTCTTGTCGTGCTAGCGGTGGTAAATGCTACTCTACCGGAACGCACCGCGCAAACTGTCACCACGGAGACGGCATCGACCGGTTTGAACATCGGGCAAATCCCCCCTTCGTTCGAATTACAACGGACAGACGGAAGCACGTTCGACTTAGAATCGTTACGCGGTAAGCTTGTCGTCGTCAACTTCTGGGCGTCTTGGTGCCCTCCGTGTCGTGCAGAGATGCCAGACATGGAAACGTTCGCGAAAGAGCGAGACGACGTGACCATCGTTGCTGTTAACACGACGACGAGCGAACGCGATCCAAACAATGCCGTCTCGTTTGTCGAACCGTACGAAGACGCTTTTACCGTTGTCTATGACCGTGACGGCCAAGTCGGTGATGCGTACCGAATTCAAGCGATGCCGACGACGTATGTGCTTGATGAATCTGGAGTAATCATTGCGAAGCAATTCGGCGCCATCGATCATGACTGGCTCGATGCTCAATTATAGTGAACATGACAAGACCGCCGACAGAGACTTGTCGGCGGTTTATCTTATTGCTTCAAATAGCCTTGTGCTTTCAAGAAGTCTTTGACGTCAAGACGTGTCGATTTCGACAACATGCGCCCCATCTGTCCGGTCCACGTATCTTTACGCGGGTTAGAGCCCCGGACCATATAATAATCGCGGATCAACGCATCGTAATCAGAAAGTGACTGTTTGATCCGTTCTGGATTCGCCTCGTATGTGTTCTCATGGTAGACATGGTGGAACGGTAGACGTGGTTTTTGATCCTCGACTGTAGCCGGTACACCGACTGCCATCCCGAAGAGCGGAATGACCCGTTCTGGCAATTCGAGCACTTCTTTCACAGCAAACAGGTCGTTCCGAATGCCGCCGATATAACAGATTCCGAGTCCCATCGACTCCGCTGCCACCGCCGCATTTTGTGAGGCAAGCGCCGCGTCGATCACAGCGACAAGTAGTTTCTCATCAGTCTCAAGCGTCGCAGAAACCTCAGCCTCTTGTAGCTCACCAATCATTTCATGACGATGCAAATCCGCACAAAAGACGAAGAAATGACCATTCTCGACCACATAGGACTGATTACCCGCTATCTCGGCAAGTCGTTTCTTTTTCGCTTCATCGGTCACCCCGATGATGGAGTATGCTTGGATAAAGCTAGACGTTGATGCGCGTTGTGCGCTCTCGACGACTGTCTGAATTTGTTCATCTGTCAATTTCTCGTCCGTAAAATCGCGAACGGAACGATGGTTCAATAATGTCTCAATCACTTCGTTCATACGTTCTTCCCCCTTTTTTTCAATCTTGGCACAAGGTTTGTGAATCCACAATTGAGAGGAATCCGTTGGGCACATTTTGAATGGATGATGTCCGAATTTTGCTTTCTTATGCTATCATTAAAAACTATATAGTAAATACAATCATGTAACTTCGAATAAGGAGCGATATATATGAAAAGAATGCCATTTTACATTCCATACCTTCTTGGTGCTCTATTCCTCTCTGGATGTACGGATGCCGATGTGAGCGTCTCGACGTCGACCGAAGAGAGTACGACACAAGAGGAACAGACAACCGAGACGCTTTCACCTGAACAGGAAGAAGATTTATTTGAGGGCTATACGTTGATCGAGGTGTATGGCGGCGATCAATCCGGTAGTCGTGAAGCGAATGTCGTCGTAGATATCGGCTTTGGCGACCGCGAGTACTGGGCGTTCACGAACGAACATGGTCAGCTGGTTCGCGTGATTGCCGATGAGATCACTCTTCAGGACGATAAGACCGAAGACGTCAATTCGTCAGGACGTTACTATTCAGACGAGGCGAAAGTTCCAGGTGTCGAAGACCCAAACCTCGATGAAGGTCATATCATCGCTGATTCGCTCGGCGGTGTCTCGAACGCCTATAATATCACACCACAAAACAGTGCACTTAACCGTTACGGTGACCAGGCGTTCATGGAAGATGTCATTCGAAAAGCAGGCGGGGCGAAAGATTTCGAAGCCATCATCACCTACCCGAATACAGCGACTCAGATTCCTTCCCGCTACCAATACACGTATACCGTACGAGGCAACACGGTCACGGATACGTATGATAACGCGGATCCGGAAGAAGTAAACGAATCGCTGGATTTGACGGACGACTCACCGCCTGACGTGACGACGGAACCGATCGAGGAGCGAGAATTATCCGATATTGACCTTGACGGGAACGGGCAAGTGACAATCAAAGAAGCGAAGAATGCTGGATTCGAGATGCCGATCACGCGTGACCATTGGTTGTATCAATATATGGACGACCGGGACGGTGACGGGATGGTCGGTGAATAACTACACGATAGACGAGACGTTTCTCCACGAGAGGGACGTCTTTTTGCATACAAAAACCGCGGTACATGACCGCGGCTACTCGTTTAGTTCGACATCTGATTCAAGAATGGTGCGAGATCAACGTCTAACTCGTTCGAGAGACGCTCTCCGAGCTCACGGTCCGCACGATAGAAGTTGCAGATCAAGAGGAGAACCGTCTTCTCATGACGAACTTCTTTGATGTGCGCGACGAGGTTACGGACGAGCGCATCCTTCTCTTCTTGAGAATAGCGACGATACACTTCTCCGGCCTGGCCGAAATCATTCGTCTTCTCAATCTTCTGACGTCCCGTCACACCTGTGATTGGTTGCGGCGTCTCGATGTAATCCGCATTCGGCTTCGGTGCGTCTTCATAACGGTTCGGCTCGTAGTTGACCGGGCTCGTCTGTTGCTTGAATGGCATCGCTCCGTCACGCTGGTTGTTTGCGACTTGAGCAAACGGACAGTTGATCGGGAGTTGAAGGTAGTTCGGTCCGATGCGGTGACGCTGCGTGTCTGAGTACGAGAAGAGTCGTCCTTGAAGCATCTTGTCTTCTGATGGCTGAATCCCTGGGACGAGGACCCCCGGGTTGAAACCAACAGACTCGGTCTCGGCGAAGTAGTTGTCGACGTTTTTGTTGAGTGTCATCGTTCCGACCAATTGATACGGGATGACGTCCTCGAACCAATCTTTCGTCGCATCGAGCGGGTCGAAGTCAAAGTTATCCATGTCCGCCGGGTCTAAAATTTGTACATATAGATCCCATTCCGGATAATCCCCGTTATCAATCGCGTTGAACAAATCGCGTGTCGCATGGTTGAAGTCTTCGGCTTGAATTTTCGCAGCTTCTTCCATCGATAAGTTTTGAATCCCTTGCTTCGGTACCCAGCGCAACTTTATGTACACCGTGTTTCCAAATTCATTCACCCATTTGAAAGAGTGGACGGATGACCCGCGCATATGACGATACGATGCCGGGATACCCTCATCACTGAACAAATGAAGAAGCATACTCGTCGATTCTGGTGTGAGTGACATGAAGTCGAAGAAGCGGTCCGGGTCTTGAAGGTTCGTTTGCGGGTCCGGTTTGAGTGAGTGAATCACGTCTGGGAATTTAATCGCATCACGGATAAAGAAGACCGGTAAGTTATTTCCGACGAAGTCATAGTTTCCTTCTTCTGTGTAAAACTTGACAGAGAAACCACGCGGGTCACGAAGCGTTTCCGGTGAACCTAAGCCGTGGATGACGGTCGAGAAACGTGCAAAGATCGGCGTCTTTTGCCCCTCTTCTTGCAAGAATGCCGCTTTCGTATAGCGTTTCATACTATTTTTTACGGTGAAGACACCATGTGCTCCTGCCCCTCTAGCATGAACGACACGTTCTGGTACACGTTCACGGTCGAAATGCGCTAATTTCTCAATTAATTGGTAGTCTTCGAGAAGCGTTGGGCCCCGACGACCCGCAGTGATGGAGTTGGCGTTATCCCCGATTGGTACGCCTTGATTAGTAGTTAGTTGACGATGTTGATCCATTTGATTGCCTCCCGTTATTTATAATCATTACAATCTTGATATTAATAAAATATTAGAATGATTACAAATAAAAAAGCTCGTACATCACGAACTTTTTTTCATGCTTCGTTTTTTCTTGGCTTTTTCACGTTGATGGAGCGACACAACGAAGAAAGCAGCAAGCACTCCCCCGATTGATCCGGCAATGATGTCGACCATCGTATCATCGTTTCCGTTCCCCTGCATCGTCGTGTTCAAGAAGACATCGGATGTGAATTCATACATTTCCCAAAGCGCCGCCCCGGCCATTGAAAAGACGACGATATACACGAATAGAAACCGTTTCGGAATTTCCGTACGAAGATCGTCATCGAGCCGGGAGAAAAAGTCGAATCCTAAAAATGCGAGAAAGATGCCACTCAAGAGATGAAGGAATGTGTCCCACCAGCCGTTCCCATACAATCCGACGATGGACCCTAAATATTGTGACGCGAACAAGAATAAGATATACGCCACTTTCATCTTGCCATCAAGTTCTGTTTTGAACGTCTTTTCAATGAAAAACGGGATGAGACCAGAGATGATCCCGGCTCCCGCCACACTCGCATCGAACCAGGATTCTTCAATAATCGCTGTCACGAGTATGACCGCCATAAACAAGACGAACCCAAACTCAAGGATACGCCCTTTCGTGAGCTTCATCATCTTTCGCCTTCTTTCGTCAATAATGTTCTCTATATGTTTTATTCCCAACTCACGATGGACTTCAACCTATACACACATTTGTTGATTCGCAAGCTGCTCATTTAACTGAATTTAGCGCAAATTCTCCCACCTCTAAGCGTCTCGGGGCACAGCCGAGCGTAGGTGGAAGATGGAACGTCTGGTCCAAATTTCTATTCTCCCTGTGATGGATATAACGAACAAAAATTCGTGATTCCGTCAGATTCCTATTTCCCTTCGGCGGGTATCCGATGAGGAAGACAATAGATGTGCGTGATACGAAAAAATCCCTGATTCTTGAAGAATCGGGGATTTACTTATTTCTGTGCAACGAAGAAAATACGCTCAGCATCAGTTCCTGGTGCATGTTCAGTGAAATCAGATGTAACTGATTTGACGTGGAACCCGGCACCAATCAACCATTGCATGTACTGCCCTGGTTCATACGTCCGTTGCTCATGCGTCTCCTCGACCCGTTCGTACGTCCCGTCTTCAAGCGCGACGAAGAACGTCAAATCATGAACGACCGAGAGCGGTGCTTCTCCCGGGTCGGCAAACCAAATATACGAGCAGTCTTCCCCGTTTGACGCGTACGTCTTTTGGTTGAAGAGCGTCTGCATCTTATTCGGGGCATGCACATCAAAGATGAACAGCCCATTTGGCTTGAGTTGGTTGTAAACGGATTCGAACGTATCGATTACATCCGCCTCATCCTGAAGATAGCAGAGCGAGTCGCAGAGAATCGTCACCGCATCGACCGGCTCCGGCAGTTCCAAATCGCGCATATCCTGTTCCCAAAGCGGCAACTCGATTTCAGCTTCGAGTGCCTTTTCTTGTGCGACTTCGAGCATCGACTCCGATAAGTCAATTCCCATGACATCGTAATGTTCAGCGAGGCGAATCGTGGCCGACCCGGTCCCGCATCCGACATCCGCGAGTGTCGCGCCATCTTGGACGTGACGACGCACGAAAGCGACCCACTCATCATACGGCGCGTCTTTCATCAACTCGTCGTATACATAGGCGAATCCTTCGTATGCCATTAGCCGACTTCCACTTCGACGTGCGGCGCGTCAGCCCACAATTTCTCTAGGTTGTAGTAATCACGGTCGTCACGATGGAAGATGTGAACGACGACGTTCTCGAGGTCAGCAAGGACCCAACGTGCCGTATCCATTCCTTCGAACTTGTGGAGCGGTAAGTCGTTTTCGCCAGCGATGTCTTTAATTTCACGCGCAATCGCTTCGACTTGTTTCTCCGAGTTTCCGTGACAGATGACGAAGTAGTCCGCAATCGGTGAAATGCCTTCCATGTCGAGTACGACGATTTCTTCGGCACGTTTATCGTCAGCCGCTTTTACAATCAATTCTAATTCTTCTCTTGCAGTCATAAAGACCCTCCTAAGGTGTATTCACAAAATCATTATACGTATCAATCGTCAGTGGAAAAATGCGCACTGACTTCTTTAATAAAAATTCAATCGTTTGACGCAGTGTCGCGACAACGGCCGCTTCGAGCGCCTGCTCCGCTTCTGTCCGCAGGCGATCGACACCTGGATAGTTCCGATTCGGTTCGATGGCGTCGGCCACGAACAGGATTTGGTCGAGACGAGACATTCCGGGTTCTCCTGTTGTATGGTTCCGGATCGCAGAAAGTACATGCGGGTCCAAGTCATACTGTCGAGCCAGCAACACTGCTCCCACCGGCGCATGCAATAACTCGTCCCCGTATTGAAGGAGATTCGGATCAAGCCCCTCATCGATGACGACTTGGCGCATCTTTTCCGTGTCGAAGTATTTCGCATAATCATGAAGCATCGCAGCAAGACGCGCTTGTTCAATATTTTCGCCATATTGATTCGCTAAGCGCTCCGCTGTCTCGACCACTCCGAGCGTATGGATATAGCGTTTTTCTGGCAGCGTCTGTTTAATCAACTCGTGTGCTTCTTCAAACGTCATACAACTTATGCTCCTTCACATACGTCTCGACTAACGTCGGGACAAGATATTTGATGGACTTGCCTCGTTTCGCCCGTTCACGGATATCCGTCGACGAGATTTCAAGCTGTGGCATGTCAATCGTGCGTACGTCCGCCTTCTCTGGAATCAAATAGCGCGTGCCAGGGCGAGCGACCGCTCCGAACGCGACGAGACGGATGAGCGTTTCGTAGTCGTGCCACGATTCGAGCGAGACAAGCGAATCCGCTCCAATTAAAAAATAGAACGTATCGTCTGGATGTTGTTCAATCAACCGCTTCATCGTTTCCACCGTATAGGATGGCTCACTCCGTTCAAATTCAATCAGGTTCAACTTGAAGTCTGACTGATTTTGAATGGCACGACGGGTCATCTCGATTCGGTCGTCAGCCGAGCTGAACCCGACTTTGTGTGGTGGAATCGCAGCCGGCAAAAACCAGACTTCGTCGAGTACAAGCTGTTCGCGAGCTTGTTCGGCGATTAACAGATGACCGAGATGCGGCGGGTCGAACGTGCCCCCCATCAAACCAATCCGGCTCATGGGAGTTTGATTTGGCGATTTTCTTTCTCTGTCGCCTCTTTATATAAGACGATGACTTTTCCAATGACTTGTACGACTTCAGCCTTTGTACCTTCTGACAATTCGCCAGCCACGTCTTTCGGCGTGTCCATGCAATTTTGAAGTACTTGGACTTTGATTAACTCACGTTTCTCAAGTGCGTCCGAGATATCTTTACACATCGCTTCACTTACACCATTTTTCCCGACTTGATAAATCGGTGAGAGATGGTGCGCTTCTGCACGTAAAAAACGTTTTTGTTTACCTGATAGCATAGTATATTATTCCTCCAATAATCTTTCGATTAACTTCTTTCCGATGGTTTCGTCCGGTTTCACGCCCGTCCATTTCTCGAACGAGAGCGCGCCTTGCCCAACGAACATACCCACACCTGTCACAACGACTGCCCCGCGATGTTCCGCTTCTCGAATCATCGGTGTGATGAGTGGACGATATATGATATCACAAACGACGGTGTTTTGTCGTAATCCTTCTAATGAAAGTGGTGTGGATTGATTGTCCATCCCGACCGATGTCGTTTGAATGACGACATCATATCGAGAAATGTCGACCTCATCGAACGTCGTGTACGCGACTCCGAACGTGTCGGCGAGCACTTTTGCCCGTTCGATTGTCCGATTGACAATCGTCACGTTGCGCGTCGGGAGAGCTTGTACGATCCCGCGGGCGGCGCCTCCTGCACCGACGATGAGAACACGTCCTGTAAAGTCTGTGAATGGCATCAGCGCTCGGACGAGACCGGCACCGTCCGTGTTCGTCCCGATGAGTTGCCCGTCTCGTTTATAAACCGTATTGACGGCACCTGCTAACTTTGCCGCATCATCGAGCTCGTCAAGATGACGAATGACCGCTTCCTTGTATGGAATCGTCACATTGAATCCGTCCCATCCCCCGTCTCGCATCGCTTCAATCAAGGTAGAAAGTTCGTCCGGTGCGGCGTCAATCGCCTCATAACGCCCGAAAAGCCCAGACGCCCTCAACCACTGCTCGTGCAGCTTTGGAGAGAGCGAATGAGCAATCGGGTGACCGATGACGGCCAGATTCATACGAGCGCCTCGCGGAGTGTGACAGCGACGCCTTTTGGAGCCCACGCTGCAATACGGCCGCCTTTACCGTGAATCGAGACCCATCCGAGACCGCTGAACACGATATCAGTCTTCACACCATCTCGTAAGCTGAATTCGTGACGGACGAGTGGTGGTAACATTTCAAGTGTCTTCTCGTTCGGTGGGTTGAGCATTTTCCCAATATGTTGGTCATAGAGCTCATCCGCGCGTTCGAGTTTCGTACGGTGTGCTTTCAACTCGTTCGACATATAGATGACGAACGACCGTTTATTGCCTTCCAAGTAATCCAAGCGTGCCAAACCGCCAAAGTAAAGCGTCTGTTGCGGGTTCAATTGGAACACGTGCGGCTTGATTTCTTTCTTCGGCGTGATTGTCTTCAAATCTTTTGCGTCGACATAGTGTGCCATTTGATGACGGTTGATGATCCCTGGTGTATCGTACAGGTTCGCATCATCATCGAGCGGGATGTCGATCAAGTCAAGTGTCGTACCCGGGAAATGACTGACGGTGATGATGGCTTCATCCTCTTCACCGAAACGTTTGATCACCTGGTTGATGAGTGTCGACTTTCCGACATTTGTACAACCGACGACGAAGACGTCTTTGCCTTTCCGGTAATATTCAATTTTCTCAGCAAGCTCATCGATACCGTGCCCTTTTTTCGCACTGATCAAATGAACGTCGATTGGGTTCAATCCGAGCTCTTTTGCCTCTGCCTTCATCCAGTTCGCCATCCGGTTCGGGTTGACCGACTTCGGTAACAAGTCGACCTTGTTCCCGACTAACAGTACGGGGTTCGAACCGACAGAACGTTGTAGGCCCGGCAGCCAGCTGCCATTGAAGTCAAAAATATCGACAATTTTGATGACGAGCGCTTCTTTTGAACTGATGCCGTTCAAGATACGTAAGAAATCATCATCTGATAAATCCACGTCTTGAACTTGGTTGTAGTGCTTCAATTTGAAGCAACGTTGGCAAATGACAATCTCACGGTCAAGTGCCGATTTTGGTGCATAGCCGACTCCGTTCGGGTCTTCCGTTTGAATGGCTACGCCGCACCCAGCGCAATATCGTTTAGTTTCTTCCATAGTTGTACTTACTGCCGTTTAGGTTTCCCCTTCTTCATTCACCGTAGCACCTCGCTGCTACTCCTGAAGCGTTAATTCCGACGCCTTGGTCGCCGTACATCGGCAGCCTCCTTCTTTCTGTGCGTTCGAGGTCTTATTCATCTTTTTTATGTGAATCTTCGGAACGTGGATGCATCGCTTCACCGATTTTTTCAGCGACAGCAACTTTTGCACGCTGTGCGTCAACGGCAAGCTCTTCCACTTTTTTCGTAATCAATACATACTTCCCACGACGCTTCATGTGCGCGAAGACCACCTTCTCAAGCATCCGGTTGAATTTCGTGACGAGCCCGTCCGTTTTGACGACCGGTTGCACATGGATGACATGAATGCCCGCCATATTGGCACCGAGCACGTCTGTAAACAGCTGATCCCCTAAGAAAATAGCTTCTTTCGGGGAATAACCATATTTCGAGAGCGCTTCTTTAAACCCAGATGGCAAAGGCTTTCTAGCACGAGCGACATAATGAAGGCCGAGCGGCTCCGTAAACGTTCGTACACGATTCTCATTATTATTTGATACGACAATCACATCGAAACCGTATGATTTTACTTTTTCAAGCCACATCAATAAAAGCTCTGGCGCATGCGGGACATCCCACGCGACGAGTGTATTATCAAGGTCCGTCAAAATGACACGTACCCCACGGTCTTTCAATTCTTGTAAGTCGATGTCAAACACAGTCGCGACGAACTGTTTCGGATAAAGTCGATTAAACACGTAAAATTCCTCCAATTAGCTAAACGATTCAACTACTTATACAAGTATTGATATCCCTTCTATGGTAAACGAAAACCGACCAAACGACTAGTCTATCGTTCGGTCGGAAGAAAATTATTGTAAAATTAGTTGGTTTTGAATGTCCCGATGACTTCACCGAGTCGAACCGGACCCATTTTTTCACGTTCTAATTGAACGGCATCTTTCTCAAAACAGAGGACGACGGTCGAACCGAATGAGAAGTATCCGACTTCTTGCCCTTTATCGGCTTGGTCCCCCTCGAGCGTCCATTCAATCGTATTCACGTTAAGGGCACCCACCATAATATGTTCATACGCTCCGACCGGGCTGTCAAAGCGTGTCACACGACGGTAGTTGCGCGAGAGCGGTCGCACCGTCTCGGTCAATCCGATCTCATTAACCGGTGCCGAGCGGTCACCGAGCTCGTAATGGCTGAGCACGCGGCCGGCAAGTGGTGTGTGGACACGGTGGTAATCGCTCGGGCTGAGATAGAGGACGACGACCGTTCCGCCAGCATAACGGCGCGCTTCTTGTTGTGAACCGAGAAGTTCCGCAAGCGTATACGATTGTCCTTTCACTTCAAAGCGACTATCTTCCGAAATTAATTCAATGACCGATAACTTCCCGTCACAAGGTGATACGAGTGTGTCGGTCGATTCATCAATCGTCCGTGCGTCAGGCTTCAGATGACGCGTGAAGAACGCATGAAGTGAAGGATAAGCTTGTAGCGGTTGCTCTGCTTCCTCTACCGCAATGTGATACACTTTTGCGAACGACGGAATCAAATGACGACTCACTCCTGATTCTGCGAAGCGTTTAAGGCGTGAGGCAATCCAGGGAGAGGCGTTTAGCTCAAATAACGTTTGATAAAAACGACGTTTCATTCCTCTTTGGCCTCCTCATTTTTAAAGAATGTCTTGTATTGTTGTTCCGAGACCGCACCTTCAATGCGACCGATTTCTTTTCCATCCTCAAAACGGATGATTGTCGGTGTCCCATTGATGCCATAAGTTTCCCAAACATTGTGGTCTGACAAGTTGATTGAAACCGCATCGTATTCTTCGATGAGAGGTTCGACATAAGGCTTCACTTGCTCACAATATTCACAGCCCGTTTGCCAGAAGTAAGCGACGACTTCACCATCTTGGTCTAATTGTTGTTGCAATTCATCTGCTGTGACGGCGTTGACACCATCGTCAGTATTGTTTCCATTTAAAAAGTACAACAAACCGATTCCGATAACGATAATCGCACCGATGATGGCGAACGTGATAAAGTTCGCGCGTTTTTCAGGGTTTTTCATATGTTAGGCCCTCCTCTAATAATGATGAAAGAAAAAAGACTGACTCATACACGAGTCAGTTTGATTGTAGACGGCTTACTTCTCTTGTGCAACGTCGCTAATTCCCATGTCTTGGTTTAAGACATCGAGAATTGCAACGAAGAATGTGATGGCCACGCCAAATCCTGTCGCGAGCATCGCGTTGTACTCTACACCATCAACAGCAGAAATGATAAATACCGCTGTATTTGAGAGCACAATCGCCCAGATCAATGTCACTAAATAACGCATTGAACGTCCCCTCCATCTCACAGATGATTCGTAAAAATTCATACGACAATAGTATAGCATTGTTCGAATAGAATATGCGACTTCGATTGTATATTCTTTCCGTCGAATCAAAAAATGTGATACGGTCGTAGAAACATCATTGTGAAGAAAAGAGGATGACTGATGTCACGTTATTTAATCGCAGTCGATTTAGATGGAACGTTATTAAGAGATGATAAAACAATCAGCGAACGAAACCTCCGCGCTCTTCAAGCGGCGCGCGACGCTGGTCATGAAGTCATGATCGCCACAGGGCGTCCAAAGCGCCATTCGATCATGTACTATGAGCAAATGGGATTGACGACACCGCTCATCAACTTCAACGGTGCGCTCGTACATCACCCGAAAGATGCGAATTATGCGGTGACACACCGCCCAATCCCGCTCAAGACCGCCCATGACATCATTGAAGAAGTCGCGGATACGAAGGCACACAATATCGTCGTCGAAGTGACAGACCACGTGTATTTCCAAAAGGACCCGCAAGAGTTCTATAGTCCGTATGCAGAACGTGCGCTCAGCGTCACATCAGGTAACTTGTTGACGCATTTGCAGGACGAACCAACATCGCTACTGATCCATGCGACAAAAGATCACCTCGCGCACGTCCGCTCCCAACTCGATGATATTCATGCAGAAGCGGTACTGAATCGGCAATGGCGCATGCCCGAACATATGATTGAAGTGATGAGTAAAAACACGTCGAAAGCACTCGGACTAAAGGAAGTCTCGAAGCATTTAAATATCGACCGGAAGCACATCATCGCCTTCGGTGACGAAGAGAACGATCTCGAGATGCTCGACTATGTCGGCACAGGTGTTGCAATGGGAAATGCCATCGACCAACTGAAAAATGTGGCCAACGAAGTGACCGCCTCGAATATGGATGACGGAATCGCCCTCTTCCTAGAAGATAAACTCGGCATCAAGGCATAATGAAAGCACCGACTGCAAAGTCGGTGCTTTTTATGATTCATATACTTTTTTAGCGACGGAACGTCCCTTCGACGTCCTCTGTCGGCAAGATATTGATCCAAACAGTTGGGTCGGCATCTTTACAAATACGTGTGATTTCACGAACTTCATGTCGCTGCGCGACCATCATGAGCGTTGCTTTCTCGACTTTCGAATACGTGCCGATTGCCGGCATGAGCGTGATACCACGGAACACGTGTTGATGTAGTTCCTTTGTCACCTCATCCGGATGATTCGTCACGATAAACAGCGTCTGACGCTGTGTGTTCGTATAAATCTCATCGATGACTTTTGATGTCACGTACAAGAACACGATTGTATAGAGTGCCGTCGGCCATCCGAACAATGCCCCTGCAGCGAGCGCGATCATCATGTTCATTAAGAAGAGATAAACCCCGACCGAGTTGTTTGTAAATTTCGCCAAAATCAAAGCGACGATATCAAATCCCCCTGTGGAGGCACCATATCGAATCGTAATTCCCGATCCAATTGCTAAGAGCACACCGCCGAATACGGCGTTTAGTAACGGGTCGTCCGAGAGAAGCTGCGATTGCGGAAGCATACGGATGAACAACGTGACCGAGGCAACACTGACGAGCGTATGGATCATCATGTTCCGGCCGAGCATAAAATAACTGACGACGAGTAGTGGTGCATTTAGAATAAAGAACCAGAGCCCTTCCCCTAGTTCAAACGGTGTGCCCGCTAACAATGTCGTCAAGATTTGGGCTAGACCTGTAAATCCCGTCGAATAGACGCCAGCTGGAATTAAAAATAATGTCATGGATAAGGCAACGAACAATCCTCCGATAATCGAGACAACCCCGATTCGTGTATGTTCTTTAACGGCTTCCGTCAAGCTTCAACTCCCCTTTCTCAAAATAGCTAAGAATCAAGATAACATAGATTATTCATACTGCATACAGCAAATATGCATGAATTCTCATAAGTTTGATACACAAAAACAAGCCGACCTCAGTCGACTTGTTCATATAAAGCAATTGATCACGCTTTCACTGTTTCAATTGTAATCGAATCATCAGCAGGTACCGTTATCTCATTTCCGTACACATGAATCGTTACATCTGACCCGCCCGTTTGTTTAATCGTCACTTGTTCACGTGATGAAGTGACCGTCAAATGATGACCACGCCAGAGCATGTTGAACGAGTAGCCGTTCCAACCTTTTGGAATCATCGGACTGAACGAGAGATTATCTTCTTTGATGCGCATTCCTGCAAATCCATGAACGATTGACATCCATGAGCCGACCATCGATGTGATGTGTAAGCCATCTTCTGTGTCGTTGTTGTAGTTATCGAGGTCAAGACGTGCCGAACGTTGATACAATTCGACCGCTTTATCTTCATATCCGACTTCTGCCGCGATGATCGAATAGACACATGGCGACAAGCTCGACTCGTGAACCGTACGTGGCTCATAGAAATCAAAGTTCGCTCGTTTCTGCTCGACTGTGAAACGGTCACCGAACGTGTAGAGTCCTTGGAGAACGTCCGCCTGTTTGATGAAGTTCGAACGGAGGATTCTGTCCCACGACCAGTTTTGGTTGAGTGGCAAGTGTTTCGGATCGAGGTCTTTCACTAAGATCTGTTCTTTATCCATGAAGCCGTCCTGTTGCATGAACACGTCTGGAACGAGGTCGTCTTTCGGGTAGTACATTTTCGCCTGAATGTCCGCCCACTTCGCGAGTTCTGCGTCCGTGATGCCGAGTGTCGATACGAGCTCATCGAGGCGTGCAGGCTCTGCTTCTTTCAAATAGTTGTACACTTCTTGCGTGTATTCGAGTGTCCACGCGGCAATCAGGTTCGTGTACCAGTTGTTGTTGACGTTGTTATCGTATTCGTTCGGACCTGTGACGCCTAGAATCATATATACGTCTTTGTGCGACACAAAGTTGACACGGCTAGCCCAGTAACGCGAGATCTCGACCAATACTTCCAGTCCGTATTGTCCAAGGTACGATTTATCGCCTGTGAAGTTCGTATAATTGAAGATGGCGTGGGCAATCGCACCGTTTCGGTGAATCTCTTCGTGTGTAATTTCCCACTCATTGTGGCACTCTTCCCCGTTCATCGTGACCATCGGATAAAGGGCACCTTCCATGCCGACATTCTTCACAGAATTCTCTTTCGCCTGTGGTAATTGGTTATGACGATATTTGAGCAAGTTCCACGAGACTTCCGGTTTTGTAGTCGCCAAATAGAAGTGGAGGCAGTATGCTTCTGTATCCCAATATGTCGCACCACCATATTTCTCACCCGTGAAACCTTTTGGACCGATGTTAAGGCGTGAATCTTCACCTGTATACGTTTGATACATGTTGAAGATATTGTACCGGATGCCCTGTTGCGCTTCGATGTCTCCATCGATGCGGACATCTGCATCTTCCCAACGCGCAAGCCATGCTTCTGTCTGATCAGCGAGAAGCGTCTCAAAACCTTTTTCAAACGCTGCTTCGACACGTGTCATCCCTGCAGATTGCAATTCGTCAATCGTATGGTCACGGTTCGTCACGACAGATACGTATTTATATGCAGTCGCCGTTTCGCCAGCTTCCGTATGGACGGTGAATTTGTTCGCCACGAACAAGTCTGTCGCTTCAAGCACTTCACAACGCGCACCTTCCACGTCTGCAATCATTGATGCCGTGACATGCCAATCGAGTTTTTTCGTCTTCGTCGTCACGAAGCCAAAGCGCTCTTCGACACCACTTTCGACCGGAAGCCAGAACTTCTCGTCGTAGTTTGAGTCTTCGTTGACGACATCACCGTCTAAATATGGGGTGAACTCGATTTTAGCTTTATAGTTGACTGGTGTAATGTTATAGCGGATTGCCAAAATTTCTTTGTCGACGATTGAGAAGAAACGGACGACTTCGACTTTCGTCTCTTCTGTCCCATTCATCAACGTGAACGTCCGTGTCAAAACACCACGCTGCATATCGAGCTCGCGTGTAAAGTCTTTTACTTCCCATTTTGCCAAGTCGACTGGTGTTTCATTAATCGCGACGCGTAGACCGATGACGTTTGTCGCGTTCAACACTTTGGCAAAGTACTCAGGATATCCGTTCTTCCACCAACCGACACGTGTTTTGTCCGGGTAATAGACACCCGCCACGTAGAATCCTTGGTGCGTATCATTCGAGTAATCCTCTTCAAAGTTTCCTCGCATCCCCATATGCCCGTTTCCGAGCGATGTGATCGATTCAGCAAGGCGGTTTTCTTTCGGATGAAGACCTTCTTCTGTTACTTTCCATTCATCGACTGCAAACAATCGTTTCATCTGTCTGCCACTCCTTTTTCTCTACAAGGCTACCTTCGACAGACAACTAGTTCGTGCAACCGTTTGTCTATGAAAGCGCTGTATTTAATCTCACCTTTCATTTTACACAACTGAACTCAGAATGCAATCGTTTGCATAAAACTTTTTCTTTCTTTTTTTTTCACATTTTTTCAGAAAAAAAAGACTGCCTTTTGCCGAGGCAGTCTAAATGAATCATCATTTATGGTCTTCTTGATTTTCACCGAACGCGGCATTCGCTTCATGTCCTTCAAAAACATCGCTCCGTCCATCATTGAATCCCGTATCGGGTTCGTCGATGATGAGAGCGTATCCACCTTGCTTGACTTGTGAATGCGCATGATCCACCTCATCATTTGAGATGCCTAAATCACTAAGAACTTGCTTCACGTCTTGACTCTTTCCTCCTTGGATGTTGTCTAGCCAAGACGTATCGCCTTCTTCCACTTTTACGTTTGTCTCACGCTTGACGACCCGAACCTCGTCTTCCTGCTCAGTCACAACGTATAATTCACCTTCATCATAGCCATTTTCTTTCAGCTCATTGATTTTGGAGAGAAGATTCCCTTTTGTTTCATATGTTCCGACAAATCGTCTTTTACTCATATTAATCCTTCCTTTCGATTTCAGTTCATTCTTAAAAGATGTTCCCTTCTTCTTTTAGCTTCAATCACCAGGATATGCAAAAAACGACCTCGCTCACGCGAAGTCGTTTAGATCATTCAAGAATTCGATTCAAGTGTCTCCACCGTCTTGCTATCCTTCTGTCCGCACGATTGACGTACGACCAAATAATGAGGCACGATGACGCGTTTCCCATAAGGTGGGGCACTATCACTAATCTGTTCAATCAAACAGTTCGTCGCTTCGAATCCAAGACCGAAAATATTGATTTCAACCGACGTGAGTGGCGGATTGGAGTGCTCTGCGATATAGACATTGTTGAAACTGACGACGGCGACGTCTTCAGGAATTTTAAGTCCCATCTCACTGAGTGTGCTGATGACACCGAGCGCCATCATATCATCACTGACAACGACGGCCGTTGGTGGTTCTTCGTTCTGAAGTAACTCACGGACAGCCATCGTTCCGCCTTTCGTCATAAATTCAGCACGTGCAATATAGTCTTCACACACCGGAATGCCCGCTTCCATGAGGGCGGTCGCATAACCGTTCCGACGGTCTTGTGTCACCGCAAGTTTGTCCGATCCACCGATGAAGGCGATTCGACGGTGACCCAGGTTATAGAGATGTTTCGTCACCTCACGACCGGCAAGATAGTTGTCCGTATCGACATATGTGATCGAAGAAGCATCCCCGAACGGCTTCCCGACCACAACGAACGGAAACTTCGTTTGACGTAAATATTGGACGACTTGGTCGTCTTCCCGTGAATAGAGGACGATCACGCCGTCGACACGTCGTCCTTGTACCATTTCAATGACACCGGACAGTACTTCTTCCTCTGTCACTCCAGTTGTCATATAGAGAGAGTATCCATTTTGGTGCGCCTTCGTGCTGATACCTCGCAACACTTCAGGGAAAAATGGATTTTGGAGCGTCTTTGTCGCCGCACTCGGCATGACGAGACCAATCGACTGCGTTGAGCGGTTCGCGAGACTTCTCGCATGAATGTTTGGATGATACCCTAGCTCTTCCATCGAACTTCTAACTCGTTCTTTTGTCTTTTGGCTGATTCTTGGGCTGTTGGCGATGACACGAGATACTGTCGACGGCGCGACGTTCGCATGCTTCGCAACATCTTTGATTGTAATTTGCATGGTATTCCCCCCTGCTTCCGTGAATTCATACCTTACGGCGTTTCATTTCTTTATTTGCGGCGCTTCCACATGACCAAACCTGTCAAGAAAATCGGAATCGTGACGACAAGTAATCCCATCATCCATGGATTTACCGATGACTCCTCAACTATGTAAGCGTTCGCACTTTCACCAGATAGTTCAATTGTAAACGTTCCGCGCCGATCTGTGACCAGTTGTGAGAATAATAGACCGCGAAGTCTCGTATCTTCCCCGATTTCATTGACATCGATTTCAATCTCTCGATCCTCGCTGTTCATGTTGATCGCATATAACGCGATGTCATCTCCATCTTTCCGCTCAAAGACAGCCATCCCATCTTCGGATGCAATCATGCGCTGTTCACCAGTCGCAAATACTGGGTATTCTTCACGCATACGATTCATCGTCGCCATGTATTCATGCAATTCTTCATTTCCCGGGAATTCTGTCATAACACGGTTCGCTGGGTCGGCTCCACCGGTCTGTGCATTTTCTGTTCCTTGGAAGACGATCGGCATGCCAGGTGACGTATAAAGCGCGAACAACCCGAGGCGTAACCGTCGTTCTGCTGACTTCACGTCGCCGAGTTCTGCCATATGCATGAAACGTTCGACATCATGGTTATCGAGGAACGTCGCCATTTGGTTCGGGTCGTTGAAGAACGTTTCTGCATAGCTTGCGACAACATCGATTTCGTCGACATTCGCCTGTTTTTGCGTCATCGTTTTCGACACCCGATCATAAAACGTAAAGTTTGTGATGCTGTTGAATCCAAGATTATCATATTGTGCGACATATTTCGGATCCGGGTCGAACACTTCGGCGAGTAAGTAAAAGTCAGGGTCGACCGACCGAACACCTTCGACAAAGTCTTTCCAAAATGCTTTGTCGACGTGACGAACCGTATCTAGGCGATAGCCGTCGATGTCCGTCTCTTCGATCCAGTACTTCGCCGCGTCAATCAAATACGACTTGACTTCCGGATCCTCTGTTTTGAAGTCAGGTAAGTCGAACAACCAGTGCGTCTCGACTTGCTCCTGGTCTTTCCAAAATACGATTGGTAGTTGCTCGTGGAACCATTCCGACTTTTCTTCCACCCATGGATGGTTCGGACCGACGTGGTTGACGACGAAGTCGAGGATGACTTTCATGTCTCGCTTGTGCGCCTCAGCGACGAGCTCTTGTAAATCCTCTTTCGTCCCAAATTGCGGGTCGATGTTGTAGAAATCTTTTATCCAGTACCCGTGATAGCCGTCCGGCATATTTTCAAAGACGGGTGTTAACCAAATCGACGTGAACCCGAGTGACTCGATATAATCGAGTTTTTCAATGACTCCACGGATGTCCCCGCCATGAAAAGCTTTCGGATCGTCTTTGTCTACCTGTTCATTGTTGTCGGGGTTCCCGTCAACAAAACGGTCGACCATAATAAAATACATGCGTTCTTGTTCCCAAGTAGCAGCTTCCTTTGCTCCGACGATAGTCGGAAACAAAAGAAGCGACAGGAGCACGAGCACGACGCCTCGTCTCATATCGCTTCCTCCTTTTACGCGTATTATCCTTTCGTACCACCCGCTGTTAGGCCAGAAACGAAGTAGCGTTGGAACATGAAGAACAAGGTGACGATCGGGAGGGCTGAAAGGACAGCACCTGCCGCGAACAACGTGAAGTTGTTATCAAATTGTTTCGAGATCATGTTGTAAAGACCAACTGCCAATGTTTGTTTCTCTGGTGAACGAAGGACGAGCGATGCCAAAATAAAGTCGTTGAATGGTCCCATGAAGTTAAAGAGAGCAATCGTTGCGACAATCGGCTTCGCAAGCGGCAAGATGATTTGCCAAAAGATTCGGAGGTGACCGGCACCATCCATTCGAGCAGCTTCGTCAAGTTCTTTCGGAATCGTATCGAAGTACCCTTTCGCCAAGTACGTGTTCATCGGAATTGCACCACCTGCATAGAGCAAGATGAGCGCTGTATGTGTGTCAAGAAGACCGAGCATGTTGAGCAATACATAAATCGCGATGATTGCAACGAACTGTGGCACCATTTGAAGGACGAGGAACAAGACGAGCGAGTTTTTCCGTCCAACGAAACGGTAGCGCGAGAAGACGTATCCAGTAATCGTTACCAAGATGACAGAGAGTGCCATCGTAATGAAAGCGATTTTTAACGTGTTCACATACCATAAACTATAATCTGAAATCGTTAAATCAAACAAGTTTTTGTAGTGAACAAATGTCGGGTTTGAAGGAATAATCGTTGACGTAATCGTACGCCCCGGGTTGAACGATGTACCGACAACCCAAAGCATCGGATAGAGAATGATGACCGACGCAAGCGTCAAGATAACATACGAGATCGCCAAATTGATTCGTTTTTGTTTTTTCATATCAGATCATATCCTCGTCTTTGAAAGATTTTGTCCGACGGAACTGGATGACCGCAAGCGTCATGATGAAGAATGACAGAATGAGCGTGATCGCAGCCGCAAGTCCGTATTGCGGGTTGGCACCGAGGGACAATTTGTAAATCCAAGAAATCAAGATGTCGGTACCGCCGGCCGTTTGTCCAGGTACAGCAGGGCCACCGCCATTAAAGAGATAAATGATATTGAAGTTGTTGAAGTTGAACGTGAACTGTGTGATCAAAATCGGTGCTGTCGCGAATAAGAGCATCGGCAATGTGATCAAACGGAACTTATCAAAAATCGTCGCTCCGTCAATCGTCGCAGCTTCATACAAATCACCAGGAATTGATTGAAGCACACCTGTCATGAGCGTCATGATGAACGGGAATCCGAGCCACCATTGAATGAGAACGAGTGCCGAACGGGTAGCCGTCGGATCGGTCATCCAGTTGATTGGATCAAGACCGAGTGCTGGCAGAATCGTCGTATTGAACACCCCAAACGATTCGTTGAACATCGAACGGAAAATCAAGATTGTGATAAATGCTGGAACTGCCCAAGAGAGAATCAAGATTGAGCGGAATAAGCGACGGAAGCGAAGACCTTCTTGGTTCAAGAGCACCGCAAGGAAAATACCGATTGCGATGACACCAGTTGTAGAAGCAACCGTCCAGACAAGTGTCCAACCGAGAACCCCAACGAACGTGTCTCGGAAAATATCGATTTCAAAAATGCGCGTAAAGTTCTCAAACCCTACCCACTCTACGAGTTTCGCTGGTGGTGCATTGTTGTAGCGATAGTTCGTAAAGGCGATCAAGAACGTAAAGATTAATGGAAGAATAACTGTAAACACTAACAAAATGAGTGATGGGATCAACATTAAGTATGGGAATCCATGGTCACGCAAGTTGCGAAGTTGTATTTGGAACGATGGAAGGTTTAGATGCTGATCACGAGCGCGGCCGACACGATAGGCGTCACGAATGTTCCAAATATAGAACGCGATTCCGAAGAAAAGTAAAATTAACGCGACAATCCCCTCGACCATCAAAAAGATGGAATGGTCGTTACGAGGTCCTGGCACTTCACCAAGCGTGATCAATCCCCAAAGTCCTCCACGGTCACCTGGTCCGGCGCCCGCCCCTTTGAAAAATAGATCATAGTTTACGGCAAAATAAGATACGACGACGATAAAGAACGCTACCGCTTTCGCATATTGTTTGTTATAAAATTGTCCGAATCCCGGAATGATGGAAAGTAGTCCCGCGTTCCGAGCATGGTTTGTAGGCTTATCCGGGCGTTGGTCCGGTGATTTAGGGTTCGCAATTTCAGCCATCCTCAGTTTCTCCTTTCGATTTGAGCAAATCAATCAAGCAAACGTTTGCTCAATGCTAGAAAATGATGGGGAACGCCTAGCGGCGTACCCCGTCATTTCAATTCCTTATTGGTTATTCGCTTGGATTTGTTGTTCGATGACTTTGACTGCATCGTCTGCAGATTTTTGTGCATCTTGTTTACCAGTCGCTACGAGCTGAAGTGCTTGTGCCATTGGCTCCCAAACTTGTCCCATTTCAGGAATGTTTGGCATTGGGATAGCGTTTGTCGCTTGATCGAATACCGCTTTCGCAACTTCGTTCGATGTGATTGTCTCGTTCGACTCGAGTGCTGCTACTGGTGGAATCTCGCTGTACGATTCAAACATTGCCAATGCGTTTTCTTCATTCGTCAACTCTTGAAGGAACATTTCAGCCCACTCTTGGTTTTCTGTGTAAGCTGAAAGGGCATATGTTTTCACACCCATGAACGTCTTGATCGGCTCACCGTTTGGAAGTGTCGGCATTGGAGCCGCTCCGAGGTTCACGCCTGCATCTGTGTAACCAGCTACAGCCCAAGGTCCGTTCATGACTGAATGAGCTTTCTTCTCAGTGAAGAGTTGGTCCATCGCTTGGCCACCAGACTCACCAATCAACCCTTTAGGGAAGAGACCTTCTTCGTACCATTTACCGATGTATTCGAATCCTTCAACTGCACCTTCGTTGTTCAAACCGATATCCGTTGGGTCGAGTGCGCCACCGTCTTCATTGAACACGTATCCGCCGAATCCTGCAACAACACCGTGAGCGAAGTAGAAGTTATCCCAAAGTGCGAGGAATCCATACTCGCCGTCAGCTTTTACATCGTTAGACAACTTGTAAAGGTCGTCCATTGATGTTGGCGCTTCAGCCATCAAGTCTTTGTTGTACATGAGAACTGGTGTCTCAACAGATTTCGGGTAACCGTAAGCTTGACCGTCGAACATGACAGCTGATTTCGAAGCGTCAGTGAACGCATCGAGTGAACCTTCGTCAGCAATCGGAGTCAAGTGACCTTGGTCTGCGATTGTACCGATTTGGTCGTGTGGGACGAGAATGATGTCCGGACCTTTACCAGCTGGACCATCAAGCGCGAGCTTGTCTTTTTGGTCTGTCATCTGTACTTCGACGACTTCAACTTTTACGCCATGCTCTTCTTCGAATGCTTTCGCAACTTCTTTTGTTGTTTCAGACTTTTCGATGTCTTCCCAAATGACGATCTTCTCAGGCTTGTTCTCGCTTGAAGAACCACCTTCGTTAGAAGATTCGTTGTCTGTTCCGCCACCACATGCAGCTAGTGCACCGAATGCGAATACTGCTGTTGAAAGTCCTGCTACCATTTTTTTCATCTTCATGATGAAAAACCTCCCCAAGGAAATAGTATGGTCAGATTTGCGCAATCGCACGACCACGTCAATTTTAAAACTCCGCTACGAAATTGACATGGTAGTGAAAACGTTTGCATCCTCACCTCAATTTTTATTATACAGTTGTGAAAGCGTTTTACAAGTCTTTTTTTACACTTTTTTTACGACTGTTGACCCATTTATGTAATTTTTAAAAAAATGTTCTTATTTATACTATTTTTATAAGCTTCAGCAATTGACAAAATGTAAACGCTTTATTAACCTTTGCTTGAGCAAACGTTTTCACAACCCCTGTTCTCTTTGATGCACGGTGTTGTAAAATGATGTCATCCCCTATTAAAGAAAGGACTGTTTTCCTTATGATGAAAGAAGCGATTTATCATCGTGCCATGTCCCCATTCGTCTACAAATATGACCGTGAGACAATCCATGTTCGTTTCCATACGAAGCGTAGTGATATTGAATCGGTTGATTTGATTTGGAACGACCCTTACGATTGGCACGCTGAAGACCCGGCGATGTGGAACTTTGATCCGAGTAAGCCGAGCTATTGGCGTACATACGAAACTCCAATGGAGAAGATTGGTTTCGATGATACTTATGATTATTGGTTCATCGCGATTAAACCACCATTCCGACGTCTTCGCTACGGCTTCCGTTTGAATGATGGGCAAGAGACGGCCGTCTACACTGAAAAAGGATGGTTCGAGGAAAAACCACTTGATGACACGGGCTATTACTTCTGTGTTCCATTCATTAATCCAATCGACATTTTCCATGCACCATCATGGGTGAAGGACACGGTTTGGTACCAAATCTTCCCGGATCGCTTCGCCAATGGAGATGCTTCACTCAATCCAGAAGAAACTCTCCCATGGAACTCGACAGAGCCGACAACGACGAATTTCTTCGGTGGCGATTTCCAAGGTGTCATCGACCATATTGATCATTTAGTCGAACTCGGCATCACAGGAATCTATTTCTGTCCAATATTTAAAGCGACGACAAACCATAAATACGACACACTCGACTATATGGAGATTGATCCACAGTTCGGAACGAAAGAGAAGTTTAAAGAAATGGTCGACCTGTTGCATGAGAACGGCATTAAGGTCATGCTCGACGCCGTCTTCAATCACGTCGGGTATCATCATCCGTGGTTTAAAGATGTTGTGGAGAACGGTCCGGATTCTGAGTACCGTGATTGGTTCTACCTTCGTGAGTTCCCGATTGCGACGGAACCGAAGCCAAACTATGATACGTTCGCATTCGAGAAGAACATGCCGAAGATCAACACCGAACATCCAGAATTAAAAGCTTACTTATTAGATGTCGCCCGTTACTGGGTCGAAGAGTTCGGCATCGATGGCTGGCGTCTCGACGTCGCCAACGAAGTTGACCATGCGTTCTGGCGTGACTTCCGCAAAGCAGTCAAACAAGCTAATCCGGAAGCCTATATTCTCGGAGAGATTTGGCACGACGCACAACCTTGGCTACAAGGTGACCAGTTCGATGCCGTCATGAACTATCCGTTCACGAACGCGAGTCTCAATTATTTTGCGCTCGACCGGACGACCGCTTCCGAGTTCCAAAACGAATTGACGCGTGTCGAGATGATGAATACGATGAACGTCAACGAAGTCACGTTCAACTTGATTGACTCGCACGACACACCACGCGCCTTGACACGAGCTAATGGCCATAAAGGGAAATTCAGACTATTGATGACTTCGATGCTCACGTACACGGGGAGTCCATGTATCTACTACGGGGACGAAATCGGGCTTGAAGGTGAACAAGATCCGGGATGCCGCCGCTGCATGCCGTGGGATGAAGCCGAAGAAGACCGTAATCTCTTCCGTTACATTCAAAAGCTCATCCAGCTACGGAAAGACCATCCAGTACTCGCCAACGCGGGCTCGTATCGCTTCAACCTAGTCGATGATTCCAACAACGCCGTCATCATCGAACGATGCACGAAAGATGAGACATATTTGGTCTACTTCAACAACTCCGACTCTACTTCAAAACTGAATCCGCTCGGTTATAGTGGCGCCGCCTATGACCTCTTACAAGATCGTGATCTCGATTCACTCGAAATCGAACTCGCACCATTCAGCGCCGCTATTCTGAAATTGAAATAATTTCGAAAATCACCTGATTCATTCGGGTGATTTTTTTGTTGAAAATAATTCAGCAAACCCCTTTCTTTTTCATTTCATAAGGAGTAAGATGACCTTTGACATTTTTACAAAACAAATAGTTAACAGAAAGAATTATAGAGAAAAGGGAGAATACACTACATGCAGACGAAACAAACGGAACAGCTCACCTTGTTCAAACTGTCGTGGCCGATTTTCATCGAACTTGCCCTCCATATGGGGACTGGGATCATCGCCACATTGATGCTTGCTCACTACTCGGATGCCGCCGCTTCGGCCGTCGGGGTCGCTAACCAAATTTTAAACGTGTTCTTGATTGTCTTCAGTGTGACGTCTGTCGGGGCTACAATCTTGATAGGTCAAGCCATCGGGGCACAGCGCATGAAGAAAAGTCGCGACTTCGCCCGCTCCGCTGTCAGTTTGAACATGTGGCTCGGTGCAATTATGGTCGTCGTCATCTTCTTGTTCGGCGAAACGTTCTTACGCCTATTCGGGCTGTCAGACGAACTGTTCGCGCACGGCCTGCTGTTCCTTCAAATCGTCGGCTTGTCGTTATTTACCGAAGCGCTGATCATGGCGCTCAGTTCGATTCTACGGAGTCACGGCATGACAAAGCACGCCATGCTCGCGACGTTGTTGATTGACATTATTACTGCAGTCGGAGCCGTCTTCGCCGTCACTGGTTGGTTCGGGCTTCCTGTAACCGGTGTTGCCGGTGTTGCTTGGGCCATCGTAATCGCACGGTTCGCCGCAATGATTCTCTTGTTTTGGCTCGTTAATCGTAAACTTATGATTCGCTTCCCGTTAAAAGAAGTCATTCGTCCGAAGAAAGACGATATCCAGTCGCTTCTGCAAATCGGGATTCCTTCTGCCGGAGAGAACTTGTCGTATCAAGCATCACAAATTGTCATCACCGGTTTCATCGCAACGATGGGTGAGGCTTCCCTTGCCGCTCGTGTATACGTGATGAACTTGTCGATGCTCGCCTTCTTGTTCACTGTCGCTGTCGCTCAAGGGACACAGCTTTTGATTGCACGAGACATTGGAGGGAAACGATTCAAAGAGGCGTATCATCGCGCCGTCAAGACGTTGAAGATTGCCATGTTCGCCTCGTTCATCGCCTCTCTCGGTTTGGCAGTATTCAGCGAATCGTTACTCGGTCTCTTCACATCAAACCCTGACATCATCGCAGTCGGGGTACCGATTTTATGGGCAACGCTCATCTTAGAGCCGGGTCGTGCGATGAATATCGTCTTGATGGGTTCATTGAAGTCTGTCGGGGACGTGCGTTTCCCAGTCATGATTGGAATTGCCTCGATGTGGGGTGTCGCTGTCGCATTCAGTTATTTGTTCGGTCTTCAAATGGGACTCGGCATCCTTGGGATTTGGCTCGCCTTCTCCCTCGATGAGTGGTTCCGTGGCTTCTTCGCATTCCGTCGTTGGAAATACGGGACGTGGCAACAAAAAGGCTTCCAGTTCGAAGCAAAATCAACCACGTAAAAAGCGGCCGAGGGCCGCTTTTTTCATTTCATCAAGAAAGCCTGCATCGCCTGGCGGTGAACGTCCGTGTCCCCACACTTCCGCTGCCATTCGATTTCTTCATTCAATCCGTCCTCAAACGAAGTGGCTCGCATGAGCGCCTTCATCCCTTGAACGGCAATTGGTGATTTTGCAGCGATCGTCTCTGCATAGGTCGTCAATCGCTCCGTATACATCGCATCTTCCACTAGCTCTGTGACGAGCCCGAATGTATGCGCGACCTCCGCGTCAATCGTACTGCCATTCCACAACCAATCTAGCGCCAGATCGTGGCGCATGAGTCGACGTAAGTGGTACGGTCCACCAGCATCCGCCACTAACCCTATTTTAATGAACGCCGAGCTGAATTTCGTCGATTTGGCGACGATTCGAACGTCTGTCGCAAGTGCCAAACTGAGTCCCGCTCCAGCTACTACGCCGTGAATCCCTGCGATGAGCGGTTTACGGCATGAGAAAAGCGCACGTACGAGTGGATGATACACATCCTCTAAATATTCCCCATAATCCGCATCACTCTCAATCGTTAAATCTTGTCCGGATGAGAACGCCCGTCCCTCGCCGACAATGACGATGACGCGAACCGCATCGTCTTGATCAAATGTGTCGATTGCCGTTTTCATTTCACGAAGCAACGTCTCGTTCAAGGCGTTCAGCTTTTCAGGTCGGTTCAGTTTCAACCACCCTACCCCATTATGTGTCGTCAATTGAATCGTCTCCACTTTCATTCCCCCTTCAAAATGAATCACTGTTCATTTCTTCATCGTTCCATTAAACTCCTTCCTTTACTGAAAAGTTTTTTGAAGTTCAATTGCCGGGAAGTTGGTCTATTTGCTATTCTAAAAGAAGTCAGTCACGAAAGGATGAGTCAGATGCAACTGACAAACGCCGCTCGGCAATTGAAACAGAAGAAGATTCCGTTCACTTATCATACGTACGAAGTTGATGAAACCGATGTCTCGGCCAAACATGTGGCGATGACGTTGAATAAACCACTTGATGAACTGTATAAAACGATTTGTCTCGTGAACGAGAAAAAGCAATACGCTTTCTTTCTCATCTCTGGAGAACGTGACATTGATTTAAAATCAGCCGCAAAAGCTTGGGGGGCGAAGAAAGCAGCGCCAGTCCCGATGAAAGAACTCGAAGCGCTGACGGGATATATTCGAGGTGGTGTCTCGCCGATTGGGGCAAAAAAAACGTTTCCGATGTATCTGCACGAAGCAGCTAAAGACAGAGAGACAATCACCATCTCTGCCGGGAAACGCGGCTACCAAATCGAGTTAACGCCTGAAGATTTACTGCAATTTACAAACGGTCACTGGTTCAGCCAATGACCTTATTGGGGGAAAAATTATGTGGAAAGAACGCATCCGTTCGTGGATTCCAAACTCCTTTACGTTTGGAAACTTATTCTGTGGTGTAGTCGCAATCGTCTATGCCGCTCGTGGTGACTTCTCAAACGCCACGCTATTGATCATCATTGCGATGATGCTCGACAGTTTAGACGGACGACTTGCCCGTATGCTCGGGGTGGCCGGGGACTTCGGGAAAGAATTGGACTCTCTCGCCGACATTGTGACGTTCGGAGTTGCACCGGCGATGCTCGCTTATTACACCTTCTTTATTGACTATGGTAATTATGGTTTATTCTTTGCTGCACTCTTCCCGCTCTTTGGCGCCTATCGACTCGCTCGCTTCAACTTATCCGCTACAAACGTTTCGGCCAGTTACTTCTCAGGTGTCCCGATCACGGCTGCTGGCGGACTACTTGCTGTCATCACGACGTTCGGGGACCGGGTCAGCGAACTGTTGACACCTATTTTCTTTACGGGGCTTGCACTTTTAATGGTGAGTCGTGTCCGCATCCCGAGTTTTAAAGATGTGCCACTACCACGTCACTCATTCATTATCACGATCAGCCTTATCTATGTGACATACATGATGTTCGCAAGGTGGAAAGAATGGCCGACTTTCTGGTTTATCGCTGTTCCTTTCTATATCTTATTTATCGCCTTTTCGTTCGTAAAAAAACGGAAAAATGTAGCAAATTAAGAGTCTCATTCATTGAGGCTCTTTTTTTCGTACATGTATTTGTTAGACCTAGACTGAGATGACCTTTAGAATGAAAGAAGAGGTGATAAAATGAAAGTGTATCCGTTTATTTGGAAATGGTTTATCGTTTGGTATTTCATAGGTTTAGTTTTAGTCGGATTCGATCTCCTTCCTTCGTGGTTAGAGTGGGCGAACCCTGTCTTTTTATGGCTCGCCGGTGCAATTGGAGGCACGATTCTATACAACGGGATCCGACAAGGCGTTTGGATTGTCCCATTTATTTTTTTCGGATCAATCGCAGTCGAGACGATCGGTGTAAAAACCGGATTCCCCTTCAGTGAATACGTGTATGCCGAGGCGTTCGGTCCGACTCTTTTCGGCGTTCCGGTAACCATCGGTGCTGCATGGCTTGCCGTCATCGGTTCAAGTTTTGCCGTGGCACGTCTGTTCACATTCCGCAACAAGACATTATGGCTCGTCCCGATTCTTGCGGTTTGGCTTGATATGGCAATCGACCCGGTTGCTGCAAACGTGAAAGGTTATTGGGAATGGGCAAACGACGGGTTATATTACGATATTCCAACGCAAAACTTTATTGGATGGTTCGGATTGTCTCTCCTCTTTTCATGGTTGCTGCAGCGCCATGAACGAGCAATCGACTCGTTGTTTATCCAACACGGCGTGTACTTGTTCGTCATGCTCCATGCGCTCTTTGGTGTCACAGCCGTCAACGCCGGTCTTTACGGGATTGGGATCCTCAGCGTCTTCACGTCCGGGGTAATGCTACTTGAAAGGAGAAGTCGCAATGATCGAGTCACACAAAAAGAAATGGTTCAATAATCTGTTCTCGACGTTTGTGCGAGAGCGTCAGATTCGCCCGACGTTCCATAATATCTTCATCCGAACAGACGATGTTCCGACTCCAGGGTTATTTTTAAGTACACATAGCGCCTGGTGGGACGGTCTCATCATGTATATGATTAACGAACATTTTTTAAGGCACGACATTCATGTATTGATGGACGAGGATGGACTGCACCGCTTCCCGTTCTTTCGACATCTCGGTGCCTTCTCTGTAAAAAAAGGCAGTTTATCTGATGTGCGAGCATCCCTTGCTTATGCAAACGAATTGCTCACATCCGGAAAATCCGTGTGGATGTTTCCTCAAGGTCGAGAGATGCCACAGGAGCAGCGTCCCGTTGAAATCGAATCCGGAGCGACACTGCTACTGAATGACCGCCCCATTCAGTTATGTGCTATGTATTATTCGTTTGAAAAACATGCTGAACCGATTGTGTACGTCCGCTTTCGGAAGTACGCCGTGACCTCGACGTCGCGGCGATCACAAAAACAAGAAATCGCGCAAGCACTTGAAGGGCTTTATGACGATGTGAGACAAGACGTCATCGTTCGGTCTGATGCCTATATCCCGCTCTTTCGACCACGTCGCAATCTTGCCGAATGGACAGAAGCGATGCTCCGACTTGGGAAAGGACGCTCATGATCTTATGGATTGCCGCCCTCTCGATGCTTCTCTTCACAATTGTCAATCTACTGTTTTTAAGACCACTCGCAAACCCAGGTCGGACACCAGCGACAGCTGTGTGCATTCCGATGCGAAACGAGTCTCGACATGTCGACCGACTCATTTCCAATCTAAAGCAGTCGATACCGGAAGGGACACATGTCTACATATATGAAGATCGCTCCGAAGACGATACATTCGAAAAGTTGACTCTTGCCATTGCGGACGATTCTCGTTTCACGATGATTCATGGTGTTCCCTTACCTAGTGACTGGTCCGGGAAGGTACATGCCTGCCATCAACTAGGAACGCGCACGACCGAACCGTACCTTCTGTTTTTAGATGCGGATGTCACGATCGATCCAAGCTTTATCGCACGTATGCACGCTACGCTCGCCCGCGAACAGGCTGTCTTTTTATCAGGATTCCCTCAATTTCCAACGTCGACATTTCTCGGGAAATTGTTGATTCCGATGCAACATGTTCTCATCGCCCAACATCTGCCTTTGTTTTGGCGTAAAGTGAAACATCCGGCATTTGCGGCAGCAAATGGGATGAACGTACTCGTCGAACGCATCAGTTATGAAGCAGTTGGCGGACATGCTTCGATTCGAACATCGTTGATTGATGATATCGATTTGTGCCGAACGTTCAAACGGCATAAAAAAGTCACATCACTCGTCCAAGTCTCCCCTTTCATCTCCTGCGACATGTATGAGACGAACGAAGAAGTCTGGACCGGGTTTTCAAAAAACGTATTCAAGGGAATGAATGAATCAGTAGGACTCGCCTTGTACTTTACGACGTATTATGGCATCCAGTTGACCGCCATGCTCGCATGGATATTTTCACCAAGTTGGCAAACGGTCAGTGCGGCACTCTTCGTGCTCCTTGCGCGCCTCGCTGTCGATGTGAAGTCAAATGGATCTGGTTCATGGTTACATCCACTCAGTTTAATCGCTTATTTAATCTTACTCGGAAACGCTGTCATCCGAAAATGGAGACGGTTGCCTATCACTTGGAAAGGTCGTCATTATTCTTAAACACACGTCTTAAGGGGGACATATGTATGAAACAGATTATTGTGGTTGGTGCCGGACTAGGCGGACTCAGCGCTGCCGTCACGCTTGCTGCCCGTGGCTATGATGTCACAGTTATTGAAAAAAATGAACATGTCGGTGGAAAACTCATGCCTGTCATCACTGACGGTCACCGGTTTGACTTCGGCCCGAATACGATTACGATGCCGGATGTATTTCGCTCGGTCATCCGAAACAGCGGAGCCAATCCGGATGACTATTTTGAGTTGATCAAACTCGAGCAACATACCGTCAATCATTTTTCAGATGGCTCATCGTTCACTTTTAGTACGGACCGGGCACAACTTGAAGCAGAAGTCCGTCGATTGACCGGTGATCAAATGAAGCAAAATCAAATACACGCTTACTTAGATGAGGCAGAGAAGCTGTTCCAGATCGCGAATGAACGTTTCTTTACGCGGATGGAGACAAAATTAGACCCTGGTCTCTGGGCGGACATGGTCAAAGTACACCCGCTCCAAAGCTTGCATGCCCTCCATAAGAAATACTTTAAAGACCCACGAATCATCCAGTCCCTTGATCGCTATGCAACATATATCGGAAGTAGTCCATACGTGACACCCGGCACCTTCGCTCTCATCTCACATTTAGAGTTGAATGAAGGCGTCTACTTCGCAAAAGGTGGCAACTGGAATATCGCAAAAGGTTTCGCTAAGCGGGCGAGTGAACTCGGGGTAACATTCCGTCTCGGACATGAAGTGACGAAGATTGAGGTGTTGAATGGAAAAGCACATGAGGTCGTCGTCAATGATGAGGAAGTCATCTCTTGTGACGCCGTTCTTCTTAACGGGGAGTTGCTCACTCAATATCCACGACTCGTCGCCGCGAACGACCGCCCTTCCTTCCCGGTCCCGACACGAGACACGGTGGAACCATCAATTTCTGCGTTCGTCTTGATGATCGGGTTATCGAAGCGATTGAATCTTGCCCATCATAACGTCTATTTCGCTGACGACTACGAACGAGAATTTCGGGCACTCTTTCAAGAAGCACGATATGCAGATGAGCCGACCATCTATATATCAAATTCGTCCGCGACCGATCCATACATGGGCGAGGCGGGCGACAATCTGTTCATCCTCGTCAACGCCCCCGCCCACCTGACCGAAATCGATGCCGTTACGTATGAACATCTGATTCGTCGTCGTTTGCGTGAATTCGGTGTGGATTGGAACGATGAGGAGGTCCTCTATCATAAAAGAGTGACGCCCCAAGACTTGACCCGTGATTTTTATGCGTACTATGGCGCACTTTATGGTACATCAGCCAACTCGAAAAAAGGAGCCTTTTTCCGACCAGCTGCTCGGTCGACAGACGTGTCGAACATCTGGTTCGCAGGTGGTTCGACCCATCCAGGAGGCGGTAGCCCGATGGTCACGCTTTCAGGACAATTCGCTGCGCGCTCGATGTTAGAGGACATACCTCTGACAATATGAACATTTTGTGAACGTGAGTTTCGACACTTGTCGACAAGTGAGAGACGTGATAATATCATATTCGAGTTCAAACAGTTTTGTAACGTTTGTTACACCTGTAGCAATCGAATGGCTTCCCCGAGCCAAATCGCGTTTTGAACTTGTCACACCCGAGAAAGTGATGAGCGAGTTTCCCCACTCGTATCCCGTAGTTGAAACAGCTTGCGTATGATGTTCCCCCTTAGTCCATCAAGCATCCTGTTTCAGCGAAGATGTCCCAATGATTCATTCCCCATGAATCCCGGCACATCTTTAGGGCTTCATCACAAATCGATTCATTCATTTCCCCGATGAATGAATCACATAACGCTTACGCCACTTTTGGTCCCCCGCCAAAAGTGGCTTTTTTTTGCGCAAAAAAACTGTAGACGCATGAAGCGCCTACAGCTATCTTGACATCTTATAGTTTTGCTAATAATTTTCCTTTTTGTAAAGTTGATACGTACGCCCGTTTTGTGAAGACATCGTATTGATTTGCCCGCGCTGCATCTAAAATCCCCTCATAGAGAAGAGCTGCCGCCTGCACCGGTTTTCGGCTCGCAAGTGGATACAGATGATGGGTTGCTCGGGCTCGCTCATACAAGGACTCTGCTTGAGTCGCCACCGCCTCCCATAATTTAATAAAGGAAGGTGTCACTTCATGTTGGCGCAATTTCTCTTCACTCACACCGTATTGTCGCATCATCGTACGTGGTAAATAGATTCGATCCCGATTCAAGTCTTCTCCGACATCTCGTAAAATATTCGTTAATTGCATCGCGATACCAAGGTCGATAGCGCCTTGTCTTAACTGAAGTTTTGTCTCAGCGTCTTGATTCGGGACAAGAATCGGGAGAAGCATCAGACCGACTGTACTGGCCGCATAATAACTATATTGTTCGGTCTCTTCGAGTGTCTCATACCGCGACTTATGTAAATCCCATTTCATGCCTTCTGCCAACTCGAAGAAAGGGTCGACGTCCATCTCATAGCGCTTCCATACATCTCGAAGGGCGACCCATAACGCTTCATTTTGATCGTAATCGGCTAAAAAACGGTCGAAATCATGCAAAAATGCTGCCAAACTCTCTTCTGGACGGTCTGATTCATCGACCGCATCGTCGAGTGTCCGACAGAATGTGTAAACAGCCATGACCGCCTGCCGATCTGGTTTTGAGAGCAAAGAGAAGGCCCGATAAAAAGTCAACGAGCCCTTCTTCATGATTTCCTCACATTGACGATACGCTTCTTGTGTCGTCACGATGTATTGCCCCCATTTCTTCTTCCATTTTTTTCACGAGTAATTGTGACCCAATCATGACAATCGGTACACCGCCACACGGATGGACGGATGCCCCCACCGCATAGAGACGCTCGATTTTCGAAAATGGTCTCGCCTGTGGTTTGAAGGCGGCTGACTGAGATAACTTTGGTGCAATCCCAAAGCTTCCTCCTTCAAACAAGCCGAATCGCTCGGCATCCATTGGCGTACGAACTTTCATCTCGATGACTCGTTCACGAAAATCAGGCAACAGTACTTCGATTCGTCCTACTAGATGATCGATTGTTCCTTGGGCTTCAATATCTTCACGTTCTAATTTACGTGGAACCGGGACGAGGACATACAACACACTCGTTCCATCCGGAGCCAGTGTTTCATCCATGCGAGATGGATTGAACGTATACATTGCCGGATACTCACTTAGTTTACCATCCTCAAAGATGGTTCGCATCGATCCCTCGAAATCATTCGGTAAATCAAATTGATGAATTGGCAAATCAAGTTCACCTTTGACAGTGAAGTAGAGGAGTAACGTACCACTTGATGGTTCATACGCTTTCGGTGTCACCCCGTCAACGAGCCGCTCCATGAGCGGGAAATCACCGTTCACGATGACTGCATCATAAGGGACATATTCGTCATTGACCGTGACGCCGTTCGCCACCCCGTCCGTGACGTGCACACGATTGACAGTAGCGTTCATGACGAAGCGAACACCTCGCCGTTTTAATTCATTCTCCATTGTCGTTACGAGCGAGAAATATCCTCCTTTTACGTACCAGACCCCTTCTTCCTGTTCACGATAAGGGATGAGTCCATATAAAGAAGGAGTCGCATAAGGGTTCCCACCGATATAAAGGGTTTGTAAACTATAGGCGACACGTAAGCGTTCATCTTCAAAGTAACGTTTCATGTTCCCATGGGCCGACTCATATGCTTTTAACCGCATGAGGAGGAGTAACAGTTTAGGTTCGAACAACTCTGTTTTTGATGCGTAGCTACGATCTAAAAACGTATTGAACCCAATTTGATACTCTTCTTTCTTTTGAGACATATAACGACGGAACGCATCTCCCTCACCGAAAGTTCGTTCGATTTCATCAGCCTGACGCTCGATATCTCGATACTTGTAAAATGACGTACCATCTTGATAGCGCAAACGGTAGAGTGGGTCGACTTCAAGCAATTCCACTTCATCCTCAGATAAACCCGCTTCGATTAATTGTTGTTTTAATTTACTCGGTAACAAGACGATCGTCGGACCTTCGTCGACTTTCGCCCCATTTTCAAATTCAACGTAATTCAGTCGTCCACCGACACGCGCTTCTTTTTCGTAAATCATGATATGAAGCGATGGATTTCGTTTCGTCAACAACAGAGCGGCGTAGAGTGACCCAACCCCGGCCCCCACAAAACTGATGTTCATCGGCCGACACCTGCCCGCTCACGTAATAGATTCGTCGTGATTCGTGCCGATTCAAAGATTGTCGGAAGTCCGCTTCCAGGGTGAGTTCCACCCCCGACAAGCCATACGTTGTCGAGCTCTTCGAATTGGTTATGCGGGCGAAAATACATCATTTGCGATAAATTATGTCCTAGATTGAACGTTGCTCCTTCGTACACTCCAAACGTTTCCCAATCCTCTGGGGTCAGCGTTTCCATCACCTCGATGTGCTGACGAATATGACAATAAGGCGAACGCGTTTCAAGAGCGTCTAGTACACGTTCTGTCATCGTCGTTTGCAATTCTTTCCATGGTAGACCGGATAAGTTGTTCGGTACCGGTACGAGGACGTAGAGCGAGGATTTACCTGTAGGCGCAAGTGTCGGGTCGATACGTGAGGCATTCTGTACATAAAACGAAAAATCCTCACTCAACTTCAACTCTTTTGTCATCTCTTTGACGTTCATTTCATAATCGTCCGCAAAATGAATCGAATGGTGTGCTACGTCCTCATATACGTGATCGAGTCCAAGATAAAGCATAAATGTCGAGCACGAGTAACGTTTCTTCTTCAATTGAGTCGGACTCCACTTCGACAACTTGCCTTCCGGAACCAAAGAAGTCATCGCATGTGCAAAATCAGCACCGATCACGACTTCGTCGAACGCATAATGGACGCTTCCTGACACGAGACCTGTCACTTTCTTGTCGTCGATGAGAAGACGTTCCACCGGTTCGCCTAAACGAATGACTCCACCCTCTTCTTCAATCACGTTTGCCATCGCGTGACAAAGCTGATTCACTCCTCCAATCGGATGATGAACTCCATACGCATGCTCCATGTAAGATAAGATTGAAAAGCCACCTGGGCATTCCCAAGCAGACATACCTAAATATTTCGCTTGAAACGTGAACGCATATTTCAATTCTTCGCTCGTAAAGTACTCAGACAGGACATCATAAAGTGATTTACCAATGGAGAGAAAAGGAAGCGCCTTGAGCACTCGTAACGATACGTAGTCGGTCAATTTGTCGTGAGCGGTTTGCAAGACAGGCATCAACTTAGATAATTTAATCGCCTGTTCGCTCATGAAACGTTCGTATCCTTCCCCATTTCCAGGAAACTGCTCTTCAATCGCTTGATGCATTTGATCGCGGTCTGTTGTCATTGAGAGATGACGCGTCCCGCGGTCGAAATACAAATCGTACATCGGTTCAAGTCGTTTCATCTCGACATAGTCATGTAAATCACGTCCAGTTTCTTCGAATATCTCTTCTAAAATATACGGCATATTTAAAAAAGTAGGTCCACGGTCAAACGTAAACTCGCCTACTTGAAGGCGCGATGTTCTTCCACCTACAAACGATTGCTTCTCAAATACAGTGACATCGACCCCACGATGCGCTAATAGCATCGCAGCGGCCAAACCACCAGGTCCTGCTCCAATAACGGCAACTCTTTGTTTCGACACACTCAACAACTCCCTATGTGAATAGTCTCTTATGCTTCTCTATCATTATAGAAATGACTGGAGACAAGTTCAATTTTGAATCGGTTGATTGAGTAAATTTGCGCTTCCTCGCTCGGCGATAACGATATACCAAGAGCCTTCTGGGATGAATGGGATAAACCGAATCTGTTCAAACCCTACTTCTTGCATCTGTTGACGCAATTTTGGGATTGTCGGAAGAGGATACAAATTTTCATGAAGCGTCATGAACGCATTGAACGCGGATGCGAAACGACCACCAAGAGCCGTCTCAGCAAGTGGCGTCACGAGGACAGCAACACCATTTTGATCCAATCGCTCCCTTAGTCGATCTAACAACTGAATCCGCTCCTCCGGTGAAAAGTAATAGAGCATATTGTTCATCATGACCGCATCGAACTGCTCTTCAGTTTTCCAATTCATGAAGTCAGCAACTTCGAAGTGAATATCATCACTCTCATCGCGCGATTTTGCTTCTTCAATAACATCCTCCTCTAAATCAATCCCCGTCAGTTCCCAACTCGGTTCGAGAGATTGTAATTTACGTAAATAGCCCCCGTGACCACAACCGATATCGAGCATTGATTGGACATTCGCTTGTCGTAATAACTGTTGCACAATTGGGAAAGCGACTGTTTCGACAAGCGTCGACGTCTTCGCGACAACTTGACCATGCTCGGCTCCATCGAACGTTTTCTGTTTACCTGACTCTAAAAAATCAGGATAGGCAATCAAGGCTGGGATATGGAGTTCCATCATCTCCTGTAACATAAACCCGATGCTACGTTCATCGGTACCGGATAATTGATATTTTAATCCCCGGGTCGGATAATAACGCCATCCCTTTTTCTTCAAATGGCGTACGGCGACCCCTACCTCTAACCAACGTTCTAACGCAAGTTGGGTCAATGGGCGTTTGAGTCGCAGGTTCATTTCAGCCATACTCGCCCCACCTTGCAGGGCATCGAATAATTCGAACTTATAGCCGATGTAACCGTGCCAGAGTGGTAAAAATGATTCCGTTTGCTTCATCCATTTTCGAGCATGTAAAACACGTGTCCATTCCATTAATTGTTGATCCATCGTTTCACCTCATCGTCATGATTACTGTTTTTTTATTTTCCCCTAATAATTTGTCTACAAACAAAAAATTCCCACTTCGGTATACGAAGTGGGAAAGTCTTATTGAATGAAACTGTTAAAGAATGATTGTCCGTATGGCAACGCGTAACCGATAAAAATCGTTGCGAGTGCAAACACGACAAATCCGCCGAACAAAGCGTTCGATGGTTTTTTCTTTTTGACTTTGACGAGCGTCATTTCACCGAAAATCAACGCCAGTAATCCAACCGTGATTTTCACATGATAGAACGTACCGCCTCCGTTCAATTGAAGGTAAAGATAAAGTCCTGTTCCAAACGCGATGAGTAACATGAGTCGAAACGCCATATGTGCGATTTTTCCACTCTTGTTGCCGTTCTTATAGCCGATGTAGGCCACGGCAAACAAAATAAGTAACAAAATCCAGCTCGTGACGTGCGTGTGCAAGAATGCAATTAGTGGCATTCAAGTGCCCCCCTTTATGATGTTTGTTCAGTCTTCATTGTACACGAATCATCTCATGAATGGTCAAGCGAACGCTTTAATCAAAAAAATGAGTCACCCATCCGAAAGGATGACTCATTTCATTATACTGGTGTCGTCTCCGCCTCTTGGACGGCAAACTCATAACTTGGAATTTCGACGATGAACGTCGAGCCTTTATGTTGAATCGATTCCACATGGATTTGACCGTTATGGCCTCGAACGATTTCCTGGCAAATTGGTAACCCAAGTCCAGTACCGCCGATTTCCCGACTGTCGGAATTATCGACACGATAAAACTTATCAAATAATCGGTCGAGCGCGTCGCTCGGAATTCCGATTCCTTCATCCATCACTTTGATAGACACGATTTGTTCATGATGCACAAGCTCCACTGTGATCTTTCCTCCACGCGGAGAATACTTCACGGCGTTCGACAACAGGTTACTCATCAATTGTTTAAATTTTTGACAATCGACAAACAATTCGTATGGCTGCAAATCATCAGCAATCAACTCAAATTTATGTTTCAGAGAAGAGGCTTCATAAAATGTCAGCATGTCTCGAACGACCGGCTTAATGTCGAGTTGCTCCCGGTCATACATTTGACTACCGGATTCCATACGTTGCACATCGAGGAAGTCGTTGACAAGATGCGTCAGGCGTTCCGTCTCAGCATGGATGGTTTCCAAGTATTTTGCTTGCTTTTCATTTGGCAGTTGCTTCTTCACCATCAATTCCGTGAATCCATAGATGGATGAGAGCGGTGTCCGTAATTCATGAGAAATGGTTGAGATAAACTCACTCTTCAATCGCTCGGCCTCTGTCTCGCTCGTAATATCCCGGAATACGAGAAGCGTCCCTTTCGAAAGCCCTCCGACGATGATTCGTTCCGCATACATTTGCAAGTTCATTTCGCCTTTGCGAATCGAGAAGCTTACACTGTCATGCGGGAAGTCTTCAGTAAACAATCGGTTTGTATATTTCATGAAGTCTTCTGCCTGGTCGACGGTCTCGACAAGACGATGGCGCCATTCTTCCCATGATTCTTCCTCAAGGTCGAGCGAGCTGACCTCACTTAATTCAGGGAACATCTCATAAAGTGGTCGGTTGACGAATACATCATCGGTCGCATGTTCGATATAGACGACCGCTTCCCGAATCGAGTCAAGGATACGTTCCGTCTTCCCTTTTTCGCGCTTCATCTCTTCAAATAGACGCATCCGTAAAAGCGAAAGCGAGAGTTGACGGGCGAATGACATGATGTCGCCCATCTGTGTTTGGGTGAACCGATCTTTATAGCGGACAAGATAAATGAACGCGATAATCGAATCGTCAGTCGGGTCATTGACGGGTACCGCAGTCTCAAACATGTAATACGGATACGGCAGTGGGTGATCACTTGCAACTTGTTTCGACGAATGAACCGTCGTCTTCAAGTTCATCGCACGTGTCAGCACCGAGTTCTCGCTGTCGAGCAACTGGCGAGTCAACGTCTCATTCAAACCATGGCTCGTCACTTTAAAGTTTTCAGCTTCATCAACGAAGACGAGCGCACCAACCTCTGAATCGGTGATTGTCACAAGTTTTTCGATAATCTCAGGATAAGCAGTGAGCGAGTCACGTGACGCAAGCGTCTCCGTCAACTCATTTCGATATGCAAGATGTTGTTCATTTTGTTGTGTCTGTTCTAAAATTTCTTCTAACTCCTGTTGTTGTGCCTGCAGTTCTTCTTGTTGCGCAATCAACTCTTCCTGTTGCGCTTGTAACTCGTGGTTCTTTTCAATCAAATGACGTTCATTGTCACGAAGTGTCTCGGCCATCTTATGGAACGAACGAGACATCGTACCAATCTCATCTTCCCGTTTCATTTGATCGCTTAAGTCAACAATTTCACCCTTCAACAAGCGGTTTGAGGCGTTTGAGAGTCGTGAAATTAAACGTGTTTGACGACGGAGGAACGGTTGGACAAACAATAAAATCAATGCGGCAAAGGAGGCGATGCTCATCATCCACAAGAATTGAAGAATGTTATTGTTTTGATGCCATTCTGCGTAGACGGTCTCTTTTTCAGATGCCATCAGGTCTCGATAGTTCTCAAGAGACGATTCGACTTCATCGATTGGTCCTAAGATGTCGATGCCTCGGTCAGGATTAAATTGAACGAGTCCTTGCTCAATCAAACGCTGTGCCGTCGGGAGTTCGGCAATGGTTTTTGCATCAATAAACGTTTCAGTGATTTCACCATCTTGTTGTGCTTGTGCGTATTCGTAAGTCACTGGGATGACGACGTCATAATAAAAGTTATGGAACTGTTGAAGGTCCTCTGCGAACAGTTGACCCTGACGACTCTGCACTTGTGTCTTGAACCAATTGATTTCTTGTTGGAACTTCGCCTCGTTCGCGCTCGCGCGTTCGAGCGTTTCAGTATCGCCAAATAAGAGATAGCCACGCGTATCATACTGATCGGCTTGCCACTCGTCCCAAAGTACCGTCAGACGGTTGACGCGCTCGTCGACCTGACGCAGTTTGGCCTCATTCGCCTCTAGTCGGTTCTCGATATAGACATATGTCAACACCGAACCTACCAACGCGATAACGAGGAACGAATAGAGGACGACCATGATGTCACGTCCGAGTTTTTGTTTAAACCACCTTTTCAATTCACGATGCCTCCTATGATTTTGACAAGTTCAAGTGGGCTGAACGGTTTTGAAATGAAGTAGTCGACGCCAATCTCATTCGCGCAATCACGGTCAGATTGTTGGCTTTTCGCTGTCAACATCATCACTTTCGTATGCTGTCGCCCCGGTAACTTTCTTACTTTTTCAATAACTTCAAGCCCAGTCATACCGGGCATCATATGGTCCACAATGACCAAATCATATTCATTTTTTTCAATCAATCGATAGGCTTCTAGTCCATCCTGCGCCTCGTCGATTTCATACCCTTCATCTTCTAATGTATCCATTACGAGCATTCGTAGTACTTCTTCGTCTTCTGCAAGCAAGATTTTAACCATAATCGTTCCTCCATTTTTTATCCCATTTATCTATTTTAACGGATTTGTAATTGTTACACAAAATAAAAAGACGTACGAAACATATCTTCGTACGTCTTTTACCGAATCACCTGACCGTAAAACCTATATTCTGTTTATACGACCTCTTTTTCAGCAAACTGACTGTTGTAAAGATTTTCATAAAATCCGCCTGCTTCTAGTAATGACTCATGCGTTCCTTGTTCAATGACACGACCTTGGTCCATGACCAAAATTAAATCAGCGTCTTTAATCGTCGACAACCGATGTGCGATGACAAAACTCGTTCGGCCGTCCATCAACCGTTTCATCGCCTGTTGAATCAAAATCTCGGTGCGCGTGTCTACACTTGATGTTGCTTCGTCCAAAATCATAATAGGTGGGTTCGAAAGTACCGCTCGCGCGATGGTCAGTAATTGTTTTTGTCCTTGTGAGATGTTATTCGCTTCCTCATTTAAGACTGTGTCATATCCATCCGGCAACGTCCGAATGAATGAATCGGCATGTGCCGTCTTCGCTGCATTCACAACTTCCATCTCTGTCGCACCCGTTTTACCGTAAGCGATATTGTCACGGATTGTCCCGTTGAAGAGCCACGTGTCTTGCAATACCATGCCAAACGTATGTCGCAAATCGTGCCGCGACATTTGTCGTGAGTCTTTCCCATCGATTAATATTTCGCCTCCATTCAATTCATAGAAGCGCATGAGTAGATTGATGAGCGTCGTTTTTCCGGCGCCCGTCGGCCCGACGATGGCCACTGTTTGTCCCGTCAACACATCGAGGTTCATATCTTGAATGAGCAGGTCCTCCCCATATCCGAAGTCGACATGACGGAACGTAACATTTCCTTCCGCGCGTTCTAAGCGGTAAGTCGTCACATCCTTCACTTCTTCCTCTTCATCCAATAGTTCAAATACGCGTTCCGCAGCAGCGACCGTCGACTGGACGATATTTGCGATGTTCGCCGTTTGAGTGATCGGTTGAGTGAACTGTCTCGTATATGTGATAAACGCCTGGATATCCCCAATCGAGATAGTGCGTTGTGTCACGAGAATCCCGCCAACGACACTAATCAACACATAGCTGATGTTCCCGATGAACATCGTCATCGGCATGATGATTCCGGAGATGAATTGCGCTTTTCGTCCGGCATCATAGAGTTCCTCATTCACTTCTTCGAATTCACGAACAGCCGTCTCTTCTCGACCGAACGCCTTGACGACGGCGTGTCCAGTGTACATTTCCTCTACATGACCGTTCAATCGTCCAAGATTTCGCTGTTGATCCGAAAAATATTGTTGCGATCGTTTTAAAATAGGTCGAATCGCAAAGATAGTGAGCGGTAAAGACACAAGGGAGATGACCGTCAAAAGCGGACTGATCGACAACATCATAATTAAAATCCCAATGATGGTGACAATCGATGTAATAAATGACGTCACACTTTGTTGAAGCGTGCTCCCAATCAAGTCAATATCGTTCGTGACACGACTAAGTGTCTCCCCATTCGAGCGTCCATCATAATATTTGAGTGGCAGTCTTTCTAGTTTTTTATTGACGTCTTCCCGCAAATCATACACTGTTTTTTGGGCCACACCAGACATCAAATATTGTTGAACGTAGTTGAACAGACTGCTGATGACATAGAGACCAGCGAGTAAGGACAAAATTTGTCCGATTCGTGTAAAGTCAATCTCTGCATCAGGTACCCCCGTGAATTTTGCATAGGCACCCTCAAACAGTTCTGTGATGGCGATCCCCATAATTTTCGGACCCGCAATCATAAAAATCGTACTCAATATCGCAGCGATGAATACAGCTATCAGTGTATTTCGACGTGGTTTCAAATAAGCAAGAAGGCGATGGAACGTGACTTTGAACGCCTTCGGTTTCTCTCCCATCATCATCATATTTCCACCGCCCGGACCTCCTGGCCCTCCGTGACCACCATGAGTTTGTCGTGTATTTCCTTGTTTCTCACTCATGCGATCTCCTCCTCAGACAATTGCGACTTCACGATTTCTTGATAGACCGCATTATTCGCAAACAATTCTTCATGTGTCCCAATCCCGGCTACTTTACCTTCTTCTAGCACAATAATCCGATCAGCATCTATGATGGTGCTAACGCGTTGCGCGACAATCAATACTGTCGCGGTTCTTGTTTCATCTTTCAATGCTTTTCGCAATGCGGCGTCCGTTTTGTAGTCAAGTGCCGAAAAGCTGTCATCGAATACGTATAAATCCGGTTTTCGAACGAGCGCACGCGCAATCGAGAGGCGTTGTTTTTGTCCACCCGACACGTTCGACCCACCTTGCTCAATCATCGACTCATAACGGTCTGGCATCTTCTCGATAAAGTCACTCGCCTGTGAAATCGAGGCCGCATGTATGACTTCTTCAGCTGTCGCATCGGCTTTTCCGTATCGAATGTTCTCTGCAATCGTTCCAGTGAACAGAAGCGCTTTTTGTGGGACGAACCCGATTTTCGAGCGAAGGTCTTCTTGGGAAACGGATTGAACATCCACACCGTTCACAAGGATATGACCTGACGTCACGTCATAAAACCGTGGAATCAAGTTGACGAGCGTCGACTTCCCAGACCCTGTCCCACCAATCACCGCTGTGACTTCTCCCGGATTTGCTGAAAAACTCACATCGGATAGCGCTGGTTCTTCAGCGCCCGGATAAAAGAACGTGACATGGTCAAAGACGAGCGTGCCTTGTTCAACGTCCGCAGTCATCGTTCCGTCATCAACTAGTGACGGTTTCATCTCGAGCACTTCGTTGATCCGGTTCGCAGACACCGATGCACGCGGAATCATAATAAACATGACAGACGCCATGACGAGTGCAAACATGATTTGCATCACGTATTGAATGAACGCCATTAAATCCCCGATTTGCATGGCCCCATTGTCAATCCGGATGCCACCGAACCATATGACACCGACGACCGTCAAGTTCATCACAAGCATCATAATAGGCATAAGGAACGCCATGATCTGGTTTACTTTGATTGACACATCTGTCAATTGTTCATTCGCTTCTGTCATGCGGACTTGCTCTTCTTTTTCACGATTGAATGCCCGAATGACACGAATACCCGTTAGATTTTCTCGAAGGACGAGATTTAAGCGATCCAATCGCTTCTGCACTTTCTTAAATAGCGGCATGGCCTTCCAAAAAATCAAGAAAATTGAGATGACGAGCACTGGCATAGCTGCCACAATCACAAGGGACAATTTCGCATCTTTTGAAGTAGCCATAATTAATCCACCGACAAACATGATTGGCGCACTTACAACCATCCGAAGCATCATGATGATCACTTGTTGTACTTGTGTGATATCGTTCGTCGTCCGAGTGATCAATGAGGCCGTTCCGACGCGATCGAACTCTTCAAGAGAGAATCGCTCAACATGATTAAAGACGCGTCTCCGTAAGTCACGACCAAATCCCATCGCTGCTTTCGATGAATAAAAACTGGCCACGACGGCTGCGATGGCTCCAAGTCCCGTCACACCTAGCATGATACCTCCCATTTGCCAAATATATCCTGTATCGCCCTTCACGACCCCATTATCAATGATGTCTGCCATTAACGTTGGTAAAAATAAATCTGCCAACGATTGCGCGAACACAAACAACAAGACCATCAGAACGGCCCACTTATAACTAATGAGACGTTTCAACAACTTAATCATGACGGCATCCTCCTTCACATTCTGTGAACCCTTCATTTAACCCATCTGCAATCTGTTGATGGGCTTCAATCATATGATGATACGTACCTTCATTTAGACGAGATAAGATTTGATTCAATTGTTGCTCGGCCCCTTCTTCTTGTTGCTCAATATCCTCAATCAAACGTTTGCCCGATGTATCAATCGTCAACACGACCTCCCGACGATTGTCGGGATTGATGTCCCGACGAATCAGTCCTTTCTCCACGAGACCATCGAGCGATTGACTCAACGTGCTCTTTGGCATCTTTGTCCGTTGAACTAGTTCCTTTTGCGAAATCGCTCCCTGTTCATTTAACATCATCAGTCCATGAAGTTGAGGTAGGGTGAGGTCATTTTGTTGTGCCGTTTGATGCATCAAACGAATTAAAACACGCTGTACACGCCAAAAGGATTGCATCATTTCCCGTGCCCGCATTGTATTCGTCTCGGTCATACTCGTTCACTCCTTTATCGTTCCGTTTCGAATTGTTCTATTCGGAACAATTACTTATATAAAATAAATTACTCCTCACGTGCTGGATTGTCAACAAAATTGAATGTGAATTTGCACATAAGAAAAGAGCGATGCCATCTAGCTGACATCGCTCGCCATGTATTCTCATTTATTTGGTCGACACGGTCACGATTTCCTGTAAATCAAGCGAATAAATCAAGGTCCGCTCGACACGAATATCCCAAATCGTTTCAATAGCCTCTCGATACAGTTGCAATTGAATTGCATAGCGATCCCGCAATCGATTATGTGCCTCTTCACGAGACTCAGATAAATGGACAACGGCATCTGATTTATAGTCCAAAAGGACGTAAGAGGTCCCATCAAAATACAGACAGTCGATAATCCCTTGAATCAATACATGTTCATCCGTGAACTGTCCATTCGGATTGACTCGCTCGGCCGGTACCGTGTAGGTGAATGGCAACTCTCGCCATGCGGTTCCCCGCTCGATTGCACCGGCGAGCGATTGCCCGACTTCCGTTTGGAAAAATGCCTCAACATCAGGGAGTGCGAGGCGTGCCGTCTCGGCCTCGACTGGACTGAGCATCCCTTGCATCTCCCACCGATTGATTTGATCGACAATCGGTTGGCTTGGGTCCGCTAATTGGAAAATCAAGTGTAACGTCGTCCCTCGTTCGGCACCGGTCTGTTTGACTTGACGCCATTTTGGTTCTCGGTAAGGCGTATCGACCGGTCTGACCGGGTCTTCAAAGGCGGCTTGTTCAAGTTGCATCGCCCGTTTCAATTCGGTCACTGTTTGTTTCGCTGCCGTGCGCACCGCATCTTGAGAAGGGTATGCGTAGTTCAAAGCCTGATGGACGGTACGTATCGTCACTTCTTCGTTTTGAATCGGGAAATCGATTGCTTCAAATCTTTGGACATGATGCAGTTGAGCCATCATTTCTTGCAGTGTCGCAATCTCCGCAAGATCCGCTTCTCCAATCACACGGTAGATCCATGAGGTTGATTCATCGAACGTAGACGGAACCGTGAATCCAAATGATTCAATAAAAGACGTTGCACTAGGTAAACGTAAGAGCGCCGGAGCAATCCAGTCCAAGTACGTTTTCGCCTCTCGTCTCGCCTCACTAGCCAACAGCTCCCCGGATTGTTCGACCTGGAGCCACTGTTGGAGATGTTTGACCGGTTCCCCTACCGTTCCGACTAGGATCAGTTTTTCTTTCGCCCGCGTCAAAGCGACGTAAAGAACACGCATCTCTTCTGCTTTCATCGTCGCGTCTAAATCTCGTCGAATCATCTCTTTCACAAATGTTTCCGACTTTGTACGCGTCACCACATCGATTGCATCCAGTGAAATCCCGTAATGCTTGTGGAAAATGACACGTTGCATTTGATCACGTTTATTGAATTGTTTTCCGAGCTGAGTGACGATCGTCACCGGGAACTCGAGACCTTTCGATTTATGGACGGTCATGATGCGAACGACGTTCTCCTCGTCACCAAGTGACCGTGCCTCTGACAAGTCCTCACCGGTATCCTGCAGACGGTCCATCACGCGTAAGAAGCGATAAAGGCCACGATAGCCACTACGTTCATAGGAGAGGGCGCGGTCATAGAGCGCCTTCAAGTTTTCTTGCCGTCCTTTTCCTCCAGGCAATCCACCTGAAAAGTCATAAAACCCGGTATCATTGAATAACTGTTGAATCAATTCAGACAGACTATGGTTTCGCGCATAGGTGCGCCAACGGGATAGTCGGTCGAGCATCTCTCCACATTTCACCCCAAGCTCATCATCGTCATCTGCCTTTGCTTTGAGTGCCTCATAGAATGAATCGTCGGATTCGAGTCGGATTCGTGCCAACTCACCGTCATCGAAACGGAACATCGGTGAACGAAGCGCACCTGCGAGAGGGATGTCTTGTAGCGGGTTGTCAATCACTTTCAAGAGGGCAAGAATCATACGGATCTCAGTCGCTTGAAAATATCCACCATCCGAATCGGTGTAAGCCGGGATGTTGTACTGTGTCAAAATATCCATCAACTGCTCGACTCGTTCTTTTTTCGAACGCACGAGAATCACGATGTCTCGATACTCACAGTTTCGAAGTTGTCCGGTCTCTTCATCCGTCACCTTGAACGGTTCTTCTCCCGATACGAGTTCTAAGATTCGGGTTGCGATCGCCCGACCTTCTACCTCTTGCTTCGATAACTCACGACTCTCCCCGTCGACCAAAATGAATTCTGGGTCCGCTGGAATCGGTTCATACTCACGTCCCGGTACAAGTTGTGCTGCCTCGTCATATGCAATTTCGCCGACCTCTTCATCCATGAGCTGAACGAACAAGTCATTGATCCCGTGGAGGACTTCTCTGCGACTACGGAAGTTTTGAGAAAGGTCGATTCGTTTCCCTGTACCCGCTTGTTTAAAGCGCGTCGCCTTATCGATGAAAAGACCCGGTTCTGCATGGCGGAATCGATAAATCGATTGTTTGATGTCGCCCACCATGAATAAGTTCCCGACTTCCTCTCGTTCATTTGCGACCAGATTGATGATCGTTTCTTGAATCTCGTTCGTATCTTGGTATTCATCAACGAGTACCTCAGCGAATCGTTCTTTATAAAGCGCAGCGACATCGGACGGTCCCCCATCTTGTCGTAAAATGGCGAGCGCATAATGTTCCAAGTCACTGAAGTCAACGAAAGCCCGTTCACGCTTTGCTTGCTCATATGCTTGACCGAATGTACGGACGGTTCGAACGAGTGTTTCAACGAGAGGTTGTTGCATCGAGACACTCTCTAATAAGTCCGCCCCACTGACACGCGCCTGCTCGACCACTGTCGTCAATTTTTTCTTCGCCTGGTCGTACGCTGGTTTGAGGACCTCGTGGTAAATCTGGTGCTCCTCTTTTTTTGGAACAGCCTTCATCGTTCCAAACTTCATCGCACGAGCCGCCGTCTCGAGTTCACTCCAGATAATTGTCTCCCCTTCAAGTTGTTCAAACGGAAAAATCGCCTGACGAACATTGTCCGATTGTGGTTCATAACCGGCGACCCGAAGCTCCGCTTCAAGCTTCCGAAGTTCCCGTACCGCCTTTTCGATATCTTGCCACAACATTTGACCAAATTCGATTAAAATCGCCTCTTCGTCAGGGTCATCTCCGAACGTATACATAGATACGAGATTATCTAAATAGGCGTCTGGATTTGGGAGCGTACGCGCATAGTGGTACATTCCGAGAATCAAGTCCTCGATTTCGCTATCACCGCGATCTGACGTATACGCATCGACAAGAGAAAAGAAATCGGTATCTTGTTTCCCGTACTCCTCTTCAAGCACCTCTTCTAATACGTCGTCCTGCAACAGGACGAGGTCACGTTCTTCCGCAATCTTGAACGCCGGGTCTAAGTCTAATAGATAGTAATTCTCGCGAATCACTTCTAAACAAAATGAGTGGATGGTCGTGATGAGCGCCCGGTTCAACATCTGCCGTTGCTTCCGGACGTATTCATTCGTCGGGTCGTCGCGTAACGCCTCTTCAAGCGCCTTTGCGATGCGTCGTTTCATCTCTGCAGCCGCTGCATTCGTAAACGTGACGACGAGCATTCGGTCTGCCGTGAGCTCATCCGTCTCGTCAAGCAATCGGCTAGATAACCGCTCGACAAGGACCGCGGTCTTACCAGAACCTGCCGCAGCCGAAACGAGCACATGGCTTCCCCTCGCTTCGATCGCGGCGAACTGATCATTCGTCCATTTCACGGTCATCGCCTCCTAACTCCTGGAATACTTCTTCTTTCTCGAGCTTCTTCAATTTACGAGGCTCATTCGAGAGTGCCTCGTCAAAGTGACAAACACTTTGGTACGGACATGTCTGACAGGGCCGCCGCTCTTTATACTCATACGGTTCTACATCAATTTTGCCGTCATACATCTCCTCTGCACTCGTTTTGACGACGTCGAACGCATGGTCCATCAACTGCTCAAGTTGAGGGGGCGTCACAATTTTCTTCAAGGTGTTGGCGTCAGGCGTACCATCTTTTTTATATTTGACCGGAATGACAATTGATTTTTTGGATGAGCCTTTCGCCGAGCGGTCCATCATCTCTAAAATTTCCGGGTCATCTACTAATAGCCCTTGCATCTGATACGACTCCAATACTTTTTGACGCGTTTCTTCTTCAGAACTAGCAGGTGGAACGAGTGGTCGGTGCACGTGGAAATAGAGCGCCGCAGCAGGTGCGACGTTCTCTTTTGTCCACACCTCTGCCTGCTCAATCAATACCTTCAAATAGATGAGCATCTGCATCGCCAGACCGTAGTATATTTCAGCGAAATCAACTTCACGTTTACTCGACTTATAGTCGATGATTCGAACGTAAAGCTGGTCGTGGATCATCGCTGTATCGACACGATCGATTCGACCGACTAGTTCACATGTCGTCCCATTTGACAATGTAAATGATACGGGTGGAAATTGTCCGCTCCCGAATGCAAGTTCAAATGCTTGTGGGTCAAAGCCATCTCGTTTCGACTGTTCAATCAACACTTCTGCAGTCTTACTGACGACGTCTGTCAATTTTTTTTTCAAATACGCGTATCGGTTCGAACTCATTAAAATGGCGTGCTGAATCTCTGGGGTCACGAGCTCGACCGCCTGCTCCGCTAAATGGGAGCACTCGTCAGGAGTGACATCTCGCCATTCCTTTCCGTCCATCTTCACCGTCTGCGACATATGTTCGATGGTCCGGTGATACAGATTCCCGATATCCGGGGCCTCGAGTCGATACAACCGTCGTTCCTTCAGACGCAAGCCATAACTTGCGAAATGTTTGAACGGACAAGCTTGGAATGTCTCGAGACGTGAGACACTCGCTCGAATCGATGGCGTGTACAATGATTGTGCGACGTGGTCATCTAGCGATTTTGGTATATTTTGATAGAACAAGGCGCTCGTCAAAAGTTGCAAGCGTTCACGTCCAACCGGGTGCTTCAACAGCTCGTTATAGACGCCAAACCACATATCTTGAATCGGATAATGACGACTTAAACGCTGAAGCTCCAGTGCCGTGACGGCTGCCGTCTGATTCACGTTCGTCAAGAAGGCGAATTGATCACGTGGTCGGTGCTCACCTGCTTCAGCAAAATGAGTCTTGATGACGTTTTGGTGAAGTCGCGCCTTCAAGTCAGCGATAAACCGCGCCGGCTGAACGGCTTTCCCCGTTCTGTCGACTAGTGCGTAGCTAATGTATAAACGCTCGCTCGGTGCCGTCACCGCTTTATATAAGTAATACGTTTCATCATCGAATAAGTGCTCCGTCGCCTTCCCGGCACGTAGTCCATTCTCATGCATGAAATCTAAGTCATGGTCGGTCAACAGCTTGGACTGTGTCGTGACGAGAGGGATTTGATCTTCATTCGCTCCGAGTAGGAACACAACTTTTTTATCAATTAATCGCCCACGAACATAGTCCGTCACAGTCAATTGGTCAAGCGAAGGTGGGATCAAGGCATAGCGGAGACTATCCAGACCTGTATCCATCATTTGAAGAAACAGGTCTGTAGACAACGTTTCTTCTGGAGCTGCTGCTTCTAACTGCTCAAGTAAATGTAACACCGCGTCCCAAACTTGAGTATGTTCACGTGCCTCGATTAATTGTGCTTCTTCAATCGCCTCATCGCGCCAATGGGCCAGACAGTCCGATACGCCGACACGTTCTAAAAAGGCAAACATGGCGTGCGTATAAGCTTGCATTGTCTTCGCTTGCTTTAATTCTGAAAGCAATGGATCAAATGTATCGATGACTCGTGCTCGGTAACGGTTCAAGTCTGCCTCGACGTCTAGCTCTTCGCTCGTGAGTCGTGCCTCTTCGCCCATACGACGACGCAACTGCCATTCGTCGTGCCAGTGATAGTGCTTGATTCCTCGCTCAATCACGAACGCTTCGAGACGATCGACGGACGTACGGCGATGTGTCTGGTCAAGGACGACGAGTTCCGTCTTCAGTGCCCGAAAGACGGGTTCCTCCCGATAGCCGCGTAAAGCAATGTCGATTGCCGCCTTTAACAGCTCGACGAGAGGATGGTCAAGCATCGGTTGCCGTTCATCAAGGAAGTACGGCAGCCCCATCTTTTGTAACGCTTGTGCTGCCAAATCTCCGTATTCCTCAAGAGAACGTGAGACAAGAGCGATGTCTCGGTAACGATATCCTTCTTCACGAGTGAGTCGAATGACTTCACGAACGGCCGCCTCCACCTCGACGGTCCGGTCGACTGCGGCATGTAGATCAATCCGATTCTCTGAACCAGTGTAAGGTTCTGCAGTCAATTGATCGAATGTGGCCTCCAGATAACGGAGACTCGGATGCGTGTAACGATAGACGGTATCATACAGCTCGTCTCGAGAAGGGATCTGTCGTTCTGTCAACAGTTCTTTGAAACGCATGAGCGTCCGTTGTGTCGGGCCAAACAATGGATCGAGACGATACATCGAAACAGGATCAAGTGTAAGCAACACATCGACATTCACTTTTTCCGCAAGTGCGACAAGGACTGCCAATTCCTGCTCCGAAAATTCATTGAACCCGTCCACATAGACACGTACACCCGTCAAATCCGTTTCCGGCAGGATCTGCAACATGACGTTGAAATAATCTTCCGCATGGAGTGCCTTGCCTTCCGTCATCTTTAAAAATCCTTCGTAAATGATGGAAAGGTCCTGTAACTTCAAAGCACGGTGCTGCGCCTGTTCACTTAACCGCAACAAGTGCTCCGGTTCCACAAGCCCATGCTTCAACATGGAAATCAATTGATTCAATTCTTCGTAAAAGCCGAACTGATTCATCGTACGCCGGAACAAGGTCAATCTTTCCTCGCTCATCTCGACGACCCTCCGCAACAATAAATGAGTTCCGGTTTGATCTAAAAATTGATCTGTCGCGACGCCGGCATCTCGCATCATCAAGAAAGCGAGACGACGCATCGAAAGAACTTGAATACGAGTCGAACCACGAAGATCGTCTACCATTGCCATCTTCTTTTCCATTTCAAACGACATTTGATCCGGCACGATCATATAAATCGTCGGTCCGCTCGGGTTTTGCTTCAGTTCCTGAATGACCTCATCGATCATCTGCTCACTTTTTCCCGTTCCCGATCGACCAACGTGAAAGGTTACTGTCATTTTAGCGAACACTCCTTCCCTTTTTTCTTCATTATGAACCATCTCTCCTCATTTGTAGAGGGAAACCTCCCTTGAACCTTAGTCAAAAAAGTCATAACCTTCATCATTCCCATTTTTGCCCGAAATCGATTAGACTGAACGTATGAGGGGGAATATATGTGAGTGCCTATGAACAATTTGGAGGCGAACGCGGTGTTCAACAACTTGTCGACGCGTTTTATGACCTCGTCTATGCCGACCCGATTTTACTGCCGCTCTTTCCTGAAGACAAAGACCGGGTCAAACAACATCAATTTGAATTTTTAACACAGCTGCTCGGTGGTCCAAAATTATATTCAGAGCGCCGTGGCGGTGGGAATTTAGCTATGATTCATCATGAACATCCGATTTCTGAGACGCACGCCGGTCATTGGCTTGGTTGCATGGAGCAAGCACTCAAGACCGTAGATGCCCCGGAATCGATCAAGCGCCAGCTGTTTCAACGATTGATCATGTCATCTTCGAATGTTGTTCGAGTTTGCTCGCATCATTTTGAGTAGTCACAACTATAAAAAGTGGGTATGATAGGAAAGTAAGTAAAGGAGGTCGGTTTCATATGACAGAAGAAGAAAAAAAAGAAGTCGTTTCATCTGAAGAAGAGGAAACGGAAGAAAAAGAAGAAACGGTAGTCCTCGCTGATGCACTAGAAGGAGCAGCCGAAGCAGCAGATGCTGAAGAGGATGAGGACGATGATGAGAAACAGCCGGAAGAGAAGAACATGGACCACATCAAAGGCGTCTTCAACTACGACCACGAAAATGGCCGTGAATATCGTGTCGTCTTTTACAACGATCGCAAAAACTTAGTGTTCCGTGAACTTGGAAACGGCAAAGTCGAATTTGTCGGCCGCTTCTCGGACGATGCATACGATGAAGAGAATGAAGAAGAAATGCGTGAACTCGGGCAACGTGAACTCGAGCGCATCCTCGCTGAACGCTTTAAATAAAAAAATCGCCGAATTTTCGGCGATTTTTTTATTTCTTCTTATTTCGTTTCTTTTTACGAAGCGCATAAGCGACACCGGCGATTCCACCGACGACCGCGAGTCCAGCAACGACCGGAACGAGGACACGTTTCGTAGGAATCATCTCTTTCACACGTTCGTATGGCGTCGGTGTGGAGAACTCTAACTGTACGGCAGTGTCTCCGTGTCCGTTCGCTCGAGCGTTACGAGACGCATCCGTCACGACCACGCGTCCCGTCGTCCAACGCCGATTGCCGTATTCGTCCACGTACGGACGACGTACTCGCTTTACATCGCGTACCATCTTTCCACGTGCACGATCGGGTCTAACGACACGCTCACTTGACCATGAGCGGCTCCCAGTCACACTGTACGCTGGTCGTACTTTGCGGCGATTGAGCCAAGTATATGAATCGTTCATCTTCAATTCCCTCCCATACTGTTCAAAACCTCTCTTCTAATTATACCCATACAACATCGCACAAAACATGTGACAAATGGTTCAAAAAAAGATGTGACACCATACGGCATCACATCTTCAAGCTAAATCATTCTGTAAATGGTTTGTCCTTATGACGACGTTTCGCCAAAATCAGGTAATAAGCCGGGACAAGCACCAAGGTTAACACAGTCGAGAATAGAATCCCTGACACGATTCCGATCGCAAGCGGTTTGAAGAGCGGATCGTCACCTAATGCGACAGGTAAAAGGGCGACGACTGCGGTGAGCGCTGTCAAGAGAATCGGACGAATCCGAGCACGTCCTGCTTCGTATACAGCGGTCGTGACCGGTAAGCCTTCACGAATACGCTGTTCGATAAACTCGAACAAGACGACCGCGTTTCGTACAACGATTCCCGCAAGTGATACCATCCCCATCGATGCCATGAAACTGAATGGCGTCTGTGTCACGAACAATCCGACGACAGCTCCAGCAATCGCGAGATAGATGGTGAACAAGACGAGTAATGGTAGTGAGAGTGAGTTGAACTGGAATGCGATAATCAAGTAAATCAAGAACAGGACGACAACAAACAATGTCGCAAGCTCTAAGAAGAACTCATTTTGCGTATCACTCGCTCCGGTCTGGTCAAATGTGATTCCTTCATCGTCTAACCCAGACTTCGCATCTTCCAACACTTGCTCGACATCTTGCTTGAACGCATCCTCGTCCATACCCTCACTCGCATAAATTTGGAGTGTGACCGAACGTTCCCCGTTCTCGCGAGGAATCTGTTGAATTTGTTCCGTTGTCGTCTCCGTCACAAACGTGCTGAGTGGAGCAACGGGTGGACCTGCTTCTGTTTCAATAGGAACTAAAATCTCGTCAAGGGCGAGTGCTTCGCGGTTCGCCTCAGCATCGATGACGATTTTCACGTCACGTTGTTCCACCCCGTCATCGAATGTACCAATCGGAACCCCGTCTGTGACGAGACGAATTTGGTCACTGATTGTTTTGGCCGTCACGCCGGCCTGTGCCATTTCCTCACGATTCAATTCGTATGTGAGTGTTTGGAACGGTTCTTTAATATTATCGAGGACAATCGCCCCATCAATTTCTTCCAAGTCGGCCTTCACTTGGTCACGTGCAGCCACGAGCTGATCAATCGTTTCACTTCGCATCGTGAATTCGACAGGTGCCGACGCAGGAGGTCCTTGCTGTTGCGTGTCTAAGAAGATTTCGGCATCAGGATATTCTTCACGCAACTCGTTCGTATATTGATCAATCAATTCGATAGCATCGATTGAATCATTATCGACACGTACGATGACTTGTCCTGAGTTTTCACCGGACTGTTCGAGTCCTCCCGTGAATAGACCAGGAAGTCCACCTCCCGCAAAGATGGATGTCTCGACGACACCTTCCTCCTCTTGGAACCTCGCTTCGATTTCTTCAAGACGTGCTTCTGTTTCTTCTAAAGTCGTTTGTACCGGGAACGTCACACTCGTCACGACTTCTGGACGGTTTGCTGCCGGGAAGAACTCGAACGGCGTGAGTAAAATCAATCCATATAAAGCTGTCGTAATGACAAATCCTACAATCCCAAACGTCCATGGACGTTTCGCTACACTCGGTAAGAGGCGGTCGGCATAGAAATTACTGAGTCGGTTGAGCGGTCCACCGAGCCAACCCGGTTCACGTTTCGACACTTTCACTTCTTTACGGTTCAAGCGATACTGTGCAATCGGCACGAGCGTCAAACTGATGACCATCGATGCTAGAACAGAGAGCGCAAGGACAGTCGGTAAGGCACGAATGAAGTTTCCGTTCGCTCCAGACAGCAAAGTGAGCGGGAGGAATGCGAAAACAACTGCAAGTGTTGACGTGACAATCGAGCCCCATACTTCTTTCGTTCCACGGACCGCCCCGACCATCGCAGAATCTCCGCTTCGATATCTCCTTAAAATATTGTCGTTGACGACAATCGCATCATCGACCAAGATTCCCAAGGCGATGATTGCCCCGATAATCGAGATTTGGTTTAAATCAACCCCAGTAAACTGTAATGGAATCAAGGCGATCAAAAATGACAACGGAATTGCCAGACTGACGATAATTGAGCCAGAGAACGTGAGACCAATCGTTGTCACGGCAATGACGGCGATGATGGCGATAATGAATTCACGTGTCAATGAAGAGAAGATTGCATCGACCGCTTTCGCCTGCTCATAATATGGAACGAGATCAAACCCGTCTAAATCACCGAGTCCATCCTCGACCACATCGTTGACACGATCTTGCATCGTCGGAATATCCAACCCTGATTCAATCGGAACTGTGATCGAAACAGCCGGCTTTCCGTCTACAGAAACGAGATCGGTTACAGCTTCTGCTGTCTCTTCGACCGTTCCGACATCTTCTAGTAAGACCGCTTCTCCGTTGAATGACCCAACGATCACTTGCTCCATGTCGTCTACATTCGTCAAGTTGTCAATCGCTAGTTGGTAGATGCCTTCATCGGTCGATTGACGACCGAGCGGTGTCGTTTTGTATTCTTCGTTGATGGCCGTCAAGACATCCGGGAAGGCAAGCTGACGTGAACTCAGCTCTTCAGAGTCGAGTGACACAACGTATTCCTGCTCTGGTAACCCCTTGATGGTGACTCCTGTCACGCCATCTGTTCGAAGAAGTTTCGATTCTAATTGTTCGATGTCTGATCGTACATCCTCGAATGATGAACGATCATCTGCTGTCAATAAGTACGATGCGACCGGCAACTGACCGAGCGAGTCATTGACCGTTGGCGCGAGCGCGTTCTCCGGAAGTTTAGGTGTCGCATCCGACAAGGCTTGTCGGACGTTCGCCTGAAACTCCGCTTGGTCGGTCCCGTCCGCATATTCGACCGTGATGTTTGAGAACTCCGAAGCCGAGATCGACGTCACATTCTCTACACCCTCTAGACTACGCAGTTCTTCCTCTAATACACCGGTAACATTTCGTTCAACTGCTTCTGCTGTCGCACCAGAATATGGCGTTTGAACGAGCACGATATTGATTCCCGTTTCTGGGATCTCTCGCTTAGGCAGCTGGAAGAACGTCAGCACACCTACAACGATTGCGACGAGAAGAAACACGATGACTAGTTTCCCTCGCTCAATCATTTTTTCAAAAAACATAAAAACCCCTCGCTTTCGGAAGATGTGCAAATACACATATGATATCTCTTCTTCATCATAGAGGGGTTCTTCATTGAATTCAATCCTTAAGCGTGCTGCAATGTGCTGTCATGGAAACGTTTTTGAAACGCGTACGATAATTCGATTGACCGTTGTTTCTGTCTCGACACCGTATGGTCGGAAACTTGAACTTTAACCGACTCGCCCGTCAGAAATTGAATGAGCGTCTGTTTTCCGTCTTTCTTGATGGCCGTCACGTGCTGAAAATTGATCCATGCACAGTCTGGACTTTCCTTTGCAATCGTCGGAAAGAAAACCGCGTCCGCGTGCCAATCCATCACGACAGGTGTCTTTCGATGCGGGCCGAGCACATGTCGAGCTGCTTCAATCCGACCTTGAATGCTCGATCCGTAGTACAAACACGCATGTTCAAGATTGTCGATTGGTGACCCTTTCACTCGCATCACACCTTCAGGTTGATACACAAGTGTCTCCGCTTCTCCAAACTCGTTAAATACAGGAATTAAAGCTCTCGTTTCATTGGTCAATCTACTCATCTTTTCATCCCCCATAACGTATGTAATGACTTACATGTCATTCATACCAGGATTTTGTCCGTCCCGCAAATCGGCTTTCGTCTATTTCCCATGAAAAAACCAGCCGTTTCTTGGCTGGTTTTGAAAATCAAACGTCAGATTTTAAAAGATGGTTCGGTTTGAGTCTTGGAAAGTAAAATCGTACTGCTGTTCCGTCTCCTGTATTTCGTAGGGAGACCTCCCCTGTGTGAAGTGTCACAATTCGTTGCACGATGAACAAACCTAGCCCGAACTTCCCTTGTTTCCCACGAGAAAATTGATGGAACAAATCCAAGCTCTCATCAACCGGTGGTCCGTCGTTAAAGATGGTGATTTCCACACCGACATCATCTTGATGTAGGTCAATCCGGATGCATGATTCCGCATAGCGGAGTGCATTGTCGAGCACGTTCTCGAACGCAACCCGAATCTGTTCACCATCGCCAAGCATCTCGCCGCCTTCACCATTGATTTCCCAGTCGAGCTGACCTCTTAGCTTAAAGCGCGCGACAAGTAGTTCCATCAACTTATCGAGATTGATTGGTTCGAGTTTTGTCTCCTGCCCTTTGAAATATTCAAGTTTCGTGACGTATAACAAATCGATGACTTTCTTTTCGAGTCGAGATGCTTCCTCGTCTATAACCTCGGCAGAGCCTTTCAAGTCCCCCGTCGGATAGATGCCGTCCCCAATTGACTGGGCATAACCACGAATGACCATAATTGGCGTTTTTAAATCATGTGATATGTTTTGAAGCAACGCCTGTTGTGCCAGGTCTTGCTCTTTCAATTCTTTCCGCATGGCATCAATCGAATGGGCCAATTGGCCAAGCTCATCTTGACGATCTAACGGGAGAGCCGTCTCCCACTGTCGATTTGAAATCTTCTCAACGGCTCGTTCCATCTCCACAATCGGTTTCGTCAATTGACGTGACATCCATAATGCCGGAATAAGTGATAACAGGCTGATGATGCCAATCAGAATCGATATTCGCCAATATAACGTCGACACCAGCTCCCGACGATAGGCATCCCAGGCGTAGGAGGCCTGATACACAATCGTTCCATCATATTCATTTTGACGAATGATGTAATAGACGTCTTCCCCATCAATCGTCGTCTGATACCGCTCGACTTGTCCACTTTGGTTCAACGCTTCCTGGTACATGCGGTTCGTCAATTCAAGCGGCGCCGACCCATAGATGATTCGTCCGTTCGGGAGAAAAATCAATTGGTTGACCGAACGGGATTCCTGTTGCCGCCGGTCGTACTCGATCGGGTTTTGGGGATAGTTCTCTAACTCGTTCGTATTGCCTAAATAGTAGTCCACATCTCGTAACGTCTCATATACCTGTTCATCGATAAACTGAGTGATAGATGAGCGGATCGTAATCAAAATCATGAGCGCAAGCGTCACGATAATGAGTAAGATGAGCACCCAAATCTTCCACATGAGTCGCTTTGGCTTGAGCGCGTCCATCATGGTCTAACGAGACGGTAACCGATACCGTAAAGTGTTTCGAGCTCGAGACGATGTAATTTCTTCCGGACACGGCGCACCAAGTCATCGACGACGCGGTCTGAACCAAAATAGTCATTCCCCCAAACCCCTTCTAAAATCTGTTCCCGTGACAAGGCCGAACCGGGATATTCTAAGAATAAAAGAAGTAAGTCAAACTCTTTTGACGTCAAATCAATCTCTTCGTCTCCGTGCTTGATAAGGCGTTTATCCGGATAGATTGTATATTCTCCGTATTCGATATGCTCGTTCGATTTCGAACCGTAGACACGGTCAATCAATTTTTTGACACGAATGACGAGCTCCCTCGGGAGGAACGGTTTGGCGATGTAGTCATCCGAACCCATCTCGAGTCCGATGATTTTGTCGATATCCTCGTCGCGCGCCGAGATGAAAATCGTCGGCGTATTCGCATTGACAGCTTTGATTTGTTTCAACAATTGGAACCCGTCCAAGTCCGGCAACATGATATCGAGCACCCACAAATCCGGTTGGTCCGGAATCGCTTCTTGTGCAGATATCCCGTCCGCAAACGAGCGCACGTTGTATCCTTCCTGTTCTAAATACGTGACGAGCATTTTATTTAAGTTTGGTTCATCGTCGACTAAGTAGATTGTATACATTCAAGTCACCTCAACACGTTTTTTCTCATCATATCAAACAATTGTCGTGAAATGATGGGAAAGAAATGAAGTCAAAGAAAAAAGAAGGCAACGGAATCGCACCTTCTTCACCGTACTGAATTCGTTCGTAACTGTTGCGTCAAAAATGCTGCGCCCCCACTAATCAACGCCAATACTCCACTGATCATGATCATTTCCATGATATCCGCCTCCCGTTGATACCGATTCTCATTATCAACTTAAATATAGCATACATCTTATCCGTTGAATACCACAAAAAAAGTCCCGATTTCACTCGGGACTTACCATGATTATGCTTTTACGTCATATCCTTGTTCTTCGACTGCTTCCACCATCGCTTCAAGTGAAACAGAGTCTTGGTGAATCACATCGACCCGATGCTCTTGGAGCGATACCGTCGCTGATTCGACACCGTTCAATTCATTCAATGCTCCCTCCACTGCCGCTTTGCAGTGATTACATGTCATTCCTTCTACTGTTAAAGTTGTTTCTTTCATGATGATCCTCCTTGAGTTTTTAATCTTAATGCGTTCAAGACGACAGATACCGAACTGAACGCCATCGCTGCACCGGCAATCCATGGGGCAAGTAATCCAGCTGCCGCAACCGGTATGCCAAGACTATTATAGGCGAGGGCCCAAAACAGATTTTGACGAATGTTTTTCATCGTCAAGCGGCTCATATTCATCGCCCGACTCACGCCTTCAATGTCTTGCCCTACAATTGTAACATCCGCCGCCTCGAGAGCGACATCTGTGCCACTTCCGAATGCGATGCCAACGTCTGCCACCGCAAGGGCAGGGGCATCGTTCATGCCATCCCCTACCATAGCCACACGACCGGATTGCTTCAATTGTTCGATCTGATCTGCCTTCTCGACAGGAAGTACTTCGGCGATGACTTGACGATTCGGTATGCCGAGTTCGTCGGCAATCGCATATGCGACTTCTTTCCGGTCTCCGGTCAAAACATACACCTTGCGGGTTTGACTGAGTGCCTGCACAACATCACGACTTTTCGGCTTCAATTGATCTTGTAGTCCGAACGCCGCGACAATTCCGCTCTCATCCGCGACATAGACCGGGGTCATCGCCCGCATCGACCAATCCGGCAATTTGTATCCGAGTTCCTCCATCATTCGGACAGACCCGATGGTGAGTTCTATCCCATCAACGACCGCTTTGACACCTCGTCCGGCTAACTCTTCCACTTTCGTCACGACACCATCGCCTGCTTCACGACCAATCGCAGCTGCCAAAGGATGCGTCGATTGCCGTTCTGCCATCACAGCCCGTTTGAGGACCGCTTCGTCTCCGAATGTTTCGACCACTTCCGGCGTTCCGTTCGTCAATGTCCCAGTCTTATCAAATACAACGATATTCGCTTCATTTAGCGATTCAAGTTGCCCTCCACCTTTAAACAAGACACCTTGTTCCGCCGCTCGTCCCGTCCCGACCATGATGGATGTCGGCGTCGCCAAACCGAGCGCACACGGACACGCAATGACGAGTACAGCAATCGACGCCCGAATCGCCGTATCGATATCGTTCAAGAGAAACGCCCATACTACGAACGTGACGACACTGATTGCTACGACGACTGGCACAAACACACCGGAGATGCGGTCGGCCTGCCGTTGAATCGGTGCCTTGTCGGTTTGCGCCTGCTCGACGACGCGTACAATTTGAGCGAGCATCGTTTCTTTACCGACACGTTCCGCCCGCATGAGAATGCGATGGGACTGATTGATCGTCCCGCCGACGACTTCGGCGTCGACCGTCTTCTCCGCTGGAATCGATTCTCCTGTCAACATCGATTCATCAATAACTGTCTCTCCTTCAATGATTCGTCCATCAACCGGAATTTTCTCTCCCGGACGCACGACGAGAACGTCTCCTACTTTGACGAGTTCAACGGCAACAGACCGTTCTTCACCATCGACAAAGAGGATCGCCTCTTTCGCCTGAAGCGATAAGAGTGATTTCAACGCATCGGTCGTCTTCTCTTTCGCCCGTCCTTCTAACCACTTCCCAAGTAAGACAAGCGTGATGAGGACTGCACTTGTTTCAAAATAAAGATGTGGATTCATCGGGTGTACAATCATTTCAAAGATGGAATAAAAGTATGCGGCAGACGTCCCCGTCGCGACGAGCACGTCCATGTTCGCCGATCCGCTCTTCAAACTCTTATACGCACCTTGATAAAACTGTGCGCCAATCCAAAACTGGACAGGTGTCGCAAGGGCGAATTGCCACCAGGGACTCATCAACCAGTCGGCTTGGAACCCGAGACCCGGGATATGAGTCAACATCACCAATAGAAGTGGTGCCGACAACAGCGCAGAGATGATGACCTTACGTTGTAAAGGACGTAAATCATGCGGGGGCGCCATCTCGACTTTCGGTTCAGCACCGTATCCAATCTTCTCGATTCGAGCAATCAGCTCTTCTTCCGTAATCCCTTCATCGACACGAATCGTGGCTGTTTCAAGCGGAAGGTTGACCGTCGCTTCGACTCCGTCCATCTTATTCAACACTTTTTCAATTCGAGCCGAACACGCCGCACAAGTCATACCTTGTATGGATAGCTCAACGGTTTTCATGAAATCCCTCCTTATTTTTTGATGCGGCTGACAATCGTCATCAATTCATCAATGTAAGGCTCCATGTTTTCCGTCTCGCTTGCGTGAACCAAACACTTGCGCATGTGACGCTCTAACAGTTGCATCTCGACTTGCTTGAGAGCGGCTTGAATAGCGGATGTCTGTGTCAAAATGTCGACACAGTAACGATCGCTCTCCACCATTTTTTGAATTCCCCGGACTTGTCCTTCAATTCGTTTTAGACGTTTCCCGAGTGTTTCACGTTCAGCGTCATCACGCGGAACGAGTGGTTGGTCATGCAAAAATTCATCCATGTTGATCACCTCACCACCAATATACCCCTACCCCGTAATAGTGTCAAATGAGAAGATAAGAAAAGAGCGAACTAGGTCGCTCTTCTTTACTCAACTATTTTGAAACGCTTCGCTCTTTAAGACGGTACGTAAAATCTTGCCGGTCGTATTTCGCGGAAGTTCTTCAATGATTTCGAGGTAAGTCGGTTGTTTGTATTTCGCCAATTTTGTTTGGGTGTAAGCACGAATATCTTCTTTCGTCACTCCTTCATGTTTCGTGACGACAAACGCCTTCACCGCTTCCCCTTGCTCGGCATCCGGCACACCAATCACTGCCGCTTCAACGATGTCAGGATGTTGATACAACACTTCTTCTACCTCTCGAGGGTATACGTTATAGCCTCCGACGATGACCATATCCTTTTTACGGTCGACGATATAGAAGTAACCATCCTCATCACGTCGCGCTAAGTCTCCCGTATAGAGCCAGCCATCGCGGAGCGTCATCATCGTCTCTTCCGGCAGCTTATAATATCCTTTCATGACGTTTGGTCCTCGTACAACCAATTCTCCGACTTCACCGACGCCGACTTCTTCCCCAAGCTCGTCGACGACTTTGTTTTCCACATGAACGATGGAAGGTCCAATCGATCCAGCTTTTCGTTCACCGTGGAGCGGATTGAAGCATGTGACCGGTGACGCCTCTGACAGACCATACCCTTCTAGAATCTTACACTCGAACATCTGCTCAAATGATTCGAGCAATTGAACCGGTAAACTCGCTCCACCTGAAACGAAAACGCGGACATGTTTTAGAGCAGAGGTGTAAGCTGGTACCTTCATCGCTGTCTGCAGCAAGAAATTATACATTGTTGGTACGCCAGCAAATAATGTCACACGGTGCTTTGGTACTAAGTCGAATACGTCTTGTGGCGAGAACTTCGGTAAGATGACAATCGTCGCACCACGAAGAAGCGGCGCGTTGACGATAACTGTCAAACAGAAGACGTGGAACATCGGCAATGCCGCTAACGCTTTATCTTCAGGCGTGATGTCCAAGTACTCTCCAATGGAATGCGCATTCGAGAATAAATTTCGATGAGTCAAAAGAGCCCCTTTCGGCTTTCCGGTCGTTCCACTCGTATAGAGAATGACGGCGACCTCCTCTTCATCCACTTCGACGAATGTTCCTTCCGATGCAGCAAACGACTCCGCAAATGGGATAAATTCAATCTCACCTTCACGTTTCAATGCCGGAACGTTGGCATATGGCACCGAGATGACAATCTTCAATTCAGGCAACTTCGAGAGTGTCGCTTCTGCCTGTGCGACGAGCGGCGACAACCCAACGATTCCTTTTACGTCCCCATCGAGCAAAATGTAAGCCATCTCATCCGGCGTGTATGTAGGGTTGATCGGAATGACGACCCCTCCACGTGACAACACGGCGAAGTACGTAATCAAGAACGCAGGGCTATTGCCGAGGACGAGAGCGACATGATCCCCTTGTCCGATTCCTTTTTGTTCAAGTGTAGACGCCATCGCCTTGACTTGCCCATAAAACTGTCCGTAACTCACCGTGTCTTCCCCAAACACATACGCCGCTTTCTGCGGGTGAGCGGCCACTACATCTTGTAGTGACTTGACTAAGTTTGCCATGGTAATCCCCCTTTAAATGAATGATGATTCACTTTTGAGCCATAAAAAAGAGCACGTTGTCCGCGCTCTTTTCAATTACTTCTATTGTACATGAAATGTTTCAATAAGAAAACGCTTCCAAAAAGTTCGTCTGCAAATGAAACATACCGGCACGACTTTGGATATGAACGAGCGCTTGTAGTGCCTCATCGTCCATCAGTAAATCATCAATCAACTTATGATACATCTGCTTTTTGGGTTCACTCGTAGCCGTAATCAAAAGAATGGCCTTTGCATGAATCATTTCTCCGGTGATCGTCTTTACTTCGCACGGGTTCATTAGGTGAAGGAGTGAAATGCCGTCTCGTTTTGAAATGGAGAGAGGCACGTCAATGACAGCTACCGGAATCGCGACATCGCTCACCCCGGAAGGAATAATCGTCTCCTGATCGAGAATCACCCGTGTAAATGAAGAATCGACCATATCTTTTCGTTCTAACTCTAGACCTACCGCCTTGACAGCTCGTTCAAATGTCGCTTGCTCCGTCACCCACATACGACTCGCATCCATCCATTCACTAAGCATCCGATACATGCATACTCCTCCTATTTTGATTAGCCTTTACGAAAACGCTTGCACAAATTATGATACGCCTTCTCCCGTCGAGGCGCAATCCGTTCGACCAACGTTCACGAAACTGCCAAAAAAGGACGAGCTCCGTAGAGATCGCCCTGATCATCTTAACTAATCAAATCAACCAATTCCTCGAGCTCGACATTTCCAAAGTAATGTTTTAAATCGAGCGTCATTAACTGTTCACGGATGGCAGCACGTTCGAAACGAGTCCCAACGAGCGCTTGCTCGACGTCTTGGATGTCACCGACACCGAAGAAGTCACCATAAATCTTCGCTTCTGTGATCGTCCCTTTGTTCACGTTCAAGCGGACGTCGATCGTCCCGATTGGGAAACGGCGTTTTGACTCGACGTCGAACTTCGGAGATTTCCCAAAGTTCCAGTCCCAGTTCGCATAGCGCTCTTTCGAGATATCATGAACGATTTCCCAGTCCTCATCACGTAGAACGTAACGCTCCGGCTGCTCTCCATCATAAATCGAATGGAGTAACGCCTCGACGAAGTGTTGCATCTCCATCTCGCGCTCTAAAAATTCAGTGATGTTCGCGACACGACTGCGAACAGACTTGATTCCTTTTGAGCGCATCTTTTCTTCAGAGACGTTAAGTGAGTTGACGACTTCTTCAATGTTCGAATTGAACATGAGCGTCCCATGACTGAACATGCGTCCACGCGTCGTAAATTGGGCGTTTCCGCTGATTTTACGCTCGCCGACCTGAATATCGTTACGACCCGTCAGCTCTGCCTCGACACCTAGGTTACGTAACGCATCAACGATGGGTTGTGTAAACTTCTTATAGTTATTGAACGAGTTGCCATCGTCTTTTGTGATGAAGCTGAAGTTCAAGTTTCCTTCATCGTGATAGACGGCACCCCCACCAGAGAGACGTCGAACGACATCGATGCCGTTCTCTTCGATATACTTCAAGTTGATTTCTTCCGATGTGTTTTGGTTTTTCCCAATGATAATCGAGGGTCCATTGATGTAGAACAGGAAATAATCTTCATGATCTACGTTCAAGTGTTTTAAGATATACTCTTCAACCGCCAAGTTAAGCTTCGGATCGCGGATATCTGGATTAAAAATAAATTTCACAGTCTATTTCCTCCTAGTCAGGTGTTCGCTACTCGTATTATACGAAACAAGACGACGCCTCGCCAAATCTTTTAGCTCCACTCACCTGTCATGACTCGTTTCAAGGCGTTGGCCACCCCGTATTCATTGTGCCGTTCTGTGACGTGATCACTGATGGCAATCAGTTCTTCATGGCTGTTACCCATCGCAATCGCTTTGCCGGCAACTTTAAACATCGGTACATCGTTCAAGTTATCACCGATGACGACGACTTCAGATAGATCGATGCCGTAATGTTCAGCGAGCTTCGATACACCGTTACCTTTATCCGCACCATGTGCCATCACTTCGATGTTGTCATTGCCCGAAGACGTGACATACACACCTCCGACTTGAGCTTCGATTTCTTTCCACAGCGTTGACATTTTCTCAAAATGACTCGAGAACGCAATGAACTTATAGACACGTCCCGCTTCTTTACGAATAAAGTTCTCGATATCATCAACAATCTTCACATCTTCATTGACGTAATAACGGTTTTTGAAGAATTCGTACCTCTCAAGCGAGCGGTCGTCACCATTCGCTTTCAAGTTCTTCATCGACGCCTCAATCAAGTCACCACGGCTCGCAACAAGCCCAGCTTCCGTGTAGATCTCGTAAAAAACGTCCGCATATTTGTCATCTTGATGAAGAACATCAATAACTTGAAGTGCCTCTTCAATCGTTAAATCGATTTCATGAAGGACCTCTCCCGAAGTGTCGAGCACGCGTCCCCCATTCGACGACACGATCGGACAAGATAATCCGACCTCATCCAAGATTTGTTTCGCATTTACATAATTGCGCCCCGTCGCAATCGCAAACCGAATCCCCGCTGCTTCTGCCTCACGAACGATTTCAGCCGTTTCCTTCGCGATAGTGGTGTGGTTGTGCAAAATCGTACCGTCCATGTCTGATACAAAAAGTTTATACGTTGCCATCTTCCATCACTCCTTTTTCTCTTTCGCTTCTAACTATAACAAAAAGAGAGGGATTCGGAACAATCCGAACCCTCCCTTCATCAAATCTCAACCTTTTCGCCCAATGCCTTCACTTGTTCTCTTACACTCTTCACACAGTCCGGCATTCCGATTCCGTCATAGGCGATTCCAGCGAGAATGACCCCTGGATACACACGGCCCATCTCGGCACGCAGCGCCTTGACACGGTCAGCGTGAAAGACCGCATACGGGGGCAAACCATCACGGAGTCGACTGACAACCGTCTGAACCGGTTCACGATGAATGCGCATGAGACCTTGAAGGTCGTGTAGTGCCGTCTCGATAATGTCTTCATCAGACGCTTCGACGATTTCATCTGCTCCGGGGCGACCTAAAAAGACGCGGAGGACGTGATATCCTTCTGGTACGGCGTGTGGCCATTTCTGGTCGATGAACGTACACGCTGTAATCGTTACATCCGCTTCCTGACTCGCGACAAATCCGGTTCCGACAAACGGAAGCTCGATGTCTTCTTCTTTGAAGACTAAAGAACAGGTCGCTGTCGCATGTGGCTTCATATCTGCCAAAAAGTCACTATCGACTTTCGGGAGGAATTGACGAATGAGACGGGGCGGCACCGTCAACACGAGATGGTCCGTATCGATATCACCACGCGTTGTAAACAATCGATATCCTTCTTCACGCTCGGACACTTGTTCGACGGAGCAATTAAAAATGACCTCGGTCCGCTCCAATCGTTCAGCGAGTCGATCTGTGAGCGATTTTAGCCCCCGCTGCAATGAGGCGAACTGACCGACTTTCTTCGCACCAACTTCAGCTACCCGCTGTTCAGGACGTAAATGCCGCATCCCTTCGTATAAGTTCCCGTATTTCTGTTCTCCTTCGATGAACTGAGGGAACGTCGACATCGCACTCATTTGATCGATATCTCCAGCATAGATACCAGAGAGTAACGGTTCAATCAATCGGTCGACAATCGGGTCTCCGACACGTTCACGAAGGTAGAGGCCGAGTGAGACGTCCGAGTCTGGCGTCTCTACTTTTGGTGGTGACAGCAACATCCGCTTCAAGTCCTCGTGCTCTTCCTCCGAGAGCAACGTCGTCTCACGAAACGCGTTGACGTCTAGCGGAATCCCCATTACCGTCTGTTTCGGGATTGGATGGAGTCCGTCATGATGAAGGACGTAAGCCTGCCCGACACCGTTTCGAACGAGTTCATCCCCTAAGCCGACGTCTTCAATTAATTCCGTCATCGCAGTCTTTCGAAAGACGTACGAATCCGGTCCACGTTCAACCGCAAATTCTCCTGTTTCATACGTATCAATCTTTCCACCGAGGCGATCTGTCGCCTCGAGCAACGTGATGGTCACGTCTTCCGGCAAATAACGCTCCGCATAAAAAGCGGCGGTGAGACCTGTGATCCCACCACCGACAATCGTGAATTTACGCATGATGCACGATCACGCTTTCCATTCGATCCGCGATGGCTTCGATGAAGCTTCGCTCTGCATTTGGCATAGCTGGACGTGCGTAGTGAACACCGAGGCGGTCACAGACAACTTTACACTCGACGTCGTTGTCGAACAATACTTCGAGATGGTCTGCAACAAAACCAACCGGCGTATAGACGAACGCCTCATAGCCATATTTTTCATGAAGTTCAGCCGTCAGATCCTGTACGTCAGGTCCAATCCATGGATCCGGCGTGTTCCCTTCTGACTGCCAACCAATCTCATAATGCGGGACGCCCGTTTCAATGGCAATTTTATCAGCCGTTTCTTTCAATTGATCCGGATACGGGTCGCCTCCAGCCAAAATCTTCTCAGGGAGACTATGCGCTGAAACGATGAGACATGTCTTTTCAGCCGGTACAGGCAATGACGCATACGTATCGTTAATCGCATTCGCCCACCATTTGATAAACTTCGGCTCATCATACCACGACTCTACCGAACGAATGTCGATGCCATACTTCGCCGCTTCTTCATGAGCACGTCCGTTGTATGATTTGACGCTATATGACGAGTAATGAGGTGCTAAGACGACCGATACCGCCTCTTTGATGCCATCGTTCGCCATTTGCTCGACCGCGTCTTCTACGAACGGTTCGATATGCTTCAATCCGATATACAGTTTGAACTCGATTTCACCTACATGACGCTCATTCAAGATGTCACGAAGCGTCTCCGCTTGATCGATTGTGATTTTCGCGAGTGGAGATACGCCACCAATCGCCTCGTAGCGTTCCGTCAAATCTTGGAGTGCCTCCGGTGACGGCTTGCGTCCATAACGAATATGCGTGTAATAACGTTCAATATCTTCCGGTTTGTACGGTGTGCCGTACGCCATGACAAGTAGTCCTACTGTTTTCATGATTCGTTGCCTCCCATTTTTTCGCGTGAGTAGTCGTGAATGAATGCCGTCAATTTGACGAGAACAGCCGGATCGACTTCAGGGAACACCCCATGTCCCAAGTTGAAGACGTAACCAGGTTGTTTCATTCCTTCATCTAAAATCTCCTTAACCTTCTCTTCGATGACCGGCCATGGAGCTAACAAGAACGACGGGTCTAAGTTCCCTTGAACGGCTTTCGTAATCCCACGTTCCCGTGCTTCCTGTACCGAGAAACGCCAGTCAAGACCGACCACATCTAGTGGAAGGTCATGCCATTCTTCGATTTGATGGCTCGCTCCGACACCGTGCATGATGAGCGGAATGTCGAGTGAACGCAATTCCTTGAAAATTCGCTCCGTCGTCGGTTTGATGTAACGCGCATAATCTTTACGACTAAGCGTGCCGACCCACGAATCAAACAATTGAAACGCCTGAATGCCGGCATCCGCTTGCGCCTTCGCATACGTGATGACCATGTCACCGAGTTTCTCCATCAACGCATTCCATACATCCGGTTCTGCATACATGAGCGCTTTCGTGCGATGATAGTTACGGGATGGGCCCCCTTCGATCATGTAGCTCGCCAATGTGAACGGTGCACCTGAAAAGCCGATTAGTGGGACTTCAAGTCGTTCCCGCAATAAACGGATTGTATCAAAGACGTATGAGATATCTTCTGGGTTTAACGGTTTAAGTCGTTCCACATCCTCCATCGTACGATATGGATTATCGATGACCGGTCCGATTCCGCTCTTAATTTCGACATCAACTCCCATCGATGGAAGTGGTGTCATGATGTCTTTATATAGGATGGCCGCGTCGACTCCGAGTTGTTTCACCGGAAGTTCCGTGACATATGCACAAAGTTCAGGATCATGTGTGATCTCGAAAAGTGACCTCGTCTTTTTAATCTCTCGATATTCCGGTTGATAGCGTCCGGCTTGGCGCATATACCATACAGGTACATAGTCCGTCGCCTCTCCTTTAAACGCTTTTAAAATTGTATCGTTCATACGTCGCGTCATTCCCCTCTAAATTTCTCCTACACTCTTTATTCTCTTGTTTGTGAACTCAAAAACATTATACAGAAATTAATTAGAATTATGCTAATGTGAAGCATTTTCATTGTGTTTTCTTTGTGTCATTTTTTTGTCGGAAATGTTCGGAAGGCTGAATTCAATTGACCTCGAATCATATCATCGCGCTGTTTCGTCGACAATCGACGTTCGCGCTCTTTAATATCCTGAATTCGCCACCCATCCTCCAATTTGGTCGCCACTTCAATCAAACGCTCCACGTCATGGAAAGAATATTTACGTGACCCACCTTTCGTCCGTTCAGGCAAGACGAGACCTTTTTCTTCATAGTAGCGGACTTGACGCTCCGAAAGCCCCGTCAAATTTGTCACGACGCCCATTCCGATGACCTTCTTCGATTTGTAGTCCATCCTCTCCCGCCCTCCCTATTTAAAAAAACTATGTCAGATAATCTGACAAAATGCAATCCAACGTCGTTTTTTCATTTTACACTGAAGTCAACTTTTGGAAAGCACCTAAGAAAAAGGAGGGCATGAACATGGAAGACATTTTCTATTATATGGACACGCTGTATGTACTCATCGCTGCATTGCTCGTATTGACGATGCAATTAGGTTTCGGATTACTCGAGACCGGGACGCTCCGAGCCAAGAACGCCGGTCACGTCGCGGTCAAACAAATAATCAGCCTCTCTGTGGCGGCACTCGCTTTTTGGGCGGTCGGGTTCGGCCTCTCGTTCGGAGATGGAACGACTTGGTTCGGGACAGAAGGTTTCTTCTTGAGCGGATCGTTCTCAAGCCTCGATTGGGCGAACGTTTCAATCGACATCAAATTCTTATTCCAGTTATCATTTGTTGCAGTCTCACTCGCCATCGCTTGGGGTGGATTTGCGGAACGGGCTAAGCTGTCTGCCTACGTTCTCTTCGGTATCTTCTTCGTTGCTATCCTCTATCCAATCGTCGCACGCTCAGTATGGGCTGGCGGTATGCTTGGATCAATGGGTATGCAAGACTTCGCGGGTTCAGCGGTCGTTCACCTTCAAGGTGGGATGGCGGCGCTCATGGCTACCATCATCTTAAAACCACGTCGTAAGACGGAATCACTCGCTGGTCATAACCACGTCTTAACCGTTGTTGGCGGTCTCGTCCTTTGGCTTTGCTGGTTCGGATTCAACGCCGGCTCGACGATGTCGGTCGCTGACGGATTCTTCGGATACGTTGCATTGACGACGATGCTCGCCACAGCAGCTGGTGCGCTCGGTGCCCTTGCCATCGTCATGCTCCATCGGAAAACGGCAGATATCCCGTCAATCGTCAACGGGGTTCTCGGTGCACTCGTCGCCATCACGGCGGCATGTGCGTTCGTCGAACCGTGGGCGGCCGTCGTCATTGGTGCACTCGCATCCATCGCGACATACGGAACGAGCATCTTGATGGCGAAATATGTGGATGACCCACTCTGCGCCTTCTCTGTACACGGAGTGGCTGGGATCATCGGAACACTCGCACTTGGCTTCTTCGCTTCTCCCCGACTTGTCGAAATTACGGGTATCGGTTCTGCCGGACTGTTCTATGGTGGCGGATTGACACAACTCGGCGTACAGACACTCGGTGTGTTGATCGCCATGGTCATCGCCGGTGGCGGCAGTTATGCTTTCTTGAAACTACTCGACGTCACAATCGGTCTCCGTGTCACAGAAGAACAAGAAGATGTCGGTCTCGATATCGCAGAACATGGTGTGTCAGCATACGGTGAAGTCGAAGAGTCGACAGAGAAACCAGGACGCCTTCCGAAAATTCTCGGTTCAAGCGTATCGGTCATGTCTCCTAAAAAATAATCTAATCATGCGAGAAGGACACCCGAAAAGGATGTCCTTCTTTTTTATGTCAAACGGCTCAAGTAATAGCGAATGACCACAATCGATAAGATAAACCCAATCGCCGCGTCCCATGTCGCACCAAAAGCGATGGACACAAGTACGAGAACGATTGCCTGGACGATAAGCAACCGCATCGCCCACCATGAATACCCTTCGATCCGCTCGTCACGAGTAATTGGTAGCCAGGAGACTATTGAAACCGCCTCTAACCGCTTAAATAAAGGAACGAGCTGTAATGCCGTTAGTCCCACAAAGAGTGGCGTGACAAAGCCCACATACCACCCTCCTGACATCCACATGACAATGAGCGCTACTGCTGTCAAATGAAGAATCAAATCGAGCGAATCGTTTGACCGAATAATACGAAGGCCGTACACATAACGTGATGCGTCCACGTGCTGGAGTACTCGCCGTTCTAACAATTTCGTCAACAGTCTACGCTCCCGGACTTCTTCTCTCAAGGTCGGTAAGTCGACGAACCAACTGATCACCCGTTCAAATTGCGCCCGACTCTTCTCTTCAAGAGTCAACCAATGGAGAAGAGGAATCCGCTCATGTCGCTTAACGTGTAATAGAATGAACGGAGCAAAAGCCGGAATCCACGCCCACTGTGTCCAATCGACAAGAAGACAGAAACCGCTCACGAGCGCAAACAGCAAGATCGTCCATTCGCGAATCCCCTCTACTCTAGCCAAACGTCCCGCAGCTGACAGCAAAACCATCGTCACGACGAATGATAGCACTTCCATACTCGAATAATTTTCCGTTCGCACGAGAAGTGGTAACAAAATGAGCAAGACGAGCAATGCACGCAGCACGGCGAATGCGACATTAAACAGACGAACGCCAATCATATAGGATCGAATATCACCCAGCTCCGGTAGTAAGAACACTTGATCTGCATCTTGGATGAATGTTCGTGGACGATGACCGAGCGGGATAATCAACAGGATCGCCGCAGCAATCCATGCACCCGGGAACGTCCCATCGATTCGTTCTAAAAAATTGTTATAGACGAACGCCCCGTAAATCAAGGTGAAGTAGAGCGTGAACAGTAGCCCCCCGTTCGCGACATAGCGACTATACTTTACAACCTCTTCCATCCAATTTCCGAGTCTTGAAGTAAATCGATTCATGACGACTGTTCCTCCGAAGCAATCGCCTCGACATATATGTCATCAAGCGTCGCATCCGGTGATAATCGGTACACTTCACGTAATTCCGAGGCCGTGCCGGTTGCGATGACGACACCTTGATGAAGGAAGATAAATCGATCACAATGCCGTTCTGCCGTTTCAAGGATGTGGGTCGACATCAAAATCGCACAGTCTTCTTTATACTCATCAAATAATTGGAGCAACTGTCGAATCGCCAATGGATCAAGACCAACAAACGGTTCATCAACGATCAAGAGCGGAGTCTTTGTCACGAGAGCACATAAAATCATTGCTTTTTGACGCATCCCTTTCGAAAAGACCGATGGGAACCATGCGAGTTGCTTTTCCATTCGCATCTCTTTCGCCAAACGGTTTGTACGCATAGTCAAATCCTTAGAATCGACATCATACGCTTTTCCCATTAACTCGATATGTTCTTGTAATGTCAATGTCTCATATAAAATCGGCGTCTCCGGTATGTAACTTACTTTTTTACGATACTTTTTTTCTGAAGACTGTAATGTCTCACCATCAATTTCTATTTGTCCGGATAGTGGTGACAAGAGCCCCAAAATGTGTTTGATTGTTGTTGATTTCCCAGCGCCATTTAGCCCTATCAAACCAACGAGCTCTCCTTTTTTCACTTCAAACGAAACGTCATGCAATACTTGTTTACCGAGATATCCGCCGTTCAACCGATCGACGTGCAGCATGAAAACCACACCTTTCATTTTCAACTTTTTTTTGTGCTATATGTTTTAAATGTTGTCACATGGGAATAATCACAACTGTAAGGCATTTTAAAATAAAACATCAATACTTCCATTGTTCCACAAAATCGTTGTAAAGAACAATGGGCAAAAAGAGGAAGGAGAATGGTTTATGGGGTTTATTCTTTATTTAATTATCGGGGGTATCATCGGTTGGTTAGCAGGATTGATTTTAGGTAAGGACGTACCAGGTGGAATCATTGGTAACATCATCGCGGGGATCATCGGTGCATGGTTAGGTGGACTTATCTTTGGTGACTTCGGACCAACAGTTGCGGATATCGCAATTATCCCAGCGCTTATTGGTGCGATTATCTTAATCTTGATCGTATCATTCGTTATGAAATCAATGCGTAAAAAATAAGATTATGTATCGGAGGGGCTTCCATTATGGAATGCCCCTCTTTTTTTATTCAATCAGTAAATACATCGCGTCATTCTTTTCGACAAACTGCTTCTCGGTCTCAAGGCCAAAGAATGTAAAGAACGATTCGAAGAACGATTGACCGTAATCCCACTCTGTACCGAGTTGGTGCTCTAGTTTCTCTTTCGGTTCACCAAGTAAGGCAATCAAATCATCCGGCCGCTTATCGAGATCGACCACAATCGACTGTACGTCCCCGTCATCATATGTGACCGTCAACTGTTCATAATCCCATTTCTCCTCACGCTTTCCAGTTGGTTCGCCAAGTGCTTCTAAGACCTTCTTCTCCGATTGTCCAATCAAGGAATCAATCGTTTCTAACGCATGTCCCGTTTGTGCTTCCACTTCGATTTCAATCAGCTCAGCCCGTTTTAAATCGAACTGTCCCGCAATCGATTCGTTCGATTCCGGCATAAGTGCATAATCAATGGATGCAGACGAAGTCAATTGAATTGTCTCAGTTTCGGATACCGTCTCACCGTTCGCGACGGCGACCGCCTTCACATCATAACTTCCTGGCATCTTTTCAAACGTTAGCAACCCGCCTGCTTCATCGATTCGTCCCACGCGCTGACCGTCAATCCAAATATTCGTCAACTGTAAGTCCGAAGTCACATCGATTCGTTGCGGGAGAAGCTCGATTCGATAGTCAGAAAAGCCGTATCGTCCTTCACCCGTGTCGATTAAACGAAACAAACCTTCCGATTCCGTACTAGACGTTCGATCCGAGCGATCTTTCGCAACCTCTGAGATGGCATCGCCTCGAATTGATTTTTCATCATTTAACCAACGCATAAATCGCAACGCTTCCGCTCGTGTTAGTGGTTCTCCTTGATATTCCATCTTTTCTTCAAAAAAAGCACGGTCTTGTTCTAATAAGGCCTCTTTGAAAGCAACGTGAATTTTATCTTGTTCCGCCGCCGGCTTGTATGCGTATAAATAGAAAACAATAGCTCCAACTATAATGATCAAACTAAATAATAAAAGAAGAACTCTCGGGTTGCTCTCTTTCTTTTTGCTTCTCGTATACGACATTCACTCGTCTCCTTTCATATACTTCTATTATAGAAGGAATCGATTCCCCATCCAATCATTCTTGCGCCCGAAATTCCATGATATGATGAAGCAGAAATGACTTTTAGAATGGAGGAATGAAGATGCATACCGATCCAACCTGTATCTTTTGTAAAATCGCTCAGCAAGAAATCCCGTCGTATCGGGTGTATGAAGATGAGGCTGTCGTCGCTTTTCTCGACCTCTCACAAGTGACAAAAGGTCACACGCTCGTCATCCCGAAACATCATACGAAAAACATTTACGAATTGCCTGAAGATGTCGCGGCGGATGTATTTAAACGAATCCCAACAATCGCTAATGCGATTCAGCGCGAGACGGGTGCAATCGGAATGAACGTCTTATCGAACGCAGAAGAAATAGCCGGGCAAACGGTGTATCACTTCCATATTCATTTAATTCCGCGTTTTGGACATGAGGACGGGTTTGGTGCGAAATGGATTACGCAAAACGACGCCTTCACATCTGAAGAACTCTCCACCCTTGCATCGAATATCCATGCCCACGTATAAGACAGCCTGAGATCCGTCGATGACGGGTCTCAGGCTGTTGACTAACATGAATCATATCGCTCGCCTTTCCGGCGCCCACGCTTTCCGCAGGCAATCCCGGAGCCGCATCGCGACTTGGGTCGCTGCTGGGTCTCCGTCGGATTGCTTTCCTGCAGGAGTCGGGGCGCCGTCGGGCGAGCAACGCAAACGGTCGTCATCTGGCGGCCGTTTGTCTTTTTCCGAGGCCTCGACGGCCGAAGAAAAAGCCCGGTACATACTTCGAATCGGTCCAAAAGGGGAAAAGGACGGTAAACGCCGAGCCCACCCGTCATCAAAAGGAGGAATCCGATATGTACCGCGCCCATCCCGAGAAACGACATGAAGCGATCCAG
>NZ_JACSKX010000020.1:0-23705 GCF_018617835.1 Exiguobacterium sp. s101 | reverse complement strand
AACCGGCGACACCCGCCTCCTACAAGCCCCTGTTCCCGTTCCTCGCCGAGGCGGACAGCCTCGCGCTCGCGAACGCGAAGCTGAACCTCGACACCGCGTTCGCGAAGTTCTTCGCCGGGACGGGCGGCTTCCCGACCTTCAAATCGAGACGACGGTCGCGCGCCTCCTACACGACGAACAACCAGCATGGCACGATCCGCATCGAGGCGGGCAAGGTCCGACTGCCGAAGGTCGGGTTCGTGCGGTTCACACAACATCGTCCGTTCGAGGGCGTCATCCGGTCGGCGACGGTGTCGATGACCAGGACGGGCAAGTTCTTCGTCGCGCTCCTCGTCGATCAGGACGACGAACCATGGATTCCAGCCGAGAACAAGGTCGGAATCGATCTCGGTTTGAAACACTTCGCCGTCATGACGAATGACGAGATGGTTTCTGAGAAGATTGGAAACCCTCGCTTTCTTTGCCAATCCGAAGCGAAGGTCAAGAAGTCGCAGCGCGCGTTGTCACGAAAGAAGATCGGAAGCAAGAATCGTGAAAAAGCTAAGCTGATCTTAGCCAAGAAACACGAGAAAATCGCCAATCAACGCAAGGACTTCCTTCACAAGCTGTCGAGACGGATTGTTGACGAGAACCAAGTCATCGTCGTGGAGACATTGAAGTCGAAGGATATGATGAAGGATCACAAGGTAGCGAAGTCCATCGGGGATGTCAGCTGGTACGAGTTCGTCCGTCAACTCGAGTACAAGTCAAACTTCTACGGACGGACGCTCATCAAGGCAGACCCCTGGTACGCATCGACGCAGATCTGTTCTTCTTGTGGCGTCAAAGGCGAGAAGAAGACGATGGACGTCCGTGAATGGACGTGTGCCTGTGGCGCGCATCATGACCGTGACATCAACGCGAGCATCAACCTATTGATGTTGGCCGACTGACAACCTTTCAGGGCAGGGACTGCCCGACGAGCTTGGTAAACAACCGTGGCTAGTAAAAGTACGGTCTTCCCAAGAAGCTCCCACTTCAATTTGCGAAGCAAATAAGTGGCGAGTAGTTCACTACAGAAAAACCTCCCTAATCCACGTAGGAATCAGAGAGGTTACACTCATTATTTGACGTCAAGCCATTTGAAACTTGCATCGGCACCGAACGGGTGGCGGTACATGTTTTCGATGTTTGAGCGTTCTAAGTATGCCTCACCTTTTTGATAAATCGGAGCGATGGCATAGTCTTCTTCGAGAAGGATGCGTTCAGCTTCTTGCATTGATTCCCAACGCTTCATCTGATCAGCTTCTTTTTTCGCTGATTGAACCAACTGATCATACTCGTCGTTTGAGTACTCCATACGGTTAAATGGACCATCTGTGACCCACATGTCGAGGTATGTCATCGGATCCTGATAATCAGGACCCCAACCAGCGGCAGAGACATCATATTCGCCTTTTCCTTCGAGATCAAGGAAGTTTTTAAACGGTTGTTGTTTAATATTGAGTGTCAAACCAGGCAAGTTTTTCTCGAGCTCACCTTTGATGAATTCGTTGACTTTCTTGAACGCTTCCTCATCACGTGAGAGGAATTCGAGTTCAATCGTTTCGACTCCAAGTTCATGTAATCCTTTCTCCCAAGCCGCTTTTGCTTCATCCACGTTATAGCTGAGGAGATCTGGATGTTTCTCCCGGAAGTCAGACCCGTCTTCTGTGAACGTGAAGTCTTTCGCCACGATAAAATTCGCTGGTTCTGAACCATCCGTTAAGATAACATCCGTCACACTCTGCTTGTCGAACCCTTTCGCAAGTGCTTCACGAATGTTGACGTTTTGGAGATACTCATTTTTTTGATTGAAGCGAAGGAAGTTGATTCGAGCATCAGCACGTGTCTTGAATTCGTCGCTATCCTCAAATTGTGGAACGAACTCAGATGAAAGGAGCGTGTAGTCCGCTTCGCCTGACTCGAACAAATTGACACCTGTTGACACGTCTTTTACGACCTTGACGTTGATGGTATCCATCTTCACATTTTTTGCATCCCAATACTCTGGGTTTTTCTTATAGACCCAACCGGCATTGTCTTGCCACTCGCTCAAGACGTAAGGACCATTATAAAGCGTTTGGTCGACTGCCATCGCGAATTTTTCGCCTTGCTCTTCGACGAACTCTTGTTTTTGCGGCATATACGTAGGGAATCCGGTCAACCCTAAGAAATACGGAGCTGGCGCTTCTAATTGCACCTCAAGCGTCTTCTCGTCGACTGCTTTCGCACCGAGGTCGTCAAGTGATGCTTCGCCTGCAAGAATTTTGTTCGCATTTTTTAAGTCTTGAAGAATATACGCATACTCGGCACCTGTTTCAGGGTTGAGTGCACGCTTCCAAGAGTAGACAAAATCCTCAGCTGTAATGGGAGAACCGTCTGACCAGTTAGCGTCACGTAGTTTGAACGTGTATGTAAGACCATCCTCTGATACTTCCACATCTTCGGCAATCCCTGGTGTCGGTTGGTTGTTCTCGTCTAGACGATACAATCCTTCGAACACGTTGTTTGTCACGATGACCGATGTCGAGTCTGTTGTAAGTGTCGGATCGAGCTGCGGCAAGTCCGTCGCCGATACCATTGTGATTTCTTTTTTCGAATCGCTCGAAGATGAACTTTCTGAACTTGATGAGTCATCTCCTGTGCTACAAGCAGCCGTCGCCAATAATGCGACCCCCGATAACGCTAACCATTTTTTGTTACGCATTATACAACCTCCTGAAAATTCTGATAATTTAGAATATGTTGTAATTAAACTACATATGAGATAAATATGCAATGGAATTTTGCAAATTATTCGAAAATATAAACTTATTTAGAATGTCTATCCTTCAATCCTTTCAGGAAGTACAATAAACAAAACTCCGAATGATTATACAGTATATATGTATAGTTATTCGGAGGTTTAGAGTGATAGTGGAGGCGTTAACTTGAAACAAAATTCAGCCGGAATCGGCTTTTTCGGTCTTGCGGCAATGGTCGTCGGGACCATGATTGGTGGAGGTGCGTTTAACCTCCCTGGTGCCATGGCACAAGGGGCAGGGGTCGGACCAGTTTTAATTGGATGGGGGATTACGGGTGTCGGCATGATTATGCTCGCCTTTGTGTTTCAATTTTTAGCAAACACGCGGCCAGAGCTAGAAGGCGGAATTTACGCCTATGCCCGTGAAGGTTTCGGGAAGTTTGTTGGATTCAACAGCGGATGGGGGTACTGGATGTCGGCTTGGATTGGGACGGTAGCCAACATCACGTTGATTTTCAGTACATTAGCTTATTTTTTCCCTGTTTTCTCAGCAGAACACCGACTGTTTCGCTTGTTCATGAGTGTCATTCTGATTTGGGGCTTATTTTGGCTCATTTCACGTGGGATGCGTGAAGCGGCACTTCTCAATATCGTGACAACGATTGCGAAACTCGTCCCGATTATCTTGTTCATCGTGTTGATCCTATTCGCGTTTAAAATAGATACGTTCCAAGTCGATTTTTGGGGAGAAACAGGGTTTGTTTGGGCGGATGTGTTTCCACAAGTGAAGTCGACGATGCTCGTCACACTCTGGGCATTTGTCGGTATCGAGGGAGCGGTCGTATTGTCATCGCGCGCACGTCACAAAAAAGATGTCGGTCGTGCGACGGTGATCGGTTTGATTGGAACGTTGTTGATTTATATGATGATTTCAATCTTCTCCTTTGGCGTCATGACACAAGAGCAACTTGCGGCATTACCAGAACCTTCAATGGCATACGTGTTAGAGGCCGTTGTCGGACCGTTTGGCGCTACGCTAATCAACATCGGACTACTCGTTTCGTTGACAGGTGCGTTACTCGGGTGGACGATTTTGGCGACTGAAATTTCTTATGTCGCGAGCAGAGATCGTGTTTTTCCGAAAGTGTTTAATCGATTGAATAAAAATGATACACCGGTGAACGCATTGTTCATCACCCAAGTATTCACCCAAGTGGTCACAGTCATCGCGTTGTTCTCGGAACAGACGTATCTCGTCTTGTCGAGTATCGCCGGTATCGCGGCGCTTGTCCCATATTTATTTTCAGCACTTTTTGGGTGGATCGAGGCGAAGCGGACGACATCATTGCGGATGATGATGATTTCCGGTATCGCTTCGTTGTATGCGGCTTGGTTACTCTATGCATCAGGTTCGGAATATGTCTTGATTGCGATGATTCTTTATGCGCCTGGCATCTTCGTCTTTCTTTTGGCAGAACGGGAACAAGGACGACCGTTCTTGACCCGTACCCAGTCGATAATTGCCTTGATTATTCTATTATGTGCGACCTATGGCATTTATGGGCTTTGGACAGCCACAATCGCTCTATAAGAAAACTCACCGGCGCCTCAAGCGTCCGGTGAGTTTTTTGATGATCGGATTAATTGTTCGATTGCACTTGGAGAAGCAGGTCTGGCGTATAGGTAGCCCTGGAAAGAATCACAATCCGTCGACTTTAAGTGCGCCAACATCTCTTTATCTTCGACCCCTTCCGCGACGACATGGAGATTTAAGCTTTTCCCGAGATGAACAATGACGTCGAGGAGATGAGATTTGGACGTCATCCAATCATCAAGAAAGACTTTATCGATTTTGAGTTCATCTACCGGGAAAGATTTCAAGTATTGTAAAGAAGAGAAACCGGTGCCGAAATCATCAATCGACAGTCGATAGTTCAAACGCTTGATTTGCTCCATACGTTCGATGATTTCATCAGTTTGTTGCATGACTAGACTTTCTGTAATTTCTAAGATGACATCTGCCGGGTCGAGTTGGAATTGTTGCTTGATATTTCGAAGCGTATTCAAGAAACTTTCGCTTCGGAACTGGTTTGGCGAAATATTAATCGCCATCGAGAGTGATTGATTGAACTCATCTTTCCACTCCTTCAATTGTTTCGTCGCCTCTAAGATGACCCAGTTGTTGATTGGGACGATAAGTGCCATCTCTTCAGCAAGTGGGATGAACTCAGAAGGTGGGATTTGTCCTAGTTCATCATGATGCCAACGAAGGAGTGCTTCGAACCCAATGAGTCGATCTGTGGCTAATTCGTATTTTGGCTGATATTCGAGATAAAAATGCTTTTCGTCAAGTGCCCGATACATCGCCTTTTCAATATGGATTTGTCGCGAGAATGCGGCATCCATATCCTTTGTCACAAATTGAATCGTACCGACCCCGATTTGTTTTCCTTTGAAAAGGGCACTCTCAGCACGTGTATACAGTTCCTCGAGCGAACTTGTCGAAGATGGATAAAATACACATCCGACTGAAATCGATACCATGATGGAGTGATGGTAAATACGAAACGGTCGTTGCAGTTCGTGTTGCAGATGCCGTAATACTTGGAACACTTCTTCTTTCGACTCCTCGAAGAACATGACACCGAACAGTCCACCTGTTGGATGGAACAATAAAGCAGACTCTGGAATGAGGTGCAGTGCGCGCTCTTTGATTTGGATGAGGAGTTCATTTCCGACACGAGACCCGAATGACTCGTTAATGATTTTGAAACGGTCGATATCGAACAAAGCGATGTGAATCAGGCCTTCACGCTCATCGGTTTGTTGAAGAATCGAGTCATATCGACGTAAGAAGCCTTTTTTATTATAGAGTCCGGTCAATTCATTTTGATAGGCGAGAAACTCGACTTCTTTTTCAAGACGTTTTTTCTCAGAGACATCAAAACCAAAAGCTGTGTACTGAATCACATCTTTCTTCTCACTGATGATCGGTACGACGGTCAAATTGAGCCAACACGGTTCTTGTTCATGTTCCTTACAGGAAATAGCAAGTTCTCCGTTCCATATTTGATTTGTGGCCAAAGATGTTAAGACATCACGTGAAATCCCATTTCGGTCACTTGAATCATGAATGAGCTCGAACCAGCTATGGCCGATGAGTTGTTGTTCCGTCACATCGAGCAAACGACATAACAAAGGGTTCGCGTCGACGATTTCACCTTTCGCGTTCGTCGCCAAGTAATGGGTGGACTGCTTAATCATTTCTTGAAAGTGATGAAGTAAATTGAATTGTTCGGTGCTGATGAGTGGTCCGAATCCTTTCGGAAGAAAGGCCAAGAAATAGCCGTAAATCTCTTCGAGTGAAAAGGACTGTAAGTATGCGGTCGCATAGATGACCGATCCATCTTTATGTTGAAATGGTGTCATCGCCGTCGTCGTGAACGGATATTGAAGGAGGAGCGGTGTCCATGTTTCCAGCGCATGGTCAAGTTGCTGGACGACCGGCAGTGGCTGATGGAGGACTTCTTCACGTTCCCACCCGAATAACACTTCGGCATGCTCGTTCCATAATAGAACCGTACCATCTTGAGAAATATAACAAAAAGGCACAGAAAAAGCATCGATGAATTGATCAACCGATAAATCACGCAATGAAGCCACATCATTTCCCCCAATCTGTCATGCTAAATGTATATTCTAATGTAAGTGTACCTGATTTTGCCAATTCAAGGAATGCTTAAGTTCGTCATTGTCAAAAGAAAGAGGGGCATCATATACTGAAGGAGTAAGATAGTTTTGAATAAGGGGGAAGCAATATGACAAAGACACATGATGTGATTGAGATGACAGAAAAGTTCGGGGCACACAACTATCATCCACTACCGATTGTTATTTCGGAGGCGAAAGGGATTTGGGTAACCGATCCTGAGGGGAATCGCTACATGGATATGTTAAGTGCATACTCTGCCGTTAACCAAGGTCACTGCCATCCGAAGATCATTCAAGCGCTCAAGGATCAAGCAGATAAGATCACGTTGACGTCACGTGCCTTTTATAACGATCAACTGGGACGTTTTTATGACAAAGTGGTAGCGCTTACAAATAAGCAAATGGTGTTACCGATGAATACGGGAGCAGAAGCGGTCGAAACAGCCGTGAAGACGGCTCGGCGCTGGGCGTACGATGTGAAGGGAATCCCGGGAGAAGCTGAAATCATCGTCTGTACAGGAAACTTCCACGGACGGACGATGGCTGCTGTGTCGATGTCGACAGAAGCAGAGTATCAGCGTGGGTTCGGACCGTTACTACCGGGATTCAAAGTCGTACCATACGGTGATATCGAGGCGTTCGAGGCAGCAATCACAGAGAATACGGCGGCGTTTATCGTAGAACCGATTCAAGGTGAAGCCGGAATCATCATTCCGCCGAAAGGGTATTTGAAGCGTGCATCAGAGCTGTGTAAACAACATAACGTTCTCTTCGTCGCAGATGAGATTCAGTCGGGGCTCGGACGTTCCGGGAAATGGTTTGCCATCGAGTGGGAAGGTGTAACACCGGATATGTATATTCTCGGAAAAGCTCTTGGAGGAGGCGTCTTTCCAATCTCGTGTGTGGCGGCTGACAAAGAAGTCCTTTCAGTATTCAATCCAGGCTCACACGGCTCCACTTTTGGTGGAAACCCCCTCGCGTCAGCTGTCTCTGTCGCAGCTCTTGAAGTATTGGAAGAAGAAAAACTCCCAGAGCGTTCGTTGGAGTTGGGAACGTATTTCATGGATCGTTTAAAGTCAATCGACAATCCGATGATTCGCGACGTTCGCGGACGCGGGCTATTCATCGGTATTGAATTGACAGAGTCAGCTCGTCCTTACTGCGAGGCACTGAAAGAACGTGGTCTTCTCTGTAAAGAAACGCATGAAACAGTGATTCGGTTGGCACCACCTCTCGTCATCACAAAAGAAGAATTGGATCAAGCATTTGAAGCAATTGAAGCCGTACTTGCTCCGGCAGCTATTTCGTAAAAAGCGACAGCTTGGTATAATAGTTTAAGATGAATCGACACCTGCAGCGCAGGTGTCTTTTTCGTGGAGGAGGAATCAGATGCTGTACATATACGTTGGGTTAGCAGGTGCAGTTGGAGCTTTGGCACGGTACGGACTTGGATTATTAGTCGATTCATTCGAAACGAGCCCGTTTCCCGTCGCGACACTGTTCATCAATTTAATTGGAAGCTTTCTATTGGGATGGCTGACGCATCGATTTCTTCAAGCGGGAAAACCTTCTCCTCAAATCGTCACGATTGTCGGAACCGGAATGATTGGGTCATTTACAACGTTTTCCACGTTTAGTGTAGAGACGATTCAATTAGTTGAAAATGATCATGCACTTCTCGCTGTTGCATACGTGTTCCTCAGCATCACACTCGGTTTATGGAGTTCTTGGTTTGGCTATCGCATCGGAACAAAAACGTCGACAAGAGGTGAAGTCTTATGACTATTCTCTGGATTGCAAGTGGCGCTTTCATCGGTGCGATTCTCCGCTTCACAATCGGTCAGGTCATGAAAAAGTGGACTGATTCAACTTTTCCGTGGGCGACGTTGTTCGTCAATGTAACAGGTTCGTTTGGTCTCGGATACTTGTACGCGCATACCGCTCAACAATCGCTCATCCTCTTTTTAGGTATCGGATTTTTTGGTTCGTTTACGACTTTCTCGACTTTAAAACTGGAATTGATGCGGTTTGTGACGAGAGATTGGATTCGATTCGGACTCTATTTACTCACGACTTATTTGTTTGGATTAGTAGCGGCATATATCGGATGGTCAATATAAAACAACGCCCCTTCCATTTCGAAGGGGCGTTGTTTTATTCTGCGAGTTGAAGCTTCTCTGTACATGAAGCACAAGTCGTTTCGTATGACTCGCACTGTTCGTCCATATGGTTCCCGCATTCTTGGCATGTCTTATCCGGTAATTTTTGATAAAACTCGACAGATGATTCGAGTCGGCTCGCCCATTCATTCATATGAAAATGCCTCCTTCGGTAAATTGTCTGACAGTTTTGGTTGTTATTACGATTGTATTATAACAGAAGTGTATAAGTCAACTATAATATATAACAGATATATTGACGAATTTTTGCTACACTATACACATCAAAAGACGAGGTGAAAAAAATGAAAGTGCCACAGTGTGAAACGATTGGAATTCAATCAGAGGACGTTCCTACGCTACAATCCGCCTTGGCGCAATTAGACGCGCCACGAGTCAGTCGATTGTTTAAAGCGTTCGCCGATCCGACCCGTCTAAAAGTGCTATATGTGTTGACGCTCGAACACGAACTTTGTGTATGCGATGTGGCGGCCGTTATCTGTCATTCAAACGCGACCGCATCTCACCATTTACGGACGTTACTGGAACAAGGATTGGTGAAGTATCGTAAAGAAGGGAAAGTCGTTTATTATTCATTAGATGATGAGCACGTGCGACAGCTTGTTGAAATTGCATTGGCACACAGTGAAGAACAAAAAAACGTTTAAATTCGATGACCGATCCCATATGTACAGGGTCGGTCATTTTGCCTATTGTCATTGAATTCGATTCACGATACGATATATTCAAATGAACGTTTGAATGTTAGGGGGAGAATGATGGGAAAACGAGACGTGTTACCCGTGTCTGGAATCACCTGCACAAATTGTGCAGCCAAAATCGAGCGAGATGTCACGAAGCATGAAGAAGTGGCATCTTGCCAAATTGACTTCGCGACAAGTCGAATGGTGATTGAATGGATAGATCCTTCAGAGCGTGACGTGATACTCCAGTCGATCGAGCAGACGATGGAGCGGATTGAACCGGGGGCTAAATTTGTAAGAGCAGAGGACGATCAAACTGAAAAACGTGATGTTACGCTCTGGCGCTTCCTCGCAGCTACTTTTATCTTTTCACTTGCTCTTTGGACCGATTCGATTCCGGGGTATATTGTGGCCTATGGATTGGCCGGATATGATGTGGTATACGGTGCATTTCGAAATATATGGCATCGAGAGTGGTTTGACGAAAAATTCCTCATGACGATTGCGACGATTGGGGCATTTGCGATTGCTGAATATCCAGAAGCTGTTGCCGTCATGTTGTTTTATCAACTTGGAGAATATGTGCAAGGACGGGCGGTGCGGGCATCTCGAAAATCGATTCAGTCTTTATTGAATATGAGACCGACCCTTGCCCGTGTGTTAGAAAACGAGGAAGAGGTTGAACGATTGCCAGAGGACGTTTCAGTTGGATCGTATCTTGTCATCCGTGCGGGTGAATTGGTACCGATGGATGGCATCGTTGTAACAGGTGCGAGCTCGATGGATACAGCTTCTCTAACTGGAGAATCTGTACCACGCCAAGTGGATGCAGGAGAAGAAGTATTGGCCGGGATGGTCAATATAGAGGGGCGTCTCATTGTTCAAACGACCAAATTAGCAGCAGAATCAAGTCTTCAAAAGATGATTGTGCTTGTGGAAGAGGCCAATGGGAAGAAAGCGAAAACAGAACAGATGATCACGCGACTGGCGAAAGTGTACACACCGTTCGTGGTTGTTATGGCCGCGCTCGTGGCCTTTGTTCCTCCGTTTTTTGTGGGGAACTTGGAAGAATGGGTTTATCGTGCACTCATCTTCCTCGTGATTAGTTGTCCATGCGCACTCGTGATTTCAATTCCACTCGGCTATTTTGGTGGAATCGGAGCGGGTTCCAAACGAGGCATTCTCGTGAAAGGTGGCGAGTATTTAGATACGTTAACAGAAGTGGATACGGTAGTCTTCGATAAAACAGGGACGTTGACGACTGGACGATTTGAAGTAACAGACGTGGTGACGGCAGGCGGTGTCAGTGCGGAAGAACTGTTATATCTTGCTGCCCGTGTCGAAGTAGCGTCCAATCATCCGCTCGCGCAAGCCATCGTTCAGCGTGTCGGAGAGGTTCAAGCTTTCGAATCGATTCAAGAAGAACCTGGATATGGTCTCCATGCCTGTGATGGAGAGGATCACATTTATGTCGGAAGTGCACGGTACATGAAGAGATTAGGACGAACCATTGATGATTCGTCCGTCAGTACGAGTGTGCATGTTATGAAGAATGATCGGTGGCTTGGACGAGTTGAATTGATGGATACGGTGAAAGAAGATGCGTTCGAGGCAATCCAAGCACTAAAAGAAGCAGGATATCGAACGGTTATGTTGTCAGGAGATCGCCGTGAGGTCGCAAAAAAAATCGGGGATCAACTTGGACTTGATGAAGTGCAAGGTGAATTGCTTCCACATGAGAAAGTTGAAGCGGTAGAGCGGATGACAGCTACCCGTAAAGTTGCATTTGTTGGAGACGGAATGAATGACGCGGCTGCCTTAGCTCGTGCAGATGTCGGTCTTGTCATGGGCGGTGTCGGAAGTGATACGGCGGTAACGGCGGCAGATGTCGTCTTGATGCATGACGCTCCAACCGATGTCGTTCAGGCTATTCGGTTAGGCAAACGGACAAAACGCGTCGTCTGGCAGAACATCTTCTTTGCCTTCGGAACAAAAGCACTTGTATTGCTTTTAGGATTGTTCGGCATCGCGACGATGTGGGAAGCAGTGTTCGCTGACGTTGGGGTAGCGCTTCTTGCCATCGCAAATGCGACAAGGTTACTTCGTATGACGAAATAAATCAAAGAAGTGTCTCAGGTATGATCACCTGGGACACTTCTTTTTTCATTCTATTGTTTCGTGCTGAGGTTTGATACGGAACAATAAGAAGCTGAGGATGGCAATTATAGCGATAAGCAAAAAAGTGATGGTGAAAAGTATTTGGGTCAAGAAAGATATCTGATTCTTTGCAGAAAGAAGTTCTTGATGAATATCTTTGTATTGCATTTGCTTTAACGAACGCAAATCTTCCAAGATAGTCTGTCGTTGCTCGGTCATTGTTTCTGCGACTGCTGTAGCTTTTGTTAGGTCGCCATCTTCATAGATGTCGAGTACACGATCAGCTTCTGTTACCCAAATGGCATCCCTTTCAAGTAGATCGAGGACGGAACTCGGTGTATTGGGGTCGGCGACGACGGACTGTTTTAGCGTTTTTGCTTGACGGGACATGCTATAGTACATTTCTAAAAAGTGTCGGTCGTCATATGCAAGTAAACCACGGATGGCATTTGCCCGCTCGATGTTATAATACATGATGTCTTCAATCACTTCATACGAGTCGAGTTGTTCACCTTGTATGATTTCTAAACGGTCATTTGTTCCTTTTAATTGAAAAATAAAAATACCAATAATCGAGATGGATAAAATGCATAAGCTAACCCATAATAAAATCCACTTTCGTTGTGACATCGTGACACTCCTTTCTACTCAATCGTACATGATTTTATAAATGTCGACAGAAATTATTCTTTGAAAAAAGGAAAAAACGAGAAAACGTATAATCAATTAGTGTAGTGTCTTTTAATGAAAAATGAAAAAGGACAATCAGATGCATAAGGAGAGTCAATATGCCAGAGAACTCATCGTTACAAAAGCTGTACCAGGTGTTACAAGACAATCGTCAGGATCTTACTTATGAGGTTCCAAGTCTATGGAATCGCATGCGTTTCACTTCTGAACCAGTTCGCGACGGTGTCGAGCGTGTCAATCCGTATGATTTTTTGGTTGAAACGATTGAAAAAACGATTTTTCCGTATGCGATTGAAAGCCGGGATTACCAAACGTCCATTGCGCTTGCAGACGGACATTTGCAAACAGGAGGTGATTGGATCAAGCGTGCCTCTGTCTATTCGATGCAAGTTCGTACATCGACCTCCTGGGATCATGATGGATCGGGCTATGTGGAGATGGAGAACTCGTTCGGAATGAAGGACACTGGCACTTTCGTCAAAACGCTTGCGTTGATTCCTCACCTCCTTTATATGGGGATCGATACATTGTTTCTCTTACCGATTTCTCAACATAGTCATAAGAATAAAAAAGGAGAATTTGGTTCTCCTTATGCCGTTCAAAATTTCTTTGCCATCGATGAAGAGTTGAAAGAAACGCTGACTGGAGATGCAATGACAGTCGAAGAAGAATTTGCGGCATTTGTGGAGGCTTGTCACATGGTAGGGATTCGCGTCGTCATCGATGTCATCCCTCGTACATGTGCCCGAGATAACCGTCTCATTCTTGAAAACCCAGAATGGTTTTATTGGATTCCATTGACGGAAGTCGATTATTATCATCCTCCTTATGTGCCCGGGATTGGGGAGAACGTAAAACCGGAATTTGCCTTTTTGCCGATGGTGTATAACTCGGAGGATGTATGGCAACACTTAAGACGATTCTCGATGGCACCGAATTTGATTGATGCTGAGAAATGGGGACGTGTCCGTGGCTTTTTGCTTGAGCACCCGGAAGAAAATGTGTTAGCAACGATTGAGCGAGAGTTCGGTTTGACAACAGCGCCTGCTTTCTCTGACTGTATTAATGATCCACAACCACCATGGTCGGATGTGACATATTTCCGTCTCTTCTTAGATCATCCACTTGCAGCAGCACCTTATGTCAATGAGGCGAATGTTGCTCCTTATATTTTGTTTGATTCAATCAAGTCGAATCAATTCCGAGGAAATGAGATTAACGAGCCTCTCTGGGAGATGCTCGCTGATATTATCCCGCATTATCAGCGTGAATTTGGCATTGATGGGGCGCGTATTGATATGGGGCACGCTCTTCCTGTCGACTTAGCGCAGGCGATTTTGTCAACACCACGTTCTATCGATTCAAACTTTAGTTTTATCGCCGAAGAGTTGATTGAGTCGGGTGCTTGGACTGCCAAAGATGCCGGTTATAACATGATTATCGGATATGGATTTTATAAAGAACCTAGGTTCCAAACGCACGAAACACATCAATTTCTATACGATTCACGCTTTTTACCGCTTCCAGTATTTGCGGCAGGTGAAACGGCGGATACTCGTCGTCTTGCTACGCGGGAAGGCGGACGACAAGCGAGCAGATTATTGTCGGTGTTAAATGGGTTTATGCCGAATGGGGTACCGATGACAAACTCAGGGTTAGAATTATATGAAACACAGCCGATGAACACCGGACTAGATTGTCGTCCTGAAGAAGCGTACCAACTGTTCCCGACGGACCCTTATTTCGGCAAACTCGCCTTTTTTGATGCATATCAGTTCCATTGGGATCACCCAGAACGGGATGAGATGATTGAAGTCATGCACCAAGTTGCTGAAATTCGTCGACGGTGGTTAGACGTACTAGTGGATCCAAACCATTTTGAGCCACTAAATTTGGATGAGCCATTCGCGCCGTTTGTCGGGTTTGCCTGGCTACGTCCGGAGACGAATGATACATTGTTGGTTATAGCGAATACGAACATGAATAACTCATTGCAAGGAACTGTCGCTCTTGATGGAGTACGGCGCCGAAATTGGAACGCGAGTCGTTTTGCGGAGATGATTTATTCACCATACTCATGGCCGTATGCTGAGTATGCGTTTGATGAACAATGGAACCTTTGGATTGACCTGAAGCCAGGTGAGGTCAAAGTGTATGAAATGAAGTAAAAAAGCGCCTTGAACCGAATAGGGTTCAAGGCGTTGTATGTTTCATATAGTAAATGACAAACTCATCAAGTGGCATCGGTTTTGCATAGCGGTAACCTTGCATGGAATCACATCCGACTTTACGAAGAAAGGTTTCCTGATACTCGGTTTCGACGCCTTCGGCAACAAGCGCCATACCGAGTTGTCGTGCCATTGCGACGATTGTCGTCGTGACCATTTGATATTCGCGGTTCTCTTCGAGTTGCATCGTGAATTCACGAGGGATTTTCAGTTCATCGATTGGATATCGTACGAGATAAGCGAGTGAACTGTAACCTGTTCCGAAATCATCAATGGATAGTTTGATACCGAGCGCTTTTAACTCTAAAATCCGATTTAACACACGATCCGAGTGGTGGGCGGCGACGGTTTCTGTCAATTCGAAATTGAGGCGTGACGGTTCAATCGGGAAACGTTCGAATAGCGTATTCAAATAATCAATCAAATGTTCATCGAATAACTGTCGAACTGACAAGTTGACCGAGAGCTTCGGTAAATGAATATCGCCTTGTTCAAACACATGAATTAACTGGAACGTCTCATGAATCATCCACCGACCTAAATCGTGAATATGTCCTGTTTCTTCGGCAATAGGAATGAATTGACTTGGCGGAATGAATGTTCCGTTATGTTGCCAGCGCATGAGTGCTTCCGCTCCGATGACCGCTTTCGTCGAGGCATCGACTTGAGGTTGAAGGAAGAGAGAAATTTCTCCTTTTTCAAGTGCGGTATCGAGACCTTCCATTAACACTTTCCGTTCTTCTTTGTCTTCTCGTAACTCAGGTTCAAACATGACGGTTTCGTCACGTCCTTTATCCTTCGCACGATACATCGCGAGATCCGCGTTTGAGAGTAAGTGCTTCAATTTTCCCCCATGTTCAGGAAAACGTACGATTCCAATCGAAGCATGTACTTCAACGAGTGTTCCGGCCATGTAATAAGGGGGGCGGTAGACGAGTCGCCGTAAACGTTCCGTCAACATTTCGTGGTCACCGTGTTCTGCGACGACAATGAACTCATCACCTCCGAGGCGTCCGGCGTACTCATTTGGAAGAAGTGCGGTTCGTAACCGCTTCCCGATGTGTTGCAGAAGTTCGTCTCCCATGTGATGACCGAATTGGTCGTTGATTTCTTTAAAGCCATCTAAGTCAGAGAACATGAGCGTGAACGTACGACCTTCCTCGATTAAACGCTCGATTTGTTCTTGTAGCGCGTAACGATTATGAAGACCAGTCAAACTATCGAACTTGGCTTGATACAGAATTTGCTCTTGCTGCTCGATCATCTGGGTGATGTCTTTTGCAATCGCATAAATGCCCTCGACTTCTCCATCGATAATCATCGGGACGTTGACGAGTTGCCAGACACGTGTCTCGCCTATGTCGGTCATCACCCGCACATCAGTCGTTCGTGGTCGACCATTCACCAACTCTTGAAGAATGGCTACATATGGGGGCCGATCTGTCGATTCGATGATATCGAGGATGTTCGACCCGAGTAATTTATCTGTCGACAATCCTAAAATCGAGCTACCGGCCTCATTGACAGACAATACTTCTCCGTGTAAATCGAATAAAAAAATTGGTTCTGAGTGGTAGGCAAAGAGCGAACGGTATTGTTGCTCGCGAATCTCGAGTTCATGCGCTTTTGTAGACACGGCGACTTCTAAATCTGTATTGACCGTATGTAGACGATAACTGATCAGTGCGTTTTGTTTTGAGACGACAAATTGGCGAATCAGTAGTAAAAGCACGACATTTGCAATCATCGAGTCTAGTACAGACGTTCCAAGAAGGCGATCGGATGAGAGTAAAAACATCATCACGACTACGCTGTATAATACATAATCTAAAATTGAATCATACGCGAGTGCATCTTCCGACAGATTATCGACCCAGTAACTGATGGAGATCATGAGTATGCTGCTTATTTGAACTAGGTGAACTAGCTCGTGTGTAATCCCTGAAAACAAAAATAGTGCGTTTGTAATTGAGGCGGTTGTGAAACCTAGAATTCCGACGAGTAAAAGAATTCGGAATTGTTGACCGGTTGAAACGACTCGATTCAAGTAAAGGAATCCGAGCATCATGTAAAGGCTGATGAGTAACATCTGTTCTTCAAAGCCACTCAGATGAGAAACGAGCGAGACTTCTCGTGTGGAATAGAACCAAATATGTAGTCCACCAATCACGAGAAAGCTAAACAAGGCAAATAAATCGAACGTTCGTAGTTTCAATGTCCGAACCTCAATCGATTGAGTGATGACGATCAAAGACATAATCAAATAAAAGAAATTCTGTAAAAACAATAACGATTGTGTATTTGCGCTAGGTGAATAGTGGTGCATCAGTAAGTAAAGCACAAAACATACATTTCCGGCACTAATCAGAACATGAATAAAGCGGCGCATCCCTCTATGCTTAAGAATAGCCACTCCACTAAATAGAATCGCTGCTCCTAGGATGACGAGATAATAGATAAGTAACGTGATGTGTAGCAGGTCATGCGGGGTTAAAAATAATAATAAAAGTCCGGTAGAAAAAGTCCCGATGAGAACCGCCGGAACGTATTGGCGCAACGAATAAAATGACAACTCATGCACCTCCTCCTGTTTTTAAATAGGGCTCTTATCTATTATCGGAATAGATGATTGAAAATTACACAAAAAATCGACAACAAAAATAGATTGTTGTCGATTTTTATGAATTTAGAGCGTATATGAATGTTCTTTGAAGTTTCCAACGATCGAATCGATTTCGGACACTGTTACAAACGCCTCAGAATCAATTTCAGAAACGATTTGACGTAGTCGTGGAATTTCATTGTTTTGGACGACGACATATAGCATTTTTTTAGAGTCGTTTGAATATCCGCCTGTTGCATCCATAATTGTGACCCCGCGTTTTAAGTTCTGCTTGATGACCAAATTAATTTCTTCTGCTTTTCGGCAAATGATAAAACATTGTTTCTGTGCGGAGAAGAACTTGTGAATCGTGAGCAACGTTCGTGATCTTACAAAACTTAGTACAAGAGCATACATAACGGCTTTTATATCAAAGACAATAAACACGAGAATGTAAACAATTAGGTCTTGTGTCAAAAAGATTTTAGGTAAAGATAAATTTCGATTATTCAGATAGATGACTTTCCCTAAAATATCAAGGCCACCCGTGGAAGCTCCTGCAAAGAGGAGAAGTGCGAGTCCGAGACCTGAGACGATTCCGCTGAACACCGAAGCGACGAGTGGGTCGTCAAGTGGGGTTGGCGGAATAAGGATTGGCAAGCTATCAATCAGAATCGAGGAGAGCACGACGACAATTCCTGTCATTAAAATGAAACGACGTCCTAAATATTTTAGTCCCAACAGGAAGAGGGGGATATTGAGCACGAGTTGAGTCATTCCAATTGGTGTTCCGAGCAGTTCGTTGAAAATCAATGTGATCCCGACGATTCCTCCCGAACCAATTTCGTTCGGTTTGAGCAGTAAACTGACAAACATAGACTGAAGGATTGTCCCGGCGATGATGAACAGTACCGTTTCGAGAGCAACCCGTTTTCGAGATTTTGCATACATAAATAATGGCTAGGCCTGACGCCTCCTTTAGCTAAGTCTCATGCTAGCGTACTGCTACTCCCACATCATTTCAAGTCACAATTCGTTATGGAATCGGTCAATATCACTTGCTAATTGTTCATGCACGTAATCAATCACCTGGGCATCATCAAAAAGTCCGAGCGGAACATCGTCTGGAATCGCATCGAACGGAGAGACAAAGTAAAGAATGGCCGCAATCAGTTCTTCCTGTTTGTCTGATTGCATTTCGAATTGATTGTTGTACAGCGCGCGCAACATATTCAGCATTTGTTTCATTTGGAAGTAGAGGGTGAGCTCTTCTTCACGCTCGATATTGCTGATTTCATTTGAGGCCACGTCAATCGTCACTTTTGCGAGTGCGCGTTCACCTTGAACGAGCAGGTCACCGAGTGATTCACGATCGTGGATGTCTTCCTTTGCTTGTTTTAAAAAGTGTGTGTATGTTGTTTTCCAATCTGCCATAGTGTATTCCTCCTTCATTCTTCATGTATTAATATGCCCGTTTTTGCGCATTGGTTGCAACTTTTCCTGAAATTTAAGAAAATAAAGATAATCGAAAAGGAGGAACGATACATATGTCTATGATTTCAATGCCGACAGAGGCAGATTTTTCTCGCTATGCAGAGCTAGCGGTAAAAAAAGGTGTGAACATTCAACCGGGGCAACAATTAGAAGTACGTGCTGATATTAGCCAAGCACCACTTGTACGCCATGTGGTGAAAGCTGCTTATGCGGCAGGAGCGAAACAAGTATTCGTCAACTGGAGCGATGAGGAGACTTCAAAGATTCGTTATTTTGATGCACCGGCTGATTCATTTAAAGAGTTTCCGGATTGGTTAAAGGCTCGTTTTGAGCAATTGGCTGAAGAAAAAACAGCCTTCTTGTCAATTGTAAGTGATGACCCGGATGCCTTGAACGGTGTCGAGTCGTCACGAATCTCCGACGCGAACCGTGCAGCAGGTCAAGCACTTGCGAAATGGCGTCAATATACGATGAGTGACAATGTTAGTTGGTCAATCGTCGCAGGTGCGTCAGAAGCGTGGGCACAAAAAGTATTTCCAGGACGTGAGGATGCAGTCGCTGCGCTATGGCAGGCCATCTTCGCAGCAACTCGAATGGATCAAGAAGATGTCGTCGCAGCATGGGACACACACGACCAATCTCTTCGAAGTCGCGCGAAGTTGTTGACAGAGAAAAAATATGCGAAACTACATTACAGCGCACCGGGGACGGAACTCACAATCGGCCTTCCGAAAAAGCACGTCTTCCTTGGCGGTGGCGGTCCAAACGCCGATGGCATCGACTTTATCGCGAACATGCCGACAGAAGAAGTGTTCACACTCGCAGATAAAGATTCTGTGGAAGGGCATGTGTCGAGTACGAAGCCACTCAGCTACAGCGGAAACTTGATTGACGAATTTACTCTTTGGTTTGAGGGTGGTAAAGTCATCAAGGCGGAAGCGAAAAAAGGGCAAGCGGCCCTTGATGAATTGTTAAATATGGATGAGGGAGCACGTCGCATCGGTGAAGTGGCACTTGTTCCTGATGATTCTCCAATCTCGAACTCTGGTCTTCTCTTCTATAACACGTTGTTCGATGAAAATGCATCGTGTCACTTGGCATTAGGTCGTGCATACTCGACATGCCTAGAAGGCGGTCCTTTGATGTCTCAAGATGAACTCGCAGAGAACGGCGCGAATGATTCGATGACACACGTTGACTTTATGATTGGGTCGGCGGAAATGAATATTGATGGGGAGCAAGAAGACGGCACGCGAGAAGCAATCATGCGTGACGGGAACTGGGTCATTTAAATGAAAGAGCGAATTCCAATTTCGGAATTCGCTCTTTTTCATGTGATGTCATATAAATAACGAAGAACGTTAGGCAAGCGACGGCGCCAAGCGGATTCGTGGTGAATTGCGTCCGGCTCGACCTCGTATCGGAAGGCGATGCCTTTTTGCGCGATGGCTTCAATCAGTTTCGCATTCGTGAACAGGTAGTCGCTTGGAGTGATTGACCCGCTCTCTTCGTTTGTACCGATATCCATATACAGTTTACAAGCGATTTTAGCTTGTTTCATTTCGCGAATCAAAGGATCAAGATTTGCCCATGCTGCAGTGGAGAGCGAGCCGACTCTGCGAATGGAAGGATAGGTCGCCATCATATAAAGAGAGATGACACCACCCATTGAACTCCCAATGACACCGATATCTTCCGGATTTGTCGCGTACTCTTTATCGATTCGTGGTTTTAACTCGTGCATGAGCCAGTCTGTATAAAGACGTCCTCGACCACCAAGTGTTGGACGTGTTTTCGCGAGTTCTGGACCGATACGACGATATAACATCTCATCCTCAGCGTATGAATACTCATCATAGCGATCTAACCAATTCGGGGTACTCGCGATGGCGACGACCATGAGGGGGAGACGTAGCGTGTCGATACATCGGTCGATTTCCCAACCTTCCCCGTATGTAGCCGTGTTTCCGGAAAATACATTTTGTCCGTCATGCATATACAGGACAGGAAGCGGGGTGCTAGCTTCGACCCAGTCCGGTCGAAACACACGGACAATCCGTTTTTGTCCGGTCGCTCTCTCCGTCGGAATCGATACAGTCAAGTGTTCAATCATTATTCGTCACCTCTTTCTATTTCGTATTTTGGGGAAAAATGAGTCAAAAAACAATCACCTCGTTTGACTACCTACCGTTCGTTAGGTAGAGTGTTGTGGAAGGAGAGTGAAAGTCATGAATACAAAAGACAAGATTATGCAATCCGCTCGGAGACGGTTTGCCCGTGAGGGATATGAAGGACTGTCGCTCGCAGCGGTTGCAGAAGATGTAGGAATCCGAAAGGCCTCGTTATATGCTCACATCGATGGGAAAGAGCAACTGTTTAAGCAAGTCGTGACGGATATGGCGAATCGGTACGAAGAAGCGTGGCAAAAAACATGCGATAACACCGTTGAACGACCACCTTTAGAACGGATTGACTCGATTGTTAGTACACTCACGTCATTCTTCAGCGATCACGAGACATGGATGTTGACGAAACGGATGTTGCTCGTACCACCTCCGGAATTTCGGGATTATATCGAGAAAGTCATTGGAAAGGTTGAAACGGAATTAAAACGTTTTGAAAAAGAACAATTCCGTCTAGCGATGGAGCGCAGGGATTTACCGGTCCAACCGCTTGAAGAGCTATATGCTGCCTACTATTGTTTTTTAGATGGCGCCTTGCTGTCTTTATTTATGTTTGAAGATGATCGGGAGATGAGGCAACAAGCCGCGTTCCGGATTTTCAAGAAAGGAGTGGGTTGGAATGAATAAGGAAAGCGTTGCTTGGATGTCACTCTTGTTTGCCGGATTGCTTGAAATCATTTGGGCTACGACGATGAAGTTATCAGAAGGATTCACAGTTCTCACTCCGACGCTATGGACGATTGCCCTCTTGATTGTCAGTTTCGGCTTATTGGCGAAAGCATTTCGAGTTCTTCCTGCAGGTACGGGCTATGCCGTCTTTACTGGAATTGGAGCAGTCGGAACGATTATTGTCGGCGCCCTTTTATTTGACGAGGCGCTTAGTGGATGGAAACTCTTACTTGTGACGACGTTGATCATCGGAATCATCGGTTTGAAACAAGTGACAGGAGGAGAAAAAGTATGAGTTGGATATTTTTGATTAGTGCAGGGATTGCTGAGATGACGGCCGTCTTCTTTATGGGGAAATCAAAAGGCTATCAAATTTTAAAATGGTCAATCTTGTCGATTTTATCGTTTGCGCTCAGTTTTTATTTGTTGTCGAAGTCACTTGAAGTCATTCCCCTTAGTTTGGCCTATTCCATCTGGGTCGGTATCGGGGCAGCGGGTGGTGTCATTTTAGGAATGCTCTATTTAGATGAATCGACAAGTCGTTGGCGAATCTTTTATTTGACGATGATTATCGGCAGTGTGGTCGGCTTAAAAGTTGTAGCGTAATGGATTAAAACAAGCTGAAAACGGGAATTGAATAGTTCAGATTATGAGATGAAAGAAAGGGGCGGAAAACGATGCATCTTGTTGAGTTGCAATCCGAACGTTTGCGATTTGAACCGTATACGATCTCCGATTTTTATTTTGTCAAATCGCTTCTCCAAGATCCTCGGGTGATGCGCTTCATCAGTCCGGACGGAAGACCGTATACAGATGAACAGACGATTGAATGGTTCGAACGTCAACTGGCCCGTTATGAAACTGGTCGACAAACAGGTCTATTGAAGCTCATGACGTTTGAAAACGATGAACCGATTGGTCATGCCGGTACGTTATTACATGAATTAGATGGCAAAATCGAATTAGAAGTCGGCTATTGGCTGTCACCTAAGCATTGGCATATGGGGTACGGACGAGAAGCGGCTGCGCGTTTGATGCAGTATGCTTTCACCGAAGGAGAAAAGGAAATCATTTCGCTCATTCATCCAGAAAACGTTCCATCTCAGCGTGTCGCCAAAGCGAATGGTCTTCACTGGGATCGAGACACGTTGTACAAGGACATGCTCGTATCTGTCTATGCTGGTGACTTGGAACGTCTTTGCCGACACATCAACCGTCAGCACATGTCGCGATAAAAAAATATAAAAAAGATAAAAAAGTAGTTGCCAACTCAATAGTTTCTTGATATATTAATAGTGTCCTTAAGAGAGGACACGACCTGATTCTGTAGCTCAGCTGGGAGAGCGCTACCTTGACAGGGTAGAGGTCGCTGGTTCGAGCCCAGTCAGAATCACTTGGGTGCCAAACCCGATGCGAAACCCATAGGAACGTGGGTTTCCGCTATGCCACTTCTTGCGAGAAGTGGCTTTTTTTGTGAATTGACAATGAACGAAAGCAATTGGTATATTCCTTTCAATACATAAGAGAGGGGGAATGTAAAATGGTGCTAACGGGAACCCTCGTCAATGCCGGATTAATCATCATCGGTGCATTGTTAGGTCTCTTATTTCACCGCATTCCAGAGCGTATGAAAGAAACAGTGACGACCGCGATTGGACTTGCAGTTATCTTACTTGGCATTCAAATGGGGATGAAAAGTGAAAACTTCTTGATTGTCATCGGGAGTCTTGTCGTCGGGTCTGCGCTCGGGGAATGGTGGAAATTAGATGAATTATTGAACGAAGTCGGTTATCGCCTTGAGCGGCGCCTTGGGAGTCAATCTAGTGTGGCAGAAGGATTCGTAACTGCAACGCTCATCTTTGTTATCGGAGCAATGGCCATCATTGGCGCGCTCGATAGTGGGTTACGCGGTGATCATGACGTCTTATATACAAAAGGATTGATTGATGGATTTACGGCCCTCGTGTTAAGTTCGACGCTCGGGATTGGCGTCATGTTCTCAGCTGTTCCTGTCTTGTTGTACCAAGGCGGAATTGCCCTTCTCGCTATTCAAATCATGAAGTTTATTCCAGAGTCACTCATGGATAGCTTCATTTTAGAAATGACAGCGACCGGTGGCGTGATGATTGTGGCAATCGGCTTGAACTTGGTAGGTATCACTAAAATTCGCGTGGCCAACTTATTGCCAGGAATTTTGGTGGTCGCGATGATTGTCTCCGCCATACATATACTGTAATCAAAAAAAGACTGAATCGGTGAACTGAACCGAAAAAGTTAGACACTAAATAGTTTCGTTAGGCGACCTTTAGAACCTGCGTCCGGTATTCCACCGGGCTCAGGTTTT
>NZ_JACSKX010000019.1:0-26731 GCF_018617835.1 Exiguobacterium sp. s101 | reverse complement strand
TTATGGGGGCAGAACGCCTCAAGAAACCGGGAACCACAAAAAAGGACGAACCAGGTCGCAAGATGCGACCTGGTTCGTCAACAAGCTGCGGATTCGTAAGAATCCTGGCTCTTATTCGTTACCCTCAGGTTTACGGTTATATCCAGCTGTCAAAATTGCTGAGAGGAAGACGACGCTGATTCCAACCATCAATAATAGGCCCATCCAAAAATCCCCCTTTTATTCTCCATAACTATGAATAGTATAATATACTTGTTAGTAGAATTGCACTGAATATAAGAAATTACTGTGAAATTGGAGAAGGAACATGAAAACGAATGTGTACTTACTGAGCTATGCCCCACTCATCGGAATTATTTTGTTTTCCATGTCACTTGCGATCGCGACATCCGAGTACGTGATCCAATGGCTGAATCAAATTGGCGTATATAGTGAAATCATCGAGCTGTTATCCGTGCAAGAGACAAAAGTGCTTGTGCTTGTCGTATTCTTCACGATTTTCTTTATGTTGTTTAGCGCATTCAAGTTAGTTGCTGATACGTTCAATCAACTCGGTTTCGCCTTTTTTGCGCGGGAGACGAATGGGACGTCACTTCATCGGCTCAAACCTGGGGCCATCATCTTCCTCATCGGGTCTGGAATCAGCTTTCTCTTTTTGAACACGTTACTCGCCGTCATCGCCGTCCTCGTAGGAACGCTCTTGATGTATCTCTTTTACTATGTCTGGCAGGTGAGCCAATCGATGTCTGTCCCACGTGCCATCGGCTTATTGCTCATGCAGGCCGTTATGTGGGCGACGTTGATCAGTGGGTTAGGTTGGTCGGTCCTTCGCTTGTTTAATTCTGTCGGAGATATCATCTTATGAAAGAATGCTTTGAACCGACCTTTGATGTGATGGAAGCACGGTGTCATTCATTCGTACCTGAGGAAACATTGTATTGGATTGATTCCTCGTTCCTCAATGACTTACCGGTATCCTGTCTTATTATCTCGAGATAAGAATTTGTCACTCATCCTATTTACCGAAGACCTGGAATTACGAATCCGTATGTGACGTGGCAGATGGGGCAGGACGTGACCCATGTCGTCCATGCGTTCTCTGGTTTTTTGAAGGAGTTACAGGAGCACGTCAAAACACGTTTATTGGAATTTCAAGTGATGACAAATCGCGGTCTCGTTTTGCCGATATCGGACGAGCAGATGAAACGTCTATCGAATGAGGCGATTGTAGAGAAGGACGGCACGCATGTCATCGTCTTGCATCCGCAAAATTGGAATGCGCTCGACATCGAGATGCGTCATTCTCTTCTGCTCAACTATGCGAAGGAGTGGGATCGTTGGGAAGGGGAACCCTGTGATGACTCGATTGCCTCGTATCTTGCGGACTATGCAAATCGGTTTCCAATCCAGGAGGGAAGTAACTGTCTCGCAGCGACGTTGTTTGCGGTCACAGGAAACGAACAGATCGTTCACCAATGGGTTCATCCGGAGACATTCCTTCAGACACTAAAGCGAAGTGGGTACGAAACCGTGAAGGATGATGCGCCAAGGTCGAATGACGTCCTGACGTTTTGAAACGACCAAGAGCAACTTGTTCACGCCAGCTACTGTGTTCGACAAAACCTATATTTCAACAAGCACGGTCAAGTTCGTTTCAACCCATGGAAACTCATCGATCACGACGAGTTGAAGGAGCATTGGGGAGCGTATCGACTTCAGATTGAACGTCGGAAATAGAACAAAAGGAGTCAGCTCACTTTTCAGCGGCTGACTCCTTTTTAATGCGACTCAGTCCAAACAATCGCTGGGTACGCACGGTTGGCGAGTTCTGGGAACGGACGAGGTGTGTCGGCACCGAGCCAAATGGCGGTGATGGTGCGGTCGGTCAGTCCGACGTACCACATGTCTTTATTGTCGTTTGTCGTTCCCGTCTTGCCTCCGAGATAATCGTAGTCGCCTTTCACTCGATTCGCATAGCGTCCCGTCCCGTACGTGGTGACGGTCGATAATGCTTTCTTCATCACGTCCATGGTATCCGTAGACCAAATGGCCTCTTTGGTCAAAATTGGCGTCAATGTCGGCTCCCCGGACTTGAATTTGATTTGTTTAATCGTATGTCCTGATGTATAGACACCTTTGTTTAAGAACGGTGTGTAGGCGGCTGCCAGTTCTCTCGGAGAGACTCCTTGTGTGAGTCCACCAAGAGCGCTAGCTAAGTTCTCATCCTGTTCATCCCATTGACTGAACATCATGTCTGCCGTCTTATACGCCCGCTCTTGATCAATCGCTGAGAAGGCGGCGAGAGCAGGTGTGTTATACGAGTAGGCGACCGCGTCCTTTAACAAGACATCACCTAACACGCGGTCGTGGCTATTACCGGGACAATACGAACCGTAACAGGTCGGTCGTCCATCGAGTACTGTGTCAAGCGTCGCACCAGTATCTTCGATAAATGGTGCGAACACGAGAATTGGTTTAATGGCTGATCCTGGTTGGCGATACGCCTGTGTCGCCCGGTTGAACTCACCGACTTGTGTCATTTCTGAATCGACCATTGCCACGATTCGCCCTTGAGGTGTCAGTTCCGTATAGCCTCCGTTCAGCCCGGGAGGAAGTTGACTCATCACCCGTTTTGCTTGTTTCTGTTTCCCTGTCGATAAGTGAGTCTCAATCATTGCTTCATGGGTAGATAAATAATCTCTTGCTTCGGTATCACCCAAGTCATAGCGCGTACGTACCAATTGAATCGCCTCGCGGACGGCTGTATCCATATAGTCCGGGTATTGAATCGTTTGATTACGGTACGAAGCTTGTAGTTTTACACCATGATATTGGTCGTAGGCACTCTTTGAGAGGATACTTGCTTCAAACAATTGTGTCAAAATCCGGTCCTTCCGTTCAAAATAGGCTTCTGTAGGATTGAGTGGGTCGTAAAGGGACGGATTATTCGGTACCGTCAACAGATAGGCCAGTTGATTCCAATTCAAATCAGCGAGCGGCCTTGAAAAGTATGTATCAGCCGCAGATTGAATCCCATATACGTTATGTCCAAAGAATATGACATTGCTATAGGCTGTTAAAATTTCTTTTTTGCTATAGTTTTTTTCAAGCGCTTGCGCGATTAACAATTCCTTCACTTTTCGTTCATATGTTCGCTCATGTGTGAGGTAGACGTTTCGTGCGAGCTGTTGTGTGATCGTGCTCCCACCTTGAACGGATGTCTCGTTCGCGTTATTGATAAACGCACGGGCGATTCCGCTCAAATCATAACCGGGATGAGCATTGAATTTACGGTCTTCAATAATCATGATGGCTTCTTGAATGTGTTTAGGCAACGCCTTTGGAGTTACATCATTTCTACGGCCAGCCAAATAAATTTGTTGTTCCCCACCATTGTATGCGAGTGTGATGGCATGTTTCGACGAGAGTGGTTGCGCCGACACCAGTTCTTCTCCCCACGATAAAATCTCTTCAGTTTTATCAATCTCTTCTTTCAATGCGTTTGTGAGTGTTAAGGAAGTCGCTAAAAGTCCAGCGAAAAATAAAGTTCCAATCCAAGCTCTCATCCGATCACCTCTTTCTATTCATTATATCGTCAAATTTATAAAAAAATAAAAAATGTAAACGTTATCATATAATAATTCGAGAAGGAATACTTTAAGAAAGAGCGAAAAAGGGTATAAGAGGTTGTATATTACGATTTTGAGGAGGCTTATTATTTATGAAGCAAGAAATGGTTGCGATGCTCCTTGCGGGAGGAGAAGGAAAACGATTAGGGCCTCTCACGCGAAAAACGGCGAAACCAGCCGTGAATTTCGGCGGAAAGTACCGAATTATCGATTTCCCATTGTCAAACTGTACGAACTCAGGAATCTCAACAGTCGGGGTATTGACGCAATACGAGCCACTTGAATTGAATCGTTACTTAGGAATCGGGACAGCATGGGACTTAGATCGTCGCAATGGAGGATTGGCAATTCTTCCACCTTATCAAGCACAGTCGGGGAAAAATTGGTATGAAGGAACTGCTAATGCGATCTATCGTAACTTGAGCTACATCGACGCTTACAATCCGGATTACGTCTTGATCTTATCAGGAGATCACATTTACAAAATGGACTACGAGAAGATGCTCGAGGCCCATAAAGAAAAACAAGCCGATGTGACCATCTCTGTCATGGAAGTACCATGGGACGAAGCACCACGATTCGGTATTTTAAACACAGCGGATGACCTTCGAATCAATGAGTTTGATGAAAAGCCTGAAGACCCAAAGAGTAACTTGGCATCGATGGGCATCTACATCTTCAACTGGAAAGTCTTACGAGAGCATTTAATTAAAGATGCTGAAGATGAGACGTCAAGCTTTGACTTCGGGAAGAACATCATTCCAAATACGCTTCTCCAAGGGCTTGACGTCTTCGCCTACAAGTTCAAAGGATACTGGAAAGATGTTGGGACGATTCAATCACTTTGGGAAGCGAACATGGACCTCTTAGAGGAAGACCCTCCATTTGATTTGTATGATCCAGATTTTAAAATTTATTCGGTCAACCCGAATCAGACACCTCAGTATATCGGAAAAGATGCATGTGTCGAACAGTCTGTGATCAATGAAGGGTGTCATATCGAAGGAGAAGTGCAACACTCGGTTCTATTTTATGACGTCCGTGTCGAAGAGGGCTCACTCGTCAAAGACTCCGTGATTATGCCGGGGGCTAGAATTGGGAAGGATGTAACAATTCACAGAGCCATTGTCGCGAGCTGTGCAGTCATTGAAGATGGTGCGACAGTCGGTGAGCCAGGTGGTGAAATCGTTGTTATTGAGCCACATGAAAACATCGAAAGCGGAACCGTCTTCAAACAACGAGTTTGAAACAAGTAAAGAGATACGCAAGGAGGCGTTACTGTTGACGAACGATTTATTAGGGGTCATTAACTTAGGAACGGAACAAGGATTGTTTCCAGAATTTACAGGACATCGCAATTTAGCAGCAGTCCCTTTTTCAGGACGATATCGCCTGATTGATTTCACGTTGACGAATATGATTACGCAAAATATTAGTCAAGTTGGGATTTTTACATTAGATAAGTATCGCTCCTTGATGGACCACCTCGGATCAGGAAAAGAGTGGGACTTAAATCGCTCTCAAGGTGGTCTTCACATCTTCCCTCCGGCATTAAAACCAGACGGTGAAGCGTATCTTGGGGATTTGGCAAACTTTTCGATGCACCGTGAACATTTCATTCGTAGCAAGCAACCGTATGTAGTTATTACAGGGTCGAACGTGCTGACGACGATTGACTATAACGACATGCTCGAACATCACAAATCGATTGGTGCCGATATCACACTTGCTTATACAACACATGAGCAGAAATGTGGTTACTGTCGACCGATTCGTCTCGGTGAGAACGATCGTGTCGTCGGCGTGTCAGAACGAGGATTTTCACCAGATGATGAGTATTCATATACAGAGACAATTATTATGTCAAAGAATCTCTTCATGCGGCTCGTTGACGAAGCGACATCTAAAGGTGAATATGATTTATTAGATGGCGTCATTCGTCCACAACTCCACCGTTTACACGTTCACGGTTATCATTATGTCGGGAAAATGCAAGTCATTCACTCTGTACTTTCTTATTATAATGAAAGTATGCGATTGCTCCGTGGAGAAGGGATTATTTACGATTTCCCGCACATTTATACGAAAATCAAGCACGAACCACCTACTCGTTACTTGAAAGGTTCGAAAGTGAATGAAGCACTCGTGGCGAACGGATGTAAAATTCATGGGGAAGTTCAAAACAGTATTCTCTTCCGTGGTGTTCAAGTAAGTAAGCATGCTCGCGTCAAGAATTCTATCATTTCGTCGAAGTCGATCATTGAAGAAGGGGCTGTTGTCGAAAATGCGATCCTTGATAAAGAAGTGGTCGTAAAACGAGGACAGGTCATTCGAGGTACAATCGACGAACCGATTGTCATCGCAAAACGAACAGTTGTGTGAGGAGGATTTTATGAAAATTTGGTATGTTGCTTCAGAAGCGGCACCGTTCATGAAGACGGGGGGGCTAGCCGACGTCGTCGGTTCCCTCCCTCAAGCGGTGGCGGATTTAGGAGAAGAGGTTAGCGTCGTCATGCCGAAGTATGGATCGATTGCTGAAGAGTATGTGGACGAGATGGAGTATTTATTCGACCTAATCGTTCCGGTCGGTTGGCGCAAGCAGTTTGGTGCGGTCTTAAAATTAGAGCGGGATGGTATCAACTATTATTTCATTGATAGCGAGTATTACTTTAAACGTGATGGTGTTTTATACGGACACTTTGACGATGCAGAGCGATTCGCGTTCTTCTCGCGAGCTGTACTCGAGATGATTGGAAAGATAGAAGATGTGCCCGATGTCCTTCATTGTCATGATTGGCAGACAGGGATTTTACCAGCCTTTTTACGAATCCATTATCAACATATTGAAGCGTATCAACATATTCGCACCGTCTACACAATCCATAACTTGCAATATCAAGGAGTCTTCCCTGAAGAGATTTTGGGAGAGCTACTACAGTTCGGTCCTGAACATTTTACGGCTGAAGGTATTCAGCATAACGGTCTCGTCAATTACATGAAAGCAGGAATCGTCCACTCAGATCAAATCACAACCGTCAGTCCATCTTATCGCGATGAAATCATGGAGCCATATTACGGTGAAGGACTAGATGGAGTCCTGCGTCATCGCGCTGTCGATGTACGAGGAATTTTAAACGGCATTGATTTGTCGACGAATGACCCGAGTACGGATGCTCGTATTGCACAGACGTATGATTTGGATACGTATAAAAAAGGAAAAGTCGCCAACAAACGAGCGTTACAAGAGCGTCTCGGTCTTGAGGTACGAGACGATGTCATGCTAATCGGTTTTGTCAGCCGACTCGTTGACCAAAAAGGACTCGATTTAATAAACGCTGTCCGTGAAGAACTCGGTCAATTGCCTTGTCAATTCGCATTTCTTGGTTCGGGACAACCGGAATATGAGGGAATCATTCACGAGATGACGGCAGCACATCCGGGAACGGTCGGTTCATATATCGGTTTTGATATCGAACTCGCGCACTTGATTTATGCTGGGGCGGATGCTTTTTTAATGCCGTCACGTTTCGAACCTTGTGGACTCAGTCAACTGATTTCCATGCGATACGGCACATTGCCCATCGTACGTGAGACGGGCGGACTGCGGGATACAGTGAAGCCGTATAACGAGTTCACGCAAGAAGGCACCGGATTTGGGTTCATGAACTATAATGCCCATGAGATGTTGGCGACAATCGAATACTCGATTCGTGTCTATTTCGAGAAAGAAAATTGGGATGCCCTCGTCCATCAGGCGATGACCGCGGACTATAGCTGGAAACAATCCGCCAAGCAATATCGTGAGTTATATCATTTATTCGTATGATTGGAAGGAGCTAATTTGATTTATGTTCACAGATAAACAGAGCTTTGTCGGCGCGTTTAAGGAACGATTTATCGCATTGAATGGAAAGTCGATTGAGGATGGGACAGAGCAGGAAGTGTATCAAACATTGGCAACGATGGTACGCGAACAGGCCATGCCGAAATGGATCCATACGCGAGACCGTCAAGAAGAAAAGCATAGTAAGCAAGTCATCTACTTCTCACTTGAATTTTTATTAGGCCGTTTCCTGTACAATAACTTGTTAAGCCTAGACGTATTAGAACTCGTCAAAGAAGGGCTTGAGGATCTCGGATACGATTTTACCGATATCTCAGAGTTGGAACCGGAACCTGGTCTCGGGAACGGGGGGCTCGGTCGTTTAGCAGCTTGCTTCCTTGATTCGTTGGCCGCACTCAGTTTGCCCGGGCACGGGAACGGAATTCGATATCGCTATGGTCTCTTCAAACAGAAAATTGTGGATGGATATCAGGTCGAGCTACCGGACAATTGGCTCCGTGACGGAAACATGTGGGAAACGAGACGTCAGGATAAGGCGGTCGACATCAACTTCGGTGGATGGATCGAGATGAAGCAAATCGGAAACCGATTGCGTGTCGTCCACCATCCGGATGAAGTTGTCAAAGCGGTCCCGTACGATATGCCAGTCATCGGTTATCAGAATGACGTTGTGAATACGTTGCGCCTTTGGAACGCAGAATCACCACTTGATGATGAGGCATATTTAGAGAAGACAAAAGGGACGTATAAAGACTTGTTAAAACATAAACAGTCGATTGCGACCATTTCGGAATTCTTATATCCGGATGATACGACTTATGAAGGAAAAGTACTTCGTTTGAAACAACAGTATTTCTTTGTGTCGGCAGGAATCCAATCGATGCTTGCTTCGTACTTAAAAGGTAATAAATCTCTCAAACAATTGGGCGATCATTATGCGATTCACATCAATGATACGCACCCGGTTGTTGCAATCCCTGAATTAATGCGAATTTTGATGGATGAGCATGGATACGGATGGGATGAAGCGTGGCGAATCACGAAGAGCGTCATGTCGTTTACGAACCACACGTTACTCGCAGAAGCACTTGAAAAATGGCCGGTTGAGATGTACCAGCGGCTATTGCCACGTGTCTATCAGATCATCGAAGAAATCAATCGACGTTTCTGTCGTGACGTCCTGGTCAACTATCCCCATCTCGAATCACATATGGGTGAAATCGCAATCGTATCGAATGAGCATATCAATATGGCCAACTTGGCCGTCGTCGGCTCTCATTCGACGAACGGGGTTGCACAAATCCATACCGATATTTTGAAACAGCGTGAGATGCGTTACTTATATGAGATTTTCCCACTGCGATTTAACAACAAGACGAACGGGATTACCCATCGTCGCTGGCTCTTAAAATCGAATCCACGATTATCTGAGGTTATCACAGAAGCAATCGGTCCTTCGTGGATTGAGCATCCGAATGATTTGGAAAAGCTGATGGATTTCTCAAAAGATAAGAGTTTTCAAGAAAAAGTGATGGATGTGAAGCAACAAAATAAATTCGATTTGGCAGCTTACATTCAATCGGAGACCGGAGAAACGGTTGATCCGCATTCGATTTTTGATGTGCAAGTCAAGCGTCTACACGCCTATAAGCGGCAGTTGCTAAACGCGCTTCATATCCATGCGCTCTACTTGAAGATTAAAGCAGATCCGACGTTCACGATGGTTCCCCGAACGTTTATCTTTGGCGCAAAGGCGGCACCGGGATATCATTATGCGAAAGAAATTATTCGTTACATCAATGCGCTTGCGACATTAATCAATAAGGATAAGCGAGCAAGTCAATTCATCAAAGTCATCTTCCTTGAAAACTATCGTGTTTCAATGGCTGAACGGATTTTCCCGGGATCTGACTTGAGTGAACAAATTTCGACTGCAAGCTATGAGGCATCGGGTACCGGCAACATGAAGTTCATGATGAATGGTGCTTTAACGATTGGAACGTTAGACGGAGCCAATATTGAGATTCGTGATGCCGTCAGCGATGATCACATCTTCATTTTCGGATTATCTCCACAAGAAGTCATGAACTATAAAAAGTTCGGAGGGTATCATGCGGCGGAGATGTATCACGCACACCAAGAAATCAAGGATGTCGTCGATGGTCTCGTCAGTGGGACATTCGATAAGGTAGGCGAATATCAATTCCAGTCCATCTTCGATTCACTTCTCGTCTACAACGATGATTTCTTAGTTTTAAAAGACTTTATCTCTTACATGCGAGCACAGCGACGTGTCGACGAGATGTTCCGTGATCGTGCGCGTTGGGCAGAGAGCTCAATTGTCAATACGGCGAAATCGGGCATCTTCTCAAGTGACCGAACCATCACGGAGTATGCAAACGCAGTTTGGAATATCAAACCGACGAGCGTGAAATAAAAAAACGATCCACCCGTTACGGGTGGACCTCGTTTTCTGGATAGCTGACCCAATCGGAATATGATCCTGGATAGAGCCGGACATCGTCCTTACCGAGAGCATGTAGCGCTAAAATATTGACACAGGCGGTGACACCGCTCCCACAATAAAAGATTGGGTTCTCGACAGGAAGAACATCTTTGTAAAGTTCTTTCAAATCGTGAAAGTCTTCTAATGTGCCGAGCTCTGTAATAGCTTCTGCATATGAGCAAAGCAATGCGTTCGGAATGTGTCCTGCTTTTTGGTCTATCGGTTCGTGTACGCCGTTATAGCGATCTTCTGATCTAGAATCGTAAAGTTTACCGTTTGTGGCGGCTCTTACTTCTTCGAGTGTGGCAATCATGTCGTCTTGGAAGTCCGGCGTATAGTCACTCGACTTATAGTGTGGAATTTCCGTCGTGGTATCACCGCAATAGGTGATTCCCGACTGGATTCCGCCTTCTAGGACGACGACCCGCTCGTGACCGGCCCATTTAAAGAGCCACCATGCACGGGCTGCATACGGAAAACCGTCATCATAAATAACGACAAGATCATCTTTTTTCAAGCCGATGCGACGAAGCGTTGACGTCCATGCCTCTTTTGAAGGGAGCGGATGACGTCCACCATGTTCACCAAGTGGACCAGACAAGTCTTCCATCAAGTCGAGAAAGACTGCGTTCGGAAGATGTCCCTGTCCATAAACGTATTTACCATAGGACGCGTCGTTTAACGAATATCGGCAATCGATGAAACGAATCGAGTTCGTATGCACGATTTGTTTTAATTCTTGGGCACGCATTGTTGGAAACATTAATATCACCTCGAGGTTTCATTACTCTCATCGTATACAAGATGGAAGCAATTGGCGAGTACTTCGATTGATTTTTTTAAGGTGAAAGGGGAATAAACCATGACATGGCAACAAACATATGAGCGTTGGAGTCAATTTGATGGACTTGAACCGCATTTGCGTGCGGAACTTGAAGAACTCGCAAAAGATGAGTCAACGTTAGAAGATGCATTTTATAAGACGCTGGAGTTCGGGACAGGCGGGATGCGGGGAGAAATTGGACCGGGTGCAAATCGAATGAACATGTATACCATTCGAAAAGCGTCTCAAGGGTTTGCTGATTTTATCTCATCCTCAGGAGAAGAGGCGAAGCGTCACGGCGTCGTCATCGCCCATGACTCGCGTCATTTTTCTCCGGAGTTCGCGTTAGAGGCGGCGCGGACGCTCGCGTCAAACGGCATCAAAACGTACTTGTTCCCAAGTTTGCGCGCCACACCTGAGCTCTCATTTGCGGTACGTCATCTTGATGCATTCGGCGGGATCGTCATCACAGCTAGCCACAATCCTCCTGAGTATAACGGGTTCAAAGTATATGGGGCAGACGGTGGACAGCTTCCACCGGTGGAAGCGGATGAACTTGTCAGTTACGTCAATGCGATTGAAGATGAGCTGACGATTGAAATCAAAGATGAGGCAACGCTTCGTCAGACGGGTTTGCTCGTCACAGTCGACCGATCAGTCGATGAAGCGTATATGGAGGCGCTCCAGTCAATCCGTATTCATCGTGACGTACAGGACAGTTCCCTTCAAATCGTCTATTCGCCGCTCCACGGGACGGGACGCCGTCCAGTCATGGAAGGGTTAAAGGCGTATGGATTTGACCGTGTGACGATTGTAGAAGAACAAGCAGAGCCAGATGGCGCGTTCCCAACAGTTAGTTACCCGAACCCGGAAGAAAAGGCGGCGTTTAAATTAGCAATGGAATACGGGGATCGTGTCAGTGCTGATTTACTGATGGCGACCGATCCTGATGCCGACCGTGTCGGCTTGACCGTGCGCGGACAAGATGGTGATTGGTTCGTCTTGACGGGAAACCAGACAGGTGCGCTGTTGATGGAATATATCCTCTCACAGAAGAGTGAAACGGGGACGCTTCCATCGAACGGGTTCGTCGCGAAGACGATTGTCACGTCCGAACTTGGTGCCGCCATTGCGAAAGCATACGGCGTGCATCTTGAAAACACGCTGACCGGATTCAAATTCATCGGTGAGAAAATTAAACAGTATGAAGAGTCTGGAGAATATGAGTTCCTGTTCGGCTATGAAGAAAGCTATGGCTACTTGATTGGGGATTTCTGCCGTGATAAGGATGCCGTTCAGGCTTGTTTACTCGCAGCGGAGATGGCGGCTTATCATAAACAACATGGTCGTACGCTTTATGATGCGTTGCAGTCGATTTACGAGAAGTATGGGTTCTATGAAGAATCGTTACAGTCGATGACGTTGAAAGGAAAGGCTGGTCTCGAACAAATCGGACGGATGATGGAAGCGTTCCGTGCCAATCCGCCAAAAGAAGTAGGGGGATACGAGGTCGTTCGCTTCGAAGACTATAAGAAGCAAGTGGCGACTGACTTGCAGACCGGTAAGTCTGAAGGCATCGAATTGCCATCATCGAACGTCTTAAAATTCATCTTTGCGGACGGGTCATGGTTCTGCCTTCGTCCGTCTGGAACAGAGCCGAAAATCAAGTTCTACTTCAGTGTACATGCGGATCGTGCCGACAAAACGACCGCAAAACGTGAAGCGATTGAAGCGGACGTCATGCAACAGGCGAAAGCGATTGATTGATACCGAACATCACTCTAGAAATAGGGTGATGTTTTTTGTTTGACATGAAGACACACCGCCAGTATGATGAGGTTATTGTTTAAAACCGTGTAATCATATAAGGATTATAAGAAAGGCGGAATCATCATGAAAAAAACGTTAACTACAGTATTGGCACTTGGAGCTTCAGTAGGGCTTCTCGCAGCTTGTGGCAATGAAACAGGAAGTGGAGCGGACGAAGCGGTCATTACTGTCGGGACAGAGGCGACTTATCCACCCTTCACATATAAAGACAAAGGTGAATTGATGGGATATGATATCGATGTCTTGAATGAGGCGGCAGAACGTGCCGGTTATAAAGTTGAATACGAGGCAATGGACTTTAAGGGACTCGTCCCGGCTCTCGATGCAGAACGCATTGATATGATTGCCAACCAAATGAGCATCACACCTGAGCGTGAAGAGAAATATGCATTTACTGATCCGTATGCCGTGTCGGGTGCACAAGTCATCGTCGCTTCGGACAACAATGATATTCAAGGAATTGACGACCTTGATGGCAAACTAGTCGGCTCGACACAAGGTTCTGCTTATGCCCAAATGGCTGAAGAAGCAGGTGCTGAAGTGAAATACTACAAAGGGGCAAACCAAGTACTTCAAGATCTCGAAGTCGGTCGCTTGGAAGCGGCACTTAATGACCGTCTCTTTATTTTGACAGAACTTGAAAAGACAGGTTATGACGTCAAAGCAGTCGGTGACATCTTCAATACAAGTGAAGCTGGATTCATGGCACGTCAGGATAGCGATGTTCTTAAGAAGTTGAACGATGCACTCGCAGAAATGAAAGAAGATGGCACAATGAAAGAAATCGGTGAGAAATACTTCGGTGAGGATATCAGTCAATGAATGAACTGATCACGACCGTCATAGATAACCGCTCGGTCTATCTTGAAGCCATCCAGCTCACGTTGATCGCCAGTGTCCTGTCGATTCTTCTCGCCTTGGCGCTCGGTCTGATCATCGCTTTACTTCATAGTAGTCCAATTAAAATTGTACGATTGTTAACACGGACATATATCTCGTTCTTCCGTGGAACACCGCTGTTGCTCCAGTTGTTGATTTTGTATGTCGGTCTCACTGGGTTCGTGCAACTCAGTGGGATGCAGGCGCTCATCTTCGGATTAGGGTTTCACTTTGCGGCCTATATCTCAGAAGCATTTCGGGCGGCAATTAACTCTGTCGACAAAGGACAAGTGGAAGCGAGTGTCGCGCTCGGCATTCCGAAAATGAAGCGTTTCAAAGACATCATTTTCCCGCAAGCGCTCTCTCGTGCCATCCCGCCTGTCTCGAACTCGGTCATCGACATTATCAAGTCGACATCGCTTGGTACGGTCATTGCGGTTCAGGAGTTGACGTACGTGTCTGACCAGATTGCGGCCACAACCTATCTGGTCATGCCGTTACTCTTGTTCTCGGCTTCCATCTATTGGATTTTGTCGACCATGATTCAAGCTGGGCAACATAAACTCGAACAGCGTTACGCGATTCGATGATAAAAAACCCTCGATTCAAACGAATCGAGGGTTTTTGTATGGCTTAACGGATGACTTGTTCTGTTTCTCCGTCGAAGAAGTGTGCTTTTGTCATATCGAGGGCGAGTTCAACATCGTCACCCATGTGGATGTTTGAGCGACCGTCGACACGTGCTGTGAACTGGTGTCCACCGAGTTCCGCATAGAGGTATGATTCTGAGCCCATGAGCTCAGCGACATCGATGTGTGCTTTGAACGTATGCGTTGTTGGCGAGTCGATGTAGATTGGCTCATCATGGATTGATTCTGGACGAATCCCGAGGACAAGCTCTTTACCAACATAACCACGATCACGAAGGGTCTTCATTTTTCCTTCTGGTACGTTGACTTCTTCCCCGTTCGTGATGAATTTGCCTTCTGCGAGTGTACCGCGGAAGAAGTTCATTGAAGGTGAACCGATGAAACCGGCGACGAAGATGTTGTCCGGGTAATCGTAAACTTCTTTTGGTGAGCCGACTTGTTGGATAAGGCCGTCTTTCAAGATGACAATACGTGTTGCGAGTGTCATCGCTTCAGTTTGGTCATGGGTAACATAAATCGTAGTTGTGTCCAAACGGTTGTGAAGTTGGATGATCTCTTTACGCATTTGTACACGAAGTTTTGCATCCAAGTTCGAGAGTGGTTCGTCCATTAAGAAGACTTTCGCATCACGAACGATGGCACGTCCGATGGCCACACGTTGACGTTGTCCACCTGAGAGTGCTTTTGGTTTACGCTCGAGGTATTCCTCCAAACCGAGAATACGTGCAGCGTCTTTGACGCGACGATCAATCTCATCTTTCGGGAACTTACGGAGTTTCAACCCGAATGCCATGTTGTCAAAGACACTCATGTGTGGATAGAGTGCATAGTTTTGGAAGACCATGGCGATATCACGATCTTTAGGAGCGACATCGTTCATTCGTTTCCCATCAATGATAAAGTCACCGTTTGAAATTTCTTCAAGGCCTGCGATCATACGAAGTGTCGTCGATTTTCCGCAACCAGACGGTCCGACAAATACAATGAATTCACGGTCTTTAATGTGTAAGTTAAAATCGCTGACGGCTTTGACGCCACCATCGTAAATTTTTTCAATATGTTCTAATCGAATTTCTGCCATGTCGTTAGCCTCCTAAAGGATCTGTTTGTTTATAATAGCGCTTACAAGAATGATTATATGATGAAACCGCTTGCATTGAATATAGACAAGTTGCACAAAAACCATCAGTCGGATTTGTGCAACGTGACCATTAGTTGAAGGAGACTAGCGTCATAGAACTTTCGAGCGTCATAACCGGTCGTCTCGAACAAGCGATCGAGTCGATAGTTCAGCGTGTTTCGATGCATGAACAGCGCTTTGGCCGTATGTGAGACATTCAACGAGTGGCTGAACAATGATTCGAGCAATTCAATCGTTGACAGGTCGATCGGTTCAAGCAATGGTGCAATTCGGCGAATCCGTTCTTTTGAATCCTGCTCTTGTAGTAAATAATGGTATAATAATTGACTAGCAGGGTAAGTTTTAGTAGAGAGACGTGCGTATGGTATGAGTAGTTGATGTTGACGATACACGTGGGATAGGTTGCCTTGTGGGCGTTCGCTATACACGGCATAAGCTTCTATAAAGCAATCGCTCGCAATGGCACGCAATACGTCCTCAAATTCTTGGAGATCGGCAAACGTGTCTTGCTCGATAAGTTCGAGATGTTTTTGGGTCATCATTATCATTTCAGCATGCGGCATGAAGTCGTGTACAATGCTGATGAATGAATCGAGTGATTCCTCTTCTGTTTCTTGAAGCGAAAGGGTAATCAGCCGAAACGGTTGTTCAAAGCGAAACGTATCATCCTGTAAACGCTCTTGCCACTTTCGCTGATGAGGGTCTGACTGAAGAATAGGAGTCGCCCACATGCGTAGAAGTTGCTGTTCACGTTCGGTTAATTCGAACGTTGGTAATCCAAATACCGTACCGTTTTGCGTCTCGAACCAGTCATGGTCACCAGATGCATCTTCCGACCGATGGACAGCGGTCGGAAATATCGATTTAATACGATCAAACGTATTCAATACTATCACCTCAACAACAATGTATCATATTTCAGATTGGAGGCTTGCAGTTTGGACGGGATATTGAAGATTTTACTCATGATTGTGATTGGAGCAACGATTGGGGGTGTGACGAACTTCCTCGCCATTAAAATGTTATTCCGACCACATGAACCGAAATATATTGGTTCGTTCCGGATTCCATTTACTCCGGGACTGATTCCGAAGCGACGGGATGAATTAGCATCCAGTTTAGGAAAGACCGTCGTCAAACACTTGTTGACACCAGAAGGTATGCGAAAGCGATTACTAGATGATCAAGTGACGACACACATCACCCAATTTGCTCAGCAAGAAGTTCAAGCGATGTTGCGCTCGGATAAAACGGTTCGAGAACTCGTAGAACCCCTCTACCCGAACGCGGAGGCACGCATCCTCACGTTAGCGGATGACAAGTTACGTGACGAGTTAACGAGCGTCATGGCTGAAGTAAAAGAACGAAAGTTGTTCGAGTTACTTGGGGAAGAAGGTATGGACCGCGTACGGGCGGTCATTCCTGAAATTGTTGATGCGCTTCTTGTTAAATCGGAAGAATATTTCTATTCTCCGGAAGGTGAGGCACAGCTTCGACATATGGTTGATTCGTTTGTTCAACGTCGACTCGGATTTATCGCAGGATTCATTCAAAACATGAACTTTGTCGAAATGGTTCGACCTGAAATCGTCAATATTTTAAGAGGTCAGTCAACGCGTGACGGAATGACGACGATGATTACGCGCGAATTTGAGCGTTTTAGTGAAAAATCAGTCGATACGCTAATGGACGAACGATTAGAAAAACGACTCATCGATGGAATTGTGCAACAGGTAGTCTCACGCTTACCAATAGCGCAATTGTTGGATCGCCCTGTATCGACATATACGGAGTCTGTTGAATCCCGTGTCGTCGACGAAATCGTCCCACAAGGCGTGACGCTTGTCATTGAGCGCTTCACGAATCGATTGGAGACGATTATGGATCGATTAAAGATTGACAAAATTGTTCAGGAACAAGTTCAATCTCTCGATACGTCTTACCTAGAAGAAATTGTATTATCCATTTCCAAACGGGAGTTTCGGGCAATAACATGGCTTGGCGCGCTATTAGGTGGTATGATTGGGTTGATTCAAGGGTTGATTGCCATCTTGTGATGGCGAAACCCTAATAGTATTTAGGAGGACGTTACATGTCACAAACAAACTTGTACGACCAAGCTTACCAATTGGAGAAAGCACTTCGCGATTCTGAAGAGTTCACAACACTCTCTTCTTTATACGATCGTGTCAATGCGGATGCGGAAGCGAACCAGTTGTTCGCTGACTTCCGTAACATCCAAATGACGCTTCAACAAAAGCAAATGCAAGGAGAGGAAATCTCTGAGCAGGAAATGATGGATGCGCAAACGAAAATGATGAGCGTTCAACAGAACGAATTGATCATGGAGCTCATGCAAGAAGAGCAACGCATGCACCAGCTCGTTACAGAAGTAACGAAAGTCATCATGAAACCACTTGAAGAGCTTTACGCTCCGATGGTGAATGAAAATGAAGTTCAATAAGACAATGATGAACGGGTAGCTTTCGGGCTATCCGTTTTTTTTGTTGATGAGATTGTCACACCTATTAAGTAAGCGCTTTCATGAACTGGATTATAATGAAGATGTGATAATGGGGAAAGGGTGAACTGTCATGGTGACTGTCCTTATACTTTTAGGGATGATTCTCTTTTTCATAATGGGATGGCTACGGGCAGATTTGGTTGCTGTGATTGGACTTCTCTGTCTCGTCTTAACAAATCAATTGACTCCGAGTGAGGCGGTATCCGGATTCTCAAATTCGGTTGTGTTGATGATTGCCGGGCTATTCGTAGTCGGTGCGGGATTGTTTCATTCTGGCTTGGCAGAACGACTGGCTTCTTTATTGATTCCATATGCCAACGGGAGCGAGACGAGACTATTTTATTTATTCATGTTGACCGTCACGTTCCTTTCAAGCGTCATGTCAAACACAGGTACGGTCGCATTGCTCATTCCAGTCGTCATGGCGATGGCGCGCCAAATCAAAAGATCTGCCAAAACATATCTCATGCCGCTCGCCTTCTTCTCAAGTATTGGTGGAACGATGACATTGATTGGGACACCACCAAATCTAGTTGCAGCAGAATCGTTACGTGGTCTTGCGGAAGTCCCGATCGGTTTCTTTTCGCTGCTTCCGATTGGCTTGGTCGTCATGGTCGTGGGATTGGTTTATTTCCGTCTGTTCGGAAATCGTTTACTCGATCAAGGTAGCTCGAATGAGTGGGCTAAAGAAGAAACAAAAGAACCACCAAGTCCGAGCGTGTATGTCATGTCGATTGAGAAATCCCACCCTTTAATCGGGAAACGGTTGAGTGACCTGAAGTGGTCACATAATGGGATTCTTGTTCTAAAAGAACGTATTCAAGGGATACGTCAACACTATGAAACAGCACGCGCCGACACTGTGATACGCGCAGGAAGTTTACTCGTTAGTGGGGACGAACAGCAAGTTCGTTCCCTCTCACATCAGGAACAAATTCCTTATAAAAAGGTTGAAGCAAGAGCTGTAAATGATAAAGCAGGGGGCGTCGCGCTATTCACGATTCCAGCATCGAGTCAACTCGTGGGGAAATGTATCGGCGAGAGTCGATTACGGAGTGAGTTCCATGTCAACGTCTTACAACTGATCCGTCCACAAGAAGAAATTGCGCAAGTGCGATTGAAAGATACCCCGCTAAAACAAGGTGACTTATTGATGGTGCAAGGAGAGTGGGATGACCTTGAACGAATTGAACAAGACACACATCTATTGCTCTCGAATGAACGGGTGACCGATGTGGCCAATCGAACCGTATCCAGTCATCATCAGCTTGCAGCAGGCATCATCTTGCTTATGATGGTGGTACTGTTTGTATTCGAGTGGGTCGACCCGACCGTTGCGGTTTGGTTAGCGGCACTTGCAATGATTTTGAGTGGGGCCGTGCGTCATATGGATGTCGCATATCAATCGATTCAATGGTCATCACTCGTCTTGATTGCAGCTATGATACCGGTAGGGACTGCGCTTGAGCACGCGGGAGTCATGGCATGGTTAGTTGAATGGATAGAGAGTTCTTTTGCCGGATATGGACCTGGCTGGGTGCTCGTTGTTCTTTTTATTGCGACAATCCTACTTAGTCAAATCATCTCGAACACAGCGACCGCTATCTTGTTTATACCACTTGCTATCGCACTTGCGGAATCGATGGCGGTTAGTCCGATCCCGTTCGTCATCGCCGTCGCCATTTCGGCGTCACTTGCTTTTATGACCCCGTTCGGGTCTCCGACAAATGCGATGGTGTTTAGTGTGGGGGGTTATCGATTCGTAGATTTCATAAAAGTCGGTGTGCCACTGCAACTACTGACTGCATTCTTCGGTATACTCATGATTCTTTTCTTATTTCCATTTTGAGCAGGAGTTGAGAAGGGACGAAAAGAATAATCAGAGAGTGGCTGAAGGAAGGGAATGATGATCATGAAAAAATGGACAATGCTCATCCTCTGTCTATTTCTCGTTGCATGCGGGGAAGAAGTGGAACCTGAACCCGAGATGGCGGAGAACGGACGGGTGGCCGAACAGTATCTCGAGAAACAACAGTATCCAATCGTCTCTTTCGAAGGAGAGCATACGAGCACCTTAACCTTAGATGAGTTGAAAGAAGATCGTGCACGTAACACGTGGGGACTACAATCCGTGTCACCGGATGAATACGTAGGCAAGATCATATACTATGAAAACTTTACAGTGAAAGATCATCCGATAAGTGAGCAATCTCCCACTGGCCTGACTGGAGTGTCATTGATGGTCGTGGATGGGAAGGTGATCGGAGGGACATCTTTCCCTGTAACCGACGGATCAGGCTTGGGGAACGGATATAGCCTGAGCGGAGAAACGCTAGAGGACATTCATCCTGATATTCAAGAATGGCAGGAAGCATGGGACGAGAAATACAGCGAATAAAAAAGTAGACCGAGAAAAATAACCTCGGTCTACTTTTATTAGGATGCCGTGCCTTTCAATTTTCCTGGTAATTTGCACCGTTCGAAATAGATGAGCTGCCCTTGGTGCACGATGCGTGCCCCTTTATGCTCGTGCCCGGCAGCGCGAAGCATGTCGAGTCCTTTTATTTTGGCGGATTGATCGTCACTCGCTTCAAACATTTCATTCAATATGAGCGTGCCGTCATTTTCGAAACCTGTCACTGTGTATGTTTCCATTCACATGACCCCCTTTTCTTTATTTTAATGAATGGTTATTCATTCTTCAAGAGAAGGTTTTGTCAATTCATCGAATGTCAGTTGCCGTGTCGATTCAGTTCGGGGAATCAAGTCGGATACGGTCAGTCCGATCAAACGGACGGGCTCGATAACGTTCATCTCATCGAAGAGACGTCGGGCCAATCGTCGAATCTCGTCGTGGTCATGAGTCGGATGGTTTAATTTGATTTGATGACTCCGAGCCTGAAACTCGCTCGTCTTTAATTTAATGGTGACCGTTTGACAGCTCAGCTCGCGACGATCGAGCTGACGCAATACGTCCTCCATTTCAGGAATGACCCGTTCGAACACTTCTTCCGGGTCATCGATATCAATGGCGAACGTCGTCTCCGATCCGATCGACTTACGTTCCCGTGTGGCGACGACGGGGCGTGTGTCTCGTCCGTGTGCCAGTTCATATAATTGTTGTCCACGATCATGTCCGAAAATGGCTTTCAATTGTTCTGGGCGAGTTGTTTGCAAATCACCAATTGTATGATATCCGCTCTTATAAAGCGTTTGTGCGGTCACTTTTCCGACCCCGTGCATCGCTTCAATAGAAAGGGGAGCGAGAAAATCTGCCACTTCATGTGCCGGGACGACAGTGAGACCGTTGGGCTTCTCAAATCCCGAAGCGATTTTAGCAACGAATTTTGAAGGCGCAACCCCGGCGGATGCAGTAAGGCCAGTACGCCGTTTGATTTCACCTAAAATATACCGGGCGATAAAGGGTCCGGATGAGCTCAATAACGCATTCTCTGTCACGTCGAGATAAGCCTCATCGAGCGAGAGCGGTTCGACGAGCGGTGTAACTGACTTAAAAATCTCCATTACTTGTGCGCTGACTTCGCGATATGCTTGAAACCTTGGTTTGACAAACGTCGCATGCGGGCACAAGGCAAAAGCGCGACGTGATGACATCGCGCTGTGTACGCCATATTTCCTCGCCTCATAGGAACATGTCGCGACGACCCCACGGCTGTGAGGTGGGCCTCCGACGATGACGGGCTTCCCTCGTAAATTGGGACGATCACGCTGTTCGACAGAGGCGTAAAATGCGTCCATGTCCACATGAATGATGAGTCGTTCCATAACATCACCTTTCCTGGGCAAAACACTTTTCTTTCATTATAACGAACTTTTGTTCGTTTTTTTAGCATTTTGTTTTGTTCGGTGTTTCGTCGAAGTCGTCTGATTCGGAAACTGTAACAACGACCCAATCCAATTCTTCCGTTTCAACCACATTTGGATGATGAGCGTGAAGAGAAGAATCGTGATCCAGGCGAATCCATACCCGAGCGGCCATTCCAGTTCAGGCATATGTTTAAAGTTCATCCCCCAAACGGCACCGAACGCAACGACTGGGGTCGTCAGCGCTGTGAAGACGGTGAGGGCCTTCATGATCTCGTTTCCTCGGAAGTTCGAGAGTGTGGAGGCGAGGTCTGTCATCGCTATCACGTCTTCTTGATAATGATTGATCAACGTCAGCAAGCGACTGACTCGATAATCAGCAAGTTGGTATGATTTCAACTGCTGTAAATCTTTATTTAAAAATGCCTCACGTCCTGCCATGACGAGTTCTTTGTAAGGGGTGACGGTGTCCGACCACCGTTCGATCTCACTGCGAAGACCAAAAATCTCATTCATGAACGTAGCAGGGACCTGTCCCGTCATTTCACGTTGAGCGGTCAACAACCGTTCTTCAAATTCATCGATGCCGTGAAAATAGTTGTTCATCCGCTCGGCAAGTACCTCGTAAAAAGCCTCAATCGGAGAGTCACATTGTTTAGCGAGAATCGACTCGTGATGAAGATCATCAAAACCGATCGTCCATAAAAAATCGGGTCCGATGAAGTAATGTCCAATTTTTCGCGGTTCTCGTTCTAACTGTTCATAGTCGAGCGTGAGTGAACCATACATAAAACCGTCCTCGACCAAAATTTTGGTGACGTTTGCGGTCGTCAGTTGTTCGAGCCAATACGTATAAGCTTGAACATATCGTTGATCTACATAAATATAGTCCTCAGGTCGTGTATACCAATCCCATTCCATCATCCATTCCCCCAATTCGCTACATTGATAGTATTCCCAAATTGTCAGGAATGTTGGCATCTGTCGCAAACTTTCGATAAGATGAAGGTACTGAACAAGAGAGAGGTGCTTTCATTGACGACAAAAATCGGTGAGCTCAAAGTGGGCGACACGCTAGACCAATATGTCATGATCAAACAATCCTATAAGGGACTTGCCGGGAACGGAAAACCTTATTTAACATTAATCCTTTGTGACGAGAGTGGCGAAATCGAGACGAAACTATGGGATAGTGCCGATACTGAGAAGTACGCGACGAAAAAAATCGTCCATGCGGCCGGTGAGGTGATGGACTATCGCGGGCGGACACAGTTGAAATTGAAGCAGATTTCGATTATCGAACAAGAAGTGGATATCGCACCTTACGTACGATCGGCACCGATTCCGAAGTCGGAGCTTGAGACAACGATCCGTGGATTCATCACGTCACTTCAACACGATGAGATTCGCCGTCTTGTCGAGGAGGTCGTCAATCGTCACGAAGAGGCATATTTCACATATCCGGCTGCCGTTCGACATCATCATGCGGTCTATTCGGGACTGGCATTTCATGTGATGTCGATGTTGAAGCTCGCGGATACGATGTGTGAATTGTATCCATCCTTGAACCGGGACCTTTTGATTGCGGGTGTGATTCTACACGATTTGGCGAAAGTCATTGAGTTGTCCGATGCGATTACACCGGAGTATACGCTTGAAGGGAAGTTGCTCGGTCACTTGTCACTCATGGCATCGGAGCTTGAAGTCGTGTCACGTAAACTTGGGACAGACCGTGAAGTGACAACGTTGTTGCAACATCTCGTCTTAAGTCATCACGGTAAACCGGAGTGGGGTTCTGCGAATACGCCTCAACTTCCTGAGGCGGAGATGTTATTTTTCATCGACAACATCGATGCACGCATGAACATGTTCGAAAAAGCATATGAAGGCGTCGAACCGGGTGCGTTCACGGAACGTGTCATGGCTCTCGATAATCGAGCATTTTATCGTCCGAAATTATAATACGGCATCTGTCCACAAATAAGGGCACTCCAACGTTGGAGTGCCCTTTAAACTTATTGTTCAGTCGATTCTTCAGAAGATTCGTCTGCGTTTTTAATCGCTTCTTTGACAGCGTCAAATTGTTGCTCTGCTTTTGCATCTTTTACGTCAACGTTATATTTTTCAATCAACTCTGCGTAAATTTTGTTCGCGTCGACCGAAGTTGATTTTTCAGCTGCTAATTCTTCACGAATGCGGTCTTTCTCGTCTTCGAGTTTCAAGTCTTTCTCTTTGCGGTCTGTCACTTTGATGACGTGGAAACCGAATTGCGATTGGACTGGTTCAGAAACTTTTCCGACCACATCTTCTTTAAACGCGTATTCTTCGAATTCAGGTACCATCGCACCGGCAGAGAAGTAACCGAGCTCTCCACCTTTTTCGCCAGAACCTGTATCCGTTGATTTCTCTTTCGCGAGTTTTGCGAAGTCCGCACCGTCGTTCAACTCTTTGATGATGTCTTGTGCTTCTTCTTCTGATTCAACGAGAATGTGACTAGCTTCCACTTCTACGTTCTCTTTTGCGAACTGTGCTTCGATGTCTTCATCGGTCACGTCGACAAGCTTAGATTTTGCTGCGTCAACAAGCATCTGCCCGCGAAGCGCTTCTTTGAACTCTTCCGTACCACTCATGCCGGCTTGTTGAATCGCTTGTTCGAATTCTTCTTCTGAGTTGAATTGTTCTTCTGTCTTGCTAAATTCTTCGTCTACTTTTTCTTGGTCGACTTGGTCACCGTATTCTTTTTCAAGAAGTGCATTCATCGTCTCTTGGAATGCGAGTTGTGGCACCATCCGGTCATAGCTCATATCCGCGATTTCACCGCGAGTGACCTCGCCGCCTTTATATGTGACGACTGCTGAATTATCTGATTCTCCGCCGCCCGCGTTCGTTGCCGCGTACGTACCGCCAGCACCGATGATGAGTGCGATTGCAGATGCACCAACGAGAGCGCCAGTTGAGAATTTTTTATCTTGCTTTTTTGGTTCATTCGTCATTCCGTTTGACATGTATTCCACCCCTAATAATTCTTAAAGTTTCTAAGTCCGACTATATCACATTTTCCTAATCATGACAGCTGTTCTCTTGTCTGTACAGTATCATAGCACACAATCCTGTCGTATAATGATGTAATAGAATGTGAAATGATGGGGTGAGGGCAGTGTCACTAGAAACGAAGGTCGAGCATTTAGCGTATCAGATGAAGATCTTACTCGAGATTGTCGATTGGACGAACCGTCCGTTTGAATATGAAGTGATTCGAGCAAACTTGACGAAACAGGAAGTGGAGTCATTTTATCAATTGCTTGATGAAATTCGAGCGCGACAAAACGAGCAAGTGCGCTATGGATTTACGTCCATAGAGCCGTTGCTCGTTCATTTTGCAGGTATGTTAGATGCGAGGCTCGATGTGAAAACGATTCTTGAGGCATGCGTCCGTCAAGGAATCGAATTAGACGTCACAGAGCCACTCTATCGGCAGGTTAGGCTTCTTGAGTGAGATGATCATCCTCATCAGGGCGTCTGCCTGCCTCTTCTGTAATCATTTTTGATGTTTCTGCAAAGATATCCATGAAGTTGTCCCCATACAAACGACGAACGATGGCCGTCATGTCTGTTAAATCGGGGAACTTTCCATAAAGTTCTTGCAAGGGAAGGGAAGCGCGGAAGACACCGTTACCTTCTGGGTCAAACGCATGAATCGTCTCGAGTAACAATGCCTCGCCTTTAGGTGTCAACTGGACATACGTATTTCGTTTGTCCGTCTCTTTTTTAGAAAACGTAAGTAATCCACGGTCCTCTAACTTCTTCGAGAAGTTGAAAGCAGTCGAGACGTGCATGACGCCATATTTTGCAATTTCAGAGATCGATGCACCGCCTAAAGCATGGGCAATCCATAAGATATGATGTTCGTTAATGTTCAAGTCGAACGGTTTAATCCAATTTTGCCAGTCTTTTTCGACGGTTTTCCATAAAGCCTTACTCAATTGAATAATTTTGTGGCTATAGAGCATGGCCTCAGGGCCAGTGAATTCTTTTTCGTGTTCCATCTCGATCCATCCTTTCCGGATAAAAAAATCAATTATAATCGACGGACGATGTCCCCAAACACTCACTGTGTCTGATCGACAGTTTTTTCAGTCATAGCAGACTGTAAGTTCGAGAGCTCCTGAAGGTTCTCTTGGATGCGATCGACTGAAGGCTGAATGTCTTGTTGATAGCGTTCGACTTCGACTTTCACTTGATCAGTCAATTCTTTTCCTTGTAGCTTACTTGCAGCGGCAACATGTGATGCATGTTTCGCAACATTTCCAAATTGTTCTTTTAGCGTAGTGATTGTGGATGCTCGATGTTGTTGCGCAGCGGCGTCATTTGCGGTTCCTCGCGCTAGTTTCTTAAACGTGGCGACCCCTAAAAATGCTAAAACAAAGCCGAAAGCAATCCAATCTCGACGTTGGCGACTCGACAATTCATTCCCCTCCTCAAGCACGGTTCATCAGAATTACATTCTTTTCATATTATTTTACCAAAAAAGAGTGATTAAAAACCTATATCGCAAATAAAATTTTTCAGAACATTCATTTTTGACCGAAAAATCATTTTATTTTAAAATACAGGTAAAGGAAGGTGATCCTCAGTGGAGAAAGCGAAGCGTTGGGTAGATGATATGCTTGACCTATATCTCGCCGCTAAGCGACTGGGAGATGACACTTGGGCCGAATCGATTATGAACACACTAGAGGCGGGATATGAAGCATCGAAACAATCAGAACAGGATCGTGAAGAATCCATTCGAGAAAAGCGTATCCTTGAAATAGATACCCGTCTAACTGAATTACGAAAAGAATTTGAACAAGCGACATCTGTCAAAAAGCGTCAACAACTTTATGAAATGGCGATTAAGCTTCAGGTCGAGCGAGCGCAATTGGAAGAAGAGCAGAAGCGCCGTCGTGATTCTATCAATCAATCATAAAGGAGACCCGTCATCGACGGGTTTCAGCTTGTTGACGAACCAGGTCGCATCTTGCGACCTGGTTCGTCCTTTTTTGTGGTTCCCGGTTTCTTGAGGCGTTCTGCCCCCATA
>NZ_JACSKX010000018.1:0-43843 GCF_018617835.1 Exiguobacterium sp. s101 | reverse complement strand
TTAAATTGACGAAGCTTGCGCTTCATTCAAAAATTGTAAAACTTATTTTTGCCTCATCGTTCAGTTTTCAAAGTTCGTCTGCCGCTCTTGGCGACTCTTAAAATAATACAAGTCATCGACACAGTTGTCAACCACTTTTTTATTTCTTTTCCGCTGCCATCAGCGGCAACGTTTATTACTTTACCGTACACTTCTCATTAACGCAAGGGTTTTTATTAAAGTTTTTCCGAAAAAGTTTTTTATTTATATGTTCTATCCTGTTTAACGGCTTCCTTATGCGTTTCTAGACTGACAAACATAAAAAAGCCAGCTCATACTCACGTATGATCTGGCCCTTCAATTGATTATTGTTGGTGACGCATCGTTGGGAAAAGAAGAACATCGCGGATTGAAGGCGCGTCCGTCAATAACATGACGAGGCGGTCAATCCCGATTCCAAGTCCACCTGTTGGTGGCATACCATATTCAAGTGCCTCAAGGAAATCATTATCGAGTTCATGTGCCTCATCGTTACCCGCTTCTTTTTCAAGCAACTGCGCTTCAAAACGTTCACGTTGGTCGATTGGATCGTTCAACTCTGTAAAAGCGTTCGCATGTTCACGACGAACGATGAATAACTCAAAACGATCTGTGAAACGTGAATCCGTTTCATTCTTCTTCGCCAATGGCGACACTTCAACAGGGTGTCCTGTGACAAATGTCGGTTGAAGCAACGTATCTTCAACTTTTTGCTCGAAGAATTCATTCACGATATGACCAAACGTCATATGATCTTGTACTTCTACACCGTGTTCTTTTGCAAGTGCACGTGCTTCACCATCGGACATTTGTTGCCAGAAGTCGACACCTGTTTCTTCTTTAACGAGGTCGACCATGTGTGCACGTTTCCAACCGATTCCAAGATGGATCGTATCTTCACCGTATTGTACATCCGTTGTACCGAGTACTTCTTTCGCCACGTGTGCGACTAATTCTTCTGTCAAATCCATGATATCGTTGTAATCCGCATACGCCTCATACAATTCGATCATCGTGAATTCAGGGTTGTGTCGCGTAGAGATTCCTTCGTTACGGAAGACACGCCCGATTTCATACACACGCTCTAGTCCACCGACAATCAAACGTTTCAAATGGAGTTCGATTGCGATACGCATGTAAAGTTCCATATCTAATGCATTATGATGCGTTAAGAACGGACGTGCTGCTGCTCCGCCTGCAATCGTGTGTAGCATCGGTGTTTCCACTTCTAGATATCCTTTTTGGTTTAAAAAGTTACGAATCTCTGAAATGATGCGGCTACGCAAAATGAAGGTCTGACGCGAATCTTGATTTGTGATCAAATCGAGATAGCGTTGGCGATAGCGTTGTTCCACATCTTTTAACCCATGATATTTGTCCGGAAGCGGACGAAGCGCCTTCGTTAATAATTCAAACTCTTCTACGTGAATTGAGAGCTCACCCACATTGGTTTTAAAGAGCTTCCCTTTCACACCGACGATGTCACCAAGGTCTGAAGACTTGAACAAGTCAAACGGCTCATCCCCGACATCGTTTTTCCGGACGTAAATTTGAATTTGACCTGTCACATCTTGAATGTGGGCAAAGAATACTTTCCCTTTCCCACGCTTCGTCATGATGCGTCCAGCCAATGTGACTTCTACGTCCTGTTCAGCCAAAGCCTCTTTTTCAATCGATTCATACTGCTCGTGTAATTCACCTGCGTGCGCAGAACGATCAAAGCGGTGACCGAACGGGTCAAGACCGCGCTCACGCATATCGGTCATCTTCTCAAAACGAACCTGCATTTGATCATTCATTTCTAACTCGTGGCTCACTATTCCATTCACTCCTCTATCCATATTGGGTTTCTCTCTAACAAAAAACTGTCGACCCGTTGGCCAACAGCACAGCCGAAGCCGTTCATTCGTTGTGGTGCACTTTTTCGCCAAACAAGCTTACCATAAATTAGTTCTTTTCACTAGTTCACACTTCTGACAGTTGTCGTTCGAGTTGATCGACAAATCCGTAAAGGACCGCCGCGAACGCCTCACGTGATTCTGTTTCATTAATTCGTTTACGGATCGGACCACTGCCCTTGAGTCCTTTCAAATACCAGGCCGCGTGTTGACGCATTTCGCGTACAGCTGTCAGTTCACCTTTAATCGCACTCAATCGATCGAGATGGAGCATACAGATATCGATTTTCTCACGAGCTTGCGGTTCCGGCGGAAGTTCTCCCGTTTCAAGGTACTGGATTGTTTGATAAAGCATCCATGGATTCCCAAGTGCTGCGCGTCCAATCATGACGGCATCCACACCGTACTGGTCAATCACACGTTTCGCGTCCTGCGGGGTCGCGATATCTCCGTTCCCGATAATTGGTACGGTCGCCACTTTCTTCGCCTCGCCAATCCAGTCCCAATTTGCGGTTCCTTCATATTGTTGGGCCCGCGTGCGTCCGTGAATGGCGATGGCCGCCGCCCCACCCGTCTGAGCCGCTTTGACGTTATCCAAAATAAAGATATGATCGTCATCCCAGCCAAGGCGCATTTTCACCGTGACTGGTTTTTCGACTACCTTGGTGACGGCATTGACCATCTCATACACTTTATCCGGGTCGAGTAACCATTTTGCTCCGGCGTCACACTTGGTTACTTTCGGTACGGGACAACCCATGTTGATATCAATGATATCCGCATTTGTGTTTTGATCGACGTATTGTGCGGCTTTGACGAGTGTATCTTTAGAGCCTCCAAAGATTTGTAAACTGAGTGGTTTCTCCCGTTCATCGACATATAGCATACGCATTGTTCGGGTGTTTTCAAGCAAAATCCCTTTATCGCTGACCATCTCCGCACATACGAGTCCCGCTCCGAACTCTTTCGCAATCAAGCGAAAAGCCGGGTTGGTCACGCCTGCCATCGGTGCAAGAACTGCGCGGTTTTTAATATCTATGTTTCCAATCTTAAAGCCAGTCAAGACAACACATCCTTCATTTCACCAAATTCATTAATAACTGCAATCGAACGACATCTTGACGGTCTACTTCCGGTAACGCGTCAAGCCAAGAAGTCACCGTTCTTCCTTTTACAACCAGTTCCGGCGCAATTTCCGTTAACGGGGCGAGCACAAACGCACGCTCATGCATACGTGGGTGCGGAACCGTCAAGTGTTCTGATTGAATATCTTCCCCATTATAAAAGAGGATGTCAAGGTCGATTGTACGTGGTCCGTTCTTAAACAGGCGCTTTCGACCTAGCTCTCGCTCAATTTGTTGAAGGGTTTCTAGCAGTCCGGCCGCTGACTGCGAACTCTCTACCTCGACCACCATATTATAAAACGACGGTTGCTCCGTGTAACCGACAGGAGCCGTCTCATAGACCGATGACTGCTTTGTGACTTTGAGACTCGCTCTCTCCATCTCATCGATTGCAGCAGACAATTGCGCAGCCCGCTCCCCAATGTTCGCTCCTAATGCGATATAAATCATGGTGTCCGTCTCCTTGTCATCTCAATTGCCACCGAGTCGTAATGTCCTGGAATCGGCGGGTCCGGCTTGATGACTTTCACCGTCACACTTTGAATCAACTCATGATGAGCCAAAACAGCTGAAGTAATCCGTTCTCCAAGTGCTTCAAGTAAATTGACCGGATCACCCGTCACAATCTCTTCTGTCAATTGATATAAGCCGGCATAACTGACCCCTTCATTCAAATCATCGGAACGCCCCGCAGGTGCAAGGTCCAGCTCACACATTAAATCCACGTGAAACCTTTGACCGAGACGATTCTCTTCTTCAAACACACCATGATAACCGTAAAAACGCATTCCGTTCACAAAAATTTTATCCATGTCCATCCCCCCCAATCATCGCATCCATCATTTTCGCTGCGCGGGCATTCTCTTTCACATCATGTACTCGTACCCATGAGCATCCCTTCATAATCCCGAGACAGGTTGTCGCAATCGTCCCTTCTACTCGCTCTTCTGTCGGTAAATCGAGCGTGTGCCCGATAAATGATTTACGGGACGTACCGAGTAGCACTGGATAACCAAGACGAGTGATTGCATCGAGATGATTCATGAGTTCTAGATTTTGTGCCACGTCTTTCGCGAATCCGATGCCCGGGTCTAACCAAATGTGTTCATTCCTTACACCTGATGCGTGAGCAATCCTAATCGATTCCTGTAAATCACTGACCACATCCTCAATGAAACGGTTATATTCCCGCTTTTTCCGATTATGCATAAGAATGATGGGCACACCATATTCAACGGCGACACGCGCCATCGATTGGTCTCCCCATTTAGAACCCCACACATCATTGATGATTGTCGCTCCCGCCTCTAATGCCGCTCTCGCCACCGTTGGCTTATACGAATCAATCGAGATGGGCACATCAATCTCTTCTGTTAACCTCTTGATGATTGGGACGACACGTTCAATCTCTTCTTCTTCGGATACGAGTTCCGCGCCCGGTCTCGTCGACTCACCACCGACGTCAATCGCATCGGCACCTTCTTGTACGAGCTGATTCGCGTGACGTACGGCTTCCTCGATTGCCGTATATCGCCCTCCATCCGAAAAGGAGTCCGGGGTCACGTTTAAAATTCCCATGATTTTCGTCATACTTCCGCCTCCTATCCAAGTGAACGAATAAGTTCCGTCCACGCTTCTTTAAATCGCACCCCGTCTTTACCGGGGAAGGAGTGATCTCCGTACTGAGTCACCGGGGCAATTTGTTGAATCGAGTTCGTCATCCAGATTTCTTTCGCTACAGATAATTCTTCAAACGTCACGGATTGTTCGACTACAGAGAAATGTTCCATCACCCATTTCCGCGTCACACCTGCGAGCGGTCCGCTCGAGAGTGGTGTCGTGTATAACACATCATCCGGTCCGACCCAAAAGATGTTCGACACGAGACCTTCCACCACGTGTCCATTTTCGTCAGCAAATAGACCTTCCGCATCCGGATTTTGGAGAGCCCGTTTTCCGAGGATATTGTTCATATAATGATGCGACTTTAATCGAAACGCCGCTTCAGGACGACTTCTCGGGAAAGGGATTGGTTCCACTTGTTTCTCCTGTGGTACAACTTCTGCAGGTAACGGTTTTACGATCATTGTGACGTTCGGTGCTTCATAGCGCCCGGCGTACAGACCGAGGGGCGCGACACCTGCCGACACATTTAACCGAATATATAAATTAGGCGCATCATTTTGCCGACACAGTCGTTGAATCGCTGTCTCAATTTCTGCTTTCGTATACGGAAAATCAATCCATAACGCTTCCATGCTCTTATTCAGACGCTCCCAATGTGCATCGAACAAAAACGGCACAAAATTATAGGTCCGTAACGTTTCAAATAAGCCCATTCCATACAAGAAACCATGATCTTCAACCGGAATCAACACCTTCTCTTGCTCGACTATATCGCCGTTATGCCAATACAACATGACGATACTCCTCGATAAAGTTTCGAATCATCTCTTTCCCATGCTCAGTCAAAATCGCTTCAGGATGATATTGCACCCCTTCAATCGGAAGCGTTCGGTGACGGAGCGCCATGATTTCCCCAGTCTCCGTCTCCGCAGTGACCGCTAGACATTCCGGTAGAGTCGAATGCTCCACGGCCAATGAGTGATAACGGGTCACGATTGTCTGTTGAGGAATGTCTTTGAAAATCGATTTTCCGTCATGTTGAATCTTCGACGTTTTCCCGTGCATGAGTCGCTCCGCATGAACGACTTCACCGCCGAACGCTTGCGCAATCGCTTGGTGACCGAGACAGACACCTAAAATCGGAATACGGCCCGCGAACGCTTGGATTGCCTCTACGCTGATCCCTGCCTCATTCGGAGTACAAGGTCCTGGAGAAATGACAAGATAGCTTGGGGAAAGCGCCTCGATTTCTTGAATCGATACTTCATCGTTTCGATACACGATTAGTTCCTGACCAAGTTCACCGAAATACTGCACCAAGTTATACGTGAATGAGTCATAGTTATCAATCAGTACAATCATGTCGTTTCCTCCGCCATTTGCTTCGCCGTCCATAGCGCCTTCGCTTTGGACAGTGACTCTTCATATTCTGAGACCGGGTCCGAATCGATGACGATTCCCGCTCCTGCTTGAACGTATGCGATTCCATCTTTCACGACCATCGTCCGAATCGTGATATTGAAGACGAGGTCGTCATTCCAACTTAACCAACCATACGAGCCGGTGTAGAGTCCCCGGCGAACCGGTTCGAGTTCTTCAATGATTTCCATCGTTCGAATTTTAGGCGCTCCTGTAATCGTGCCACCTGGGAACATCGCTGCCAACGCTTCGGCTCCAGAAATCTCATCACGAATGGTGCCACGTACGTTCGAAACGATATGTTGCACGTGTGAATATTTTTCAATCACCATCAATTCATCCACATGAACGCTACCGTACGCCGCAACTTTCCCGAGGTCGTTCCGCTCCAAGTCAACGAGCATGACATGTTCCGCTTGCTCCTTTTCATTTTCAAGTAGCGTGTTCGCCAATTCCAAATCTTCCGCATCATCTTTCCCACGCGGACGCGTACCCGCGATCGGACGCGTCGAAATGTCAGATTGGTGTTTCTCAAGCAACAACTCTGGTGACGCGGAGACCATTGTCAATGCGTCGTCCACAAAATACCCCATGTATGGAGAGGGATTCATTCGACGGAGAGTATCGTACACCCGACGTGGGTCAGCGAGAAGCGGTTCTGATTGACGAACACTCAAGTTCACTTGAAACACATCACCTTCCACGATATATGACTGAATCTGTTTGACAGCTTCGACGAACTCCTCCTGAGACATGGAGCGCGATTGCTCTACAGGGAGATGTTCCGTCGGTTTGAACGCATAATGCGACTCGACGTTCCACATGGCTGCCCACCGATCCACTTTGCGCTCCACATCACGTTCTGCTGTGACCATTAAGTAAAGGGTCGACGACTCTTCGTCGAACACAGCCACTTCGTCAAATAGAAGAAACGAGACGTCTGGCGTCGATAAATCATCTGCCGCTTGGTTAGGGAGACGTTCAATCGTCCGAGCCACATCATAACTGACATAACCGATCATACCACCGAAAAATGGAGGGGTCCCTTCTGGACGTTCAGCCTCAAACCGCTTCCGAACTTCACTGGCCAATTCGAGCGGTTCCCCGTACATCGTTTCAGTCATATTTCCGATTTGAAGGAGACCGACGCCGTCTTTTACATAGAAGCGACCGAACGGTTCAATTCCTGCAATCGTATACCGCCCTGCCCTCCCGCTTTCTAGCCATGCATGGTACGGCTGATCTGCTGTCAACGTCATGTATGTTTCATACATTTTTTCTTTCGTCATCCGCTTCGTTCTGAACGCTGTCGATCTCACATGTCATTCCTCCGTCTATTCATTCATGCTTTTTATTGTACACAAGAAAAGACAGCAACCGAAAGAGAATGTCTCTCGATTACTGCCTAAAATGTTATACCCGACTCTCGTTTGACTCTTCATCAAATTGATAGAGTGGTGTACTCAAGTAACGTTCTCCGTTTGACGGGATGATCGCCAACACGTTCTTCCCTTTACCGAGACGCTTCGCTGTATCAAGCGCCGCCGCAATCGCGGCCCCTGAAGAAATACCTCCGAGCACACCATTTGTGCGCGCTGCTTGGCGAGCATATTCAAACGCTTGTTCTGTCGTGATTTGAAGAACACCCTCGTAAATTTCTGTATCGAGAATGGATGGGACGAACCCGGCACCAATTCCTTGAATTTTATGAGGACCCGGCTTCCCACCAGACAAGACTGGTGAATCAATCGGTTCAACTGCCAAAATCTTCACATCTGGATATTTCGCCTTCACGACTTTTCCTGCTCCGGTAATCGTACCACCAGTACCGACTCCTGCGATAAGTGCATCCACCGTAAGTCCCGTTTCTTCGAACGCTTCCACAATCTCAGGTCCCGTCGTCATTTCATGAACGTTCGGGTTGGCCGCGTTATTGAATTGTTGCGGGAGGAAGTAGCCGTGCTTCTCAGCTTCTTCAGTGGCACGACGAATCGCCCCGCCCATCCCTTCAGACCCTGGCGTCAAGATGAGTTCAGCTCCATATCCACGAAGAAGATTACGACGCTCCATGCTCATCGTCTCAGGCATGACGAGAACGGCTTTGTATCCTTTCGCGGCACTGACCATCGCGAGACCGATTCCCGTGTTTCCGCTCGTTGGCTCGATGATTGTATCACCAGGCTTCAAGATGCCGTCTTTTTCAGCCGCTTCAATCATCGCTAGTGCAATCCGGTCTTTGACGCTTGATCCCGGGTTCATATATTCAAGCTTCAGATACACATCGGCATCCTCTAGTCCAGTCATTCCGTTCAATTTCACAATCGGGGTCTTTCCAATCAAGTCTGTCACTGAGTTTACGATTCGCATTACATTTCCTCCTTCATAATTCCGACTATTCCGATATTGTTATCATACCCTATCGAATTGAAAATATGCAATTTGGAACGTTGCTTACGCTTGTGCTTGCTCTTTCATCGTCTCTAATTGTTCCGCTGAGAAATGATACTTTTCCCCACAGAAATGGCAAACCGCTTCGGCTCCACCATCTTCTTCAATCATCTGACGAATCTCTTCTTTTCCGAGACCGATAATGGCGTTTTCCATTCGTTCGCGACTACATGTGCAGTTGAATTGAATCGGATTACGATCGAGGACATCGAGACTATCGCCAAGTAGTAATTGAAGCATCTCCTCTGGTGTCTTTTCTTCACCAATCAAGACAGATACGGGCGGGAACGTCTGAAGTGCTTTTTCGAGCGACTGCACCGTTTCTTCAGAAGCGTTCGGAAGCAATTGTACGATCACACCGCCTGCCGCAAGAATCGATTCGTCTTCCGGTAAGACGAGAACACCGGCTCCAACGACCGATGGCACTTGTTCTGATGTTGCGAAGTAGTACGTGAAGTCTTCACTGATTTCACCTGTTTGAATCTCTGAAGAACCACCAACATAATCTTTCAACCCTAAATCTTTAATGACTGAGATGGTTCCTTTTCCGACGACTTCGCCTACTTTCAACTTCGTCAATCCTTGTTCGTTGACGAACGTTCCACCATCGACACGCGGATACGATACATATCCACGGACATCCCCCGCTGTATCTGCATCCACGATAATTTTCCCGATTGGACCATCACCTTCGACTTTAAGCGTGACGCGTGCTGCACCTTTTTGCATCGCACCAATCATCGAGCCAATTGTCATTGTCCGTCCGAGGGCTGCTGAAGCAACTGGTGTCGTCTGATGACGAAGTTGTGTTTCGTACACTGTCTTTGTCGTACGTGCTGCAAACGCTCGTACTTCTCCGTTGAACCCGAGAGCTCGAACGAGATAATCGTCTTTCATTTGATTGAGTAATGCTTGTTGTTCTGTATGAACCATATACTTTAACTCCTTTAGTTTACTTTTGATTGCGCTCGTAAATGAGGCGGAGGCCTTCGAGTGTCAGGAACGAATCCACATGATCAATCGTTTCTGCATGTTCACTGATCAATCGTGCCAATCCTCCAGTCGCAATGACAGTCGCTTCACCAACTTCACGCTTCATTCGATTCACGATACCGTCCACTTGAGCCACGTAACCATAATACGTTCCGGATTGCATCGCTTGAATCGTATTTTTCCCAACGACCGATGGCGGGGTTGCCAGTTCAATTCGTGGTAGTTTCGCAGCACGCTGATAGAGTGCCTCTACTGAAATCATGATACCTGGTGAGATGATGCCGCCGTGGTAGCGACGTTTCTCATCGATGTAACAATACGTGGTTGCCGTTCCAAAATCAACAATTATGAGCGGACCGTCATACTTGGCGATTCCAGCCACAGCGTTGACAATTCGATCGGCTCCAACTTCGCGTGGATTCTCAACGTGAATGTCTAATCCCGTCTTCACACCTGGACCGACAACGATCGGTCGTACATTGAAGTATCGCTGTGACATTTGTTCAAGTGGAAAAATGACCGGGGGTACGACAGAGGATAAGATGACACCTTCAACCTGCTCAAACGAGACGTTCGATTGGTCGAATAGCGACTTCACAAGCATGCCGTACTCATCAGTTGTTTTCGTACGATCGGTCGAGATGCGCCAGTGGTGTACGAGATTATCTTCATCGTACATCCCGAGAACAATATTTGTATTTCCAACATCAATCACTAAAATCATGATATAGTTCCTCACTTTGTTGTCAATTGCAGTTCGCTCGAATTATAACATGAAAAAAGACGAATGCCTCGTCAAGGGCATTCGTCTACTGATTAACGTGATTCGTTATTCGGACGCTCCGTCGGTGTCGCCTCGGGCTTATCACCTTCAGGCACAACATCCGGTTGGCTTTCTTGAACAGCTTCGGGTTGATCGATGACTTGACCGTGCTGAACGGCTGCCTCATCTTTCTTCGCTGCTTCATCTGAGTCCGTTGATGCATCCACGTCTTCTTCCGGTTCATGCGGGAGATATTCGCGTGTCTTGATCAAATGACGAATCTGTTTCGAATCGAGCGTTTCCACATCAAGCAACGTCTTCGCAACGAGTTCGAGATCTTCACGACGTTCTGTCAAAATCTGCTTCGCTTTCGCATAGCAGTGGTTGATGATGTCACGAATCTCTAAGTCGATTTCTTGTGCGATTGCATCTGAATAATTCTGTTCCGTCTGGAAATCGCGACCAAGGAAGACTTGACCACCGTGGTTCGAACCGAGTTGGAGTGGTCCGAGCTTATCGCTCATCCCATAATCCATGACCATCTTACGAGCAATACCAGTAGCACGCTGGAAGTCGTTGCTCGCTCCAGTCGACACTTCACCAAAGATGACATCTTCGGCGACACGTCCACCAAGGAGACCAACAATCTTATCTTCGAGCTCAGGTTTTGTCATGAAGTAACGGTCCTCTTTCGGGAGCATGACGACATATCCTCCCGCGTTTCCACGTGGGACAATCGTCACTTTGTGTACTTCATCCGCATTCTCAAGTTCGAGACCGATGATTGTGTGACCCGCTTCGTGATAAGCGACAATCTTGCGTTCTTTATCCGAAATGATTCGGCTCTTCTTCGAAGGACCGGCGATGACGCGGTCAATCGCTTCTTCCACGTCGACAACCGATACCGCTGCGCGGTTCGAACGTGCCGCAACGAGTGCCGCTTCGTTCAAGAGGTTCTCTAAGTCCGCTCCAGAGAATCCTGGTGTACGCTGTGCGATTGATTTTAAGTCCACTGTCGAATCAAGTGGCTTGTTACGCGCATGAACTTTCAATACTTCTTCCCGTCCCTTTACATCAGGACGATCGACCGTGATTTGACGGTCAAAACGACCTGGACGAAGGAGGGCAGGGTCAAGAATATCCGGACGGTTTGTCGCCGCAACCATGATAATCCCTTCGTTGTCGCTGAATCCATCCATCTCAACGAGCAATTGGTTCAATGTTTGTTCACGCTCATCGTGTCCACCACCTAGTCCGGCACCACGTTGGCGTCCGACCGCATCGATTTCATCGATAAAGATGATACACGGAGCATTCTTCTTGGCGTTTTCGAACAAGTCACGAACACGTGACGCACCGACCCCGACGAACATCTCAACGAAGTCCGAACCTGAGATCGAGAAAAATGGTACACCTGCTTCACCGGCTACTGCACGGGCCAATAGTGTTTTACCTGTCCCCGGAGGACCAACGAGTAACACACCTTTTGGAATACGTGCACCGAGTTTTGAGAATTTACGAGGATCTTTCAAGAATTCAACGACTTCGATGAGTTCTTGCTTCTCTTCGTCTGCTCCGGCCACATCTTCAAATGTGACACTACGCTTCTCTTGGTCGTATAATTTAGCCTTCGATTTCCCGAAGTTCATCACACGACCACCACCGCCACCACCTTGCGCTTGGTTCAACAAGAAGAAGAACAAGATGAAGATGATGATAAACGGTAAAATCGCAAAGATGATACTGAACCAACTACTGTTCGATTCAGCTTCCTCGATTTGAATATCCGTATTCGCTCGAAGCTGTGTTAATACATCCGCATACTCAGCTTCGTTCGCTGGAATATTTGTTTCATAACGCTGGTCTTCATCTCCTGTAAGATCGCCTGTAATCGAGATAGCTCCCGGGATTTCTTGTACGGTTGCCGTCTCAATCCGATCATCTTCCACATATTCTAGGAATTTCGAATACGAGAGTGTTTCACTCTGACTATTCGGATTCTGCAAATATTGAAGGAACAAGATCAAGGCTAGGAAAATCACACCAAAAACCAATGTGTTTTTCACTGCACGATTCATTCTCTGCCTCCTATTCCGAGAAACGATGTTCTCGCCCATTCAGTATATGCCTATACTTTGGGGATTTCTTTTATCTTACCACGTCACATTTTCAAAAGAAAAATGTTAGCCCCCGTAAACGCTCGGTTTGAGCACACCGACGTAAGGAAGATTACGATATTTCTCTTCATAATCCAAACCGTAGCCAACGACAAATTCGTGTGGGATAACGAAGCCGCTATAGTCTGCTGATAAACCATTTTTACGCCCTGTCGGTTTGTCGAGAAGCGTGACAATCTTCACAGATTTCGCTTTACGGTATTTAAGAAGATCGACGAGATAACCAAGCGTCAATCCACTATCAATAATATCTTCTACAATCAAGATGTCGCGTCCTTCTACAGATGTATTTAAATCTTTGTCGATTTTAACCTCACCTGTTGACGATGTGCCACCATGATACGTCGATACGTCCATGAAATCCATCTCTAAGTGGATGTCCATTTCTTTAACGAGGTCCGACATGAACGGCATCGCGCCTTTCAATACACATACGAGAAGCGGGAACTCTTCTTTATAATCTTCGCTAAGTGTTCCGGCAAGTTCTTGTACCTTTTCTTGAATCTCTTCACGCGAGATTAAAATTTTTTCCATATCGTTGATTAATGACATCTTGAAATCCTCCTCTTTCTGTTTCGACACAATCATCATTTTACCATTAATCGTAGACAATTCGCATCTAATCGTAGACAATTCGCATCCGACTTGTCTAGAAAATCTGAAACTCTTACACCAATAATCGCGAGAATCCGTCCAGAAGCGTCTTCAAGCAGTGGCAGCATCGGACGAATGGATCGATCAATTTTTTCATCAATTAAAATTCGAGCCACTTTTTTTGTCCCTACGGTTAAACGCATCCGATCACCCGGTTTAATTGTACGAATTGTGAGCGGATATGTGATTTCATGTAATGGGATGCCCTCTTCCCCCTCGTCGATAGACAGGGAGATTGTCCGCTCTCCGAATTGAACCACAGTCGGTAGCGTTTCTACTTGAATCGGATGGAGCGGATAGATGCTTAAACGTTGTACAAGATTAAGTACCCTATTCCGCTTGGTCATGAACCATTCCCCCTGGAGATGATAAATGCCTGTATCCTTTTGACTCATCAATAGTTTCTCGATCGCCTCCGTCACATTTACCTCGTAACGAGCGGACAACAACCGACCGACCGTGTACCGTTCGAGCGATGACAAACGTTCAACGTGATCAAGTTTCACATGAAACGCTTTCATTTCGAGTTCTACATATGCCTCCACCCACCGTTCGCACGATTGGTACCGTCTATCCCAGTCGGCACGGGCCACTTTTGCCGCTTCGCTGACTTCTTTCACAACCGATGGCCACGTCTGTTTCAGTTTCGGCACGATCTCATGGCGAATGAGATTCCTTAAGTAGGTGCGTTCTTGGTTTGTTGCGTCTTCGCGCCACTCTAATTCGTTCCGTCGGGCATACTCAATCAGTTGAGCTTTCGACTCATATAACAACGGACGGATGAGTCTCCCGTTACCAAATTTCCGGATTTCGGGAATCCCTTTCACTTCAATCACGTTTCGATGAAGTTGAATGAGCACCGTTTCTAACTCATCGTCCGCATGATGTGCCGTTGCCAATGTGTCATATCCATATTCACTCATGACGTCTTCAAAGAATTGATATCGGGCCTCTCGATATCGCTCTTGTGATTTTCCTTTTTGAAAATCAAGACGCTTCCCATGAAACGGGATTTGATAGGATGCCGCTATATTTGCGACGAACGTATACTCTTCATCTGATGCTTCTCGTAGACCATGATGGACATGAGCCACCGCTACGTTCCATCCTTGTTTGACAAGGCGGTCTAAAAGGACAATCGAATCCACACCGCCAGACACAGCGACGAGCACCTTTTTCATGAATTCCCTCCTTAGGTATAACAAAAGAAGCCATCTCGTTTGAGATGGCTTCTTTTCGCTTAGGCTAAGTGACCCGTACGGGATTCGAACCCGTGTTACCGCCGTGAAAGGGCGGTGTCTTAACCGCTTGACCAACGGGCCTAAATAAAATGGTAGCGGCGGAGGGAGTCGAACCCACGACCTCACGGGTATGAACCGTACGCTCTAGCCAGCTGAGCTACACCGCCATGTTATTGTTGTGTCCTAAGCACATTTTCTATAATAACCAGTCATCATTCGAGTGTCAATTCTTTTTTATATTTTTTTAATAAAAAAATCGTGTATAGCGTCGTCTTCCCCACTATACACGATTTTATAACGTTTTTACATCATGCTTCTGATGCGATTGGGCGATATTTTTTCTTCCATGCGATTCGGAAGTACGCCCACAGCAATGCAAAGCATCCGGCAGCCACAAACGTTAAATAGATGGTAGCTGTCTGCAAGTACTGTGCACCGTCTGCCGATAGAATTTCTTTATACCCAGCAACCGTATATGTCATTGGAAGCAGTGCATTGAACGGTTGTAACGCTCTTGGAATCAATTCGAGCGGGAACGTTCCCGCAGACGTCGTCAATTGCAAAATCAACAAGACGATTGCCACAAAACGCCCCGGATTTCCGAGCGTTGTCACGAGCAACTGCACGATAAAGAGGAACGTGATGCTCGTCAACCAGCTGAAACCTAAAAATTTCAACGGCTCGCTCACTTCAAGACCGAGTAGTTGCACCATTGCCACATCGAGAATTAAGGCCTGAAGGAATCCGACGACAACGAGAACGCCAGACTTCGATATCACCCATGACAGACTCCGTTTTGGACGCCCCACTGGATCGTACAATGGATAGACGATCGAGAGAAGGAGTGCCCCGACAAAGAGTCCAAGTGACATGAAATACGGAGCGAATCCTGTACCGTAGTTCGGCACTTCGTGAATCGAGTTGTCGACGAGCGCAACCGGACCTGCCATCATCTCCACATTATTGTCAGTTAACCCGATATCTGCATCTTCCGCGCCTTTTAATAAGGCGTCACGAAGTTCATCGCTGCCGGATGCAAGGTCTGTCATCCCATCGGCGAGTTCACCGCTACCGGATTGAAGTTCTTGTCCACCGTCTGCTAACTGACTCGCGCCATTCGCTAGCTCACTTGTTCCGGCACCAGCATCCTGCGCGCCGTCTGCAAGCTCACGACTACCGGATTGAAGTTTTTGACCGCCATCAGCTAACTGATTCGCGCCGTTGGCTAACTCGCTTGTTCCGGCACTAGCGCTCTTCGCACCATCCGCAAGCTTCACACTTCCCTCAGAGAGTTGTCCAGTCGCGGCTACGAGCTTATCACTGCCTGTTACGAGTTCATTCGTCCCATCTTGAAGTTGCGTCGCACCTTGATTGAGTTTCGAACTGGCTGCCACAAGCTCTTGTGAGCGACCGGCCGCTGTTTGCGTGCCTTGCTCGATTTGACTAGAGCCACTGGCTAATGCTTTAGCGCCTTCGACCAATTTTGTTTGACCTGTGCTTAATTCAGAAAGTCCTGACAAAAGTTCTCCAGCACCTGCCTCTGCTTGCTCTAGACCAGCAGCTAATGAGGTTTGTCCATCCTTCACTTTCGTCGCACCAGCAGCTAATTGATCAAAACCTGCCGCCGTTTCTTGTTTTCCATCTCTTAGTTGCGCAGCGATGGCTTGAAGCATTTCAGGTGACACGGATTGACCCGATTCGGCGAGTGCCGTCAGTTGTCCAATCAACTCATCTTGCTTCGCGGTCAACTCAGATTTCATTTGTCCGATTCCATTGACCAATTCCGTCTGACCCACGACAAGTGCCGCGTTACCGTCTTTCGCGGTGGTCAATGCACCCGCAAGTTGATTTGCGCCGTCATTTAATGCGGACGCACCCTCTTTCGAGCGTTCAATTCCTGCAGAAAGGTCTTGAACGCCTTGGTTCAACGTTTTTGCACCTGTATGCAGTTCATCTAGTTTTGATGCAAAAGTTCCTGTGCCTTCAACGAGTTGACTCGTTCCGTCTTGTAACGCGTAGGCACCATCGCTGACACGATGTACACCATCTGAAAGAGAGGCTGAGCCTTCATGAACTTGTTGACTCCCATCTGCAAGTTCAGAGGAACCATCAACCAGTTGAGTCACGCCATCCTTTAATTGACTTGCTCCATCTGCGAGTTCACGCTGTTTCGAAGCGAGTAATTTTGTTCCTTCTGCTAGCTCAGAGGAACCATCGGCCAACTGGGCGATCCCATCATTTAACTGACTTGCTCCATCTGCGAGCTCACGTTGTTTCGAAGCAAGTAACTCCGTCCCATCCGCCAATTTGACGGCACCGTCTTTAGCTGTTTTTGAGCCTTCTGCAAGTTTTGTTGCACCGTCTGCCGCTTCATCAAGTCCGTCGGCTACGTCATTCAGCCCATCTTTCAACGCACTGACGTACTGTTTCGATACCTCGGTCGAAAGCTCCGCTTTTACTTGCTCCATCGCGGAACCACCGATTTGCGCAGCTAAGAAATTATACGATTCATTCGCAATATACTTCAATTCAAGTTGCTCTGGATTTTCATCCAAAGCTGTCGTTGCTTTTTCCGAAAAGTCTTCCGGAATCTCAATCGCCATATAGTAATCATGGTCTTCCAATCCAGATTCCGCTTCTTTTTCGGTCGTCTCGACAAACTCGAACGCTTCCGACTTCAATAACTTGTCAATGAGATCGTCCCCAATCTCAAGCGACTCCCCTTCAAACGTTGCCCCTTTGTCTTCATTGACGATGGCGACCGGCAAATCTTTCATCTGTCCGTAAGGATCCCAGAAAGCCCATAAAAACATACCGGCATACATTAGCGGTACGAGTGCGACTGCGAGAATCGGGACCAACACACGTGGGTTCTTAAAGATACTCCGCCACTCCGCCGTCCACAGTTTCCATCCATTCATTTTTCTCTCCACCTTCACTTATAAAACATAACTATTTTTTCATGTTCCCTATTTTGCTCCCTTCCCCGAAAAAAAGCAACTATTTTAGTTATTTTTCATAATTTTTTTTCAAAACAAAAAAAGTCGCGAACAAAAATGTTCACGACTCGTCTTATATTAAGACCTATATAGTTACGAGTAGAAGCTAATTGGTATTCGAAGGATTACCCGCGTTTGGCTCCACGTCCACCGCGTTTCGAATCTGTTTGACGTTTCAAAGTCGTAAGACGCTCGTCGCTATCTTTCAAAAATTTACTCATCAATGTATCAAATGTTTCTGGCTCGCGGCGCTGCGGTTCGCGACGACCACCACCACGTGGGCCACCACCGCTGCGTCCACCAGGACGTGGACCGCCTTGACTAGGGCCGCCCGGGCGTGGACCACGAGAGAAACGCTCACCGGCCGGACGCTCAGGACGTTCGCTTACAGGGCGGTCTACTGCTTTTTTGATGGATAATCCAATTTTCCCATCGCTTTCGACGTTCAATACTTTCACCGTGACTTCTTGACCGACTGTCAACACTTCATTGATATCTTTGACGTAAGAGTCTGCCACCTCACTGATGTGCACTAAACCTGTTTTGCCGTTCGGGAGCTCGACGAACGCTCCGAAATGCGTAATCCCTGTGACCTTACCTTGTACCTTGCTTCCTACTTCAATTGACATAAAATAATGTACTCCTTTTTTTGATTGATTCTTTACAATTATACGAGTCGTTTCCTCAACGGTCAACGAACCAACTTATTCTTCTGGTGAGAAGTAGAAAATAATCTCTCCATCTTTAGAGAAAAGCAGCTCATTTCGCGCTAAGTTTGCGATATAATCTTCATCTTGTAATCGCTCCGCTTGCTCTTTCAATTCATCTTGCTCGTCTTGTTGTTCACGCAACTCTACTTTTGCTTGAGCGTATGCTTGTTGTTGGTCCGACACATAGCCGACTTTTGAAAAGTAACTTTGCCCAATCAAGACCATAACAAATAAAAATAGGAGTGAGGCCGCTGCCAAACGACGGCGAAGATGAATTCGCCGCCGATGTGTGTCTTTTTCCAGCTGTTCTCTACGCTCGTCTAGCGCACGAATGCGCCGTTGTCGATCCATCGGATTACGTCCATTCATCGCCTCATCCCCCTCCTCTTAATACACTAAGTATACTTTTTTTTACGAGTTGATACTACCATCCATCTTCTCTTCTTTAAGTAAACGATACATTTCTTTCGCATCTTCTTTACGTGCATGTTCCGCGATTGAATCAATAACGACCGTAACAAGCTTATTTCCGAACCGAATTTGTAGTTCATCTCCGACTTTGACGTCTGTGCTCGCCTTTGCGACTTGTCCATTCAATTGAATCCGTCCCTGATCTGCTACTTCTTTCGCTAACGTACGACGCTTGATCAAACGTGATACCTTTAAAAATTTATCTAGTCTCATAAACCTTTCTCCTTTGCCTCGTTCCAAAGTTCATCCATTTGTTCGAGTGTCATCTGCTGAAGGTCCCCATTTACTTCAATGAATTCGAATCGACGTTTAAACTTTCGGTTCGTCTGTTCTAGAGCTTGCTCGGCATTCAGCCCAACGTATCTCGCGATATTGACGATGGAAAACAATACATCTCCTAATTCTGATTCGTCACCAAGTTCCTCACGCCATTCGTTCAATTCTTCTTCGAGCTTCGTGAAGGCCCCGGATACGTCATCCCACTCAAACCCTACTTGGGCGGCTTTCTTTTGAAGTTGTTCCGCCCTCATCAATGAAGGTTGGTCGATGAGCACACCATCGAGATGCGATTGTTTCTTTTCCCCTTTTTCGGCTTGTTTAATCGTGTTCCAATTTTTCACGACCTCGGAGGCGTTTTCAACTGTGATGTCCCCAAAGACGTGTGGATGACGACGTACCATCTTTTCACTAATCGAACCAATCACATCACGAATATCAAAGTACCCTTCATCTGCACCGATTTGAGCATGTAACATGACTTGGAGCAAGACGTCGCCCAGTTCTTCAATAATCGCATTATCATCTTCTGCATTGATGGCTTCAATCAGTTCGTACGCTTCTTCCAGTAAATACTTCCGAAGCGACTCATGTGTCTGTTTGCGGTCCCAGGGGCAGCCGTTCGGACCCCGAAGTGTTGCAATAATCTGTTTGAGTGTCGCAAAATCTTTCGCCAAATACGATTCGTCGACGAGCGGTGGCACATAGAGCGTCGTCAAATTGTTCACTTCCGCCACACGGTCCATCTCGAATAGCGGAATGTGTTCAATTCGTTCTTGTGTAGTTCCTGCAGCGGTCACAAGGGTGACGGGATGCTCATCCGGATAACGCTCCATTAGCTGCACTTTGACATCCCCTGCTACAAATCCATCGTACACTTGACCAATAAGAATGTGCTGGGTGACCTGCAGTCGTTCAAGGTCGAGGGCTGTCGCATCAAGCAGTTGAAATCCATTGATTGGATCGATTTGAAGCGCTTGAAACATCGCGTCTAAAAAGCTTTGACCGCCAAGCACATGAAGATCGGCTCCGCGTTCCACCAACAGTTCAACGGTCCGTTCTGCTACGAAAGGATGACCCGGTACAGCATATGTGATCGCCATTTCTTCACATTTATTCATTAATGTCTCAACAATCTGATTATAGACCTCTTCAAATGTTTCGCTTGATTCGTAAATCGAATCAAAAGAATCGAATACGAGCCCTTCTGATTCTAACTCACGAACGACCGGATGCTCTTTCGTCCGCAACCAGACGAGTGGTTGCTGTTTTAAATGGCGGTACACACCGAGTGGTAATTGATTTAACTCGCCGGACCCGAGTCCGACCACCGTGATTGTATAACCCATATCAGTTCTCCTTTTTTTCAAGCACATCGAGTAGACGACTTCCGAACGGAATCAACTCCCATTCCGCAAGTGACAACATCCGTGTGCTCCATAATCTCCATATATAGAGGACGGCCCCACTACTCACCATCCCGATCAACCATCCGAAAGCAGTGATTCTTGAATCGACCCACATCTGACCAACCCAGTTTAACACGGCAATGAGGAATAGCATGGGTACCAGGGCTTTCCATAGCGATTTGTAATGTTTCGACCGAAACGAGCCGAGCGGAATCGAACGGTCGAGCGCTTTAAAGTTATAGAATGCCATCGCCAAAAAGCCGATTGAGGTACCAATTGCCGCCCCCTCAATCCCATAGATTGGCACAAGCCATGCATTCGTCACACTCTTCACCAAAATCGCGACGACCATACTACGAGCGGCGACCCATTCTCGATCAATCGCCTGCAAACAAGTCATACTTACAATCGCCAAAGAGGCAGCGAACGTACTTGTAGCTAAAAACATAAGTGCTTGTGTTCCTGACTCATCTTCAAATAGTGCCACGTTCAAGAAGAACATGACCCCTATCAAGCCGATTGTCGCTGCACCAGCAATCGCAGTCGTCACCCGAATCATCGAACGGAGTCCTTGTGTCGTCTTTTGTAGATGTCCCGCACGATAATGACGGACGAGCATCGGCACATTCGCCATCCCGATGGTCGTCGTGAACAGGATGGCGAATTGGACGAGCGGGTATCCCCGATCAAACACTCCTTTGCTCACCTTCGCGTCATACGTCCCCCCCATCAAATTGACGATGGTGAAAGAGTCGACAAGTTGCATCCATAGAATCCCGAGTGAGGCAAACCCCACCGCAAATCCTGTTGTCAGCAAAAGTCGCATCCCACTTCGAAACGTGGCTCGTCGCACCCTTACAATCCGTATTCCTCGTGCACGATAAACCAGAAAGGCAATCGCTACGATTCCACCAATGAGTGTCGCACCGTACGCATATTGGCTAAGCGTATAGGCATCTTTTCCGAGTCGTACCCCGAACCATAATAGTGACAGCATGACTGTGACGCGGACAAAGTTTTCGAGCACTTGTGACCATGCACTCGGTCGTAAGTCATCTCTCGATTGAAAAGCGCCACGTAATACGGCCGAGGCTGGCATAAGTAAATAACTTAAACTGATCACCCGGAGTGCCGGTGCCAGCTGCTCATCTCCTAGCCATCCGGCAATGGTCGGTGCGAATACCCATACCGTAACAACGAGGACAATCGATAGTAGAAACAGCGCATAAAAGCTCCCCCATAGCACTTCCAACTTTCGATTTTCCCCTTTTGTCCCGACACCAATTTTCGCAATAACGACTGGCATCGCATAAATCCCGAGTGAAGCCACGATCGCAGCGAATGGATAGACGGTTTGATAGGCATAGAGCCCGAAGTCACCCGCTAAGTTTTGATACGGGACACGATAAGCGAAGCTAATCAGTTTCGACACGTAGCCGGCAATGGCGAACAAGACGACGCCTTGCGCAAATTTACTTGGCGACTGCATCGCCTACCAACCGCTTCGTCAGTTCCTCTAATACAGTATCGGCATCATTTAGGAGCTCTGTTAGGGGGACACGGCCACTGAGCGATAGTTTCAACGCCCCATCTTCTTGACCCACCCCAAGTTTGCGACCGAGCGGCATTGTCCATTCCATGAAGGATGATACATCAAGTGCAGCTGTCGACTCTTTTGATAAGACGATTTCAATGCGTCCCGGTGTTTGCTTGATCCGACTCACTTTTGCCAGTTCTCCGTAAATACGTAAGCGCGTCAGTTGAATGAGAAGCGCGACCGGTTCAGGGAATTCACCAAATCGCTCAATCAATTCGTCTTGAAGGGCGAATAATGCGCTTGGCGTATCCGCATATTTGAAACGTTTGTACATCTCGATTTTTAATTCACTATCCGACAAATAATTATCTGGGATATACGCATCCGCTTGGAATGCAATTTCCGGCTTGAATACGACTTGTTTTGCTTGTCCACGCATTCGGTCTTTCCGCTCCTCGATTGCTTCGGAGAGCATTTGTGAGTACAGATCGAAACCGACCGAATCGATAAACCCTGATTGTTGTGCACCTAGCAAATTACCAGCACCCCGAATCGATAAGTCCCGCATCGCAATCTTAAAGCCACTTCCGAGCTCCGTGAACTCTTTAATGGCCTGAAGTCGGCTTTCGGCAACTTCCGTTAAGCGCTTATCTTTTCGATAGGTGAAGTACGCGTAGGCGATTCGATTCGAGCGTCCGACACGACCACGAAGTTGATAGAGCTGCGACAACCCCATCTTGTCAGCATCATGGACGATAAGTGTATTGACGTTTGGAATATCGATTCCCGTCTCGATGATTGTCGTCGAGACTAAAATATCTGCCTCTCCTTCTAAAAAGCTGATCAATTGGCTCTCGAGCTCACTCTCCGTCATCCGTCCATGTGCCGTCGCGATACGCGCGTCCGGTAATAGGGCACGAATTTCTTCCGCTTTTCGTTCGATACCGTCGACACGGTTATAGAGGAAGAACGCCTGCCCACCACGAGCGAGTTCACGCTCTAAAGCTTCACGCAAGACGATTCCGTCATACTCCATGACATATGTTTGGACCGGATATCGATTTTCAGGTGGTGTTTCCAATACGGACAAGTCACGGATTCCAATCATCGACATATGGAGCGTCCGTGGAATCGGTGTGGCAGTCAACGTGAGCACGTCGATATTCGTCTTCAGTTGTTTCAAACGTTCTTTATGTTTAACGCCGAACCGTTGTTCTTCATCGATGATGACGAGACCGAGATTGGCAAACGTTACGTCTTTAGACAACACGCGGTGTGTACCGACGACAATATCAATCGTCCCTTCTTTCAAGCCCTTCTTCGTCGCGGTCATCTCACTTTTCGAGCGGAAACGGCTCATGACCGACACATTGATTGGAAATTCGCTGAATCGTTCGAGCATCGTCTCATAATGCTGTTGGGCGAGGACGGTCGTCGGGACAAGAAATGCGACTTGCTTTCCGGCGAGTACCGCTTTAAATGCCGCCCGAATCGCCACTTCCGTTTTCCCATATCCAACATCTCCGCATAAGAGACGATCCATCGGACGCGAGCGTTCCATATCTGCTTTGATTTCAGCAATCGAGCGAACTTGATCTTCTGTTTCAGCGTACGGGAATGAAGATTCAAACTGACTCATCTCTTCATCGTCCGACGGAAACGCAAAACCAACCGAGGCCTCTCGTGCCGCATACAATTTAATCAACTCATCGGCAATGTCTTCAACCGATTTAGCGACCTTCGATTTGACCTTCTTCCATTCCGTGCCACCCAGTTTATAAATCTTCGGTTCTTTTCCTTCTGCCCCGACATATTTTTGCACGAGATCAATTTGGTCGACTGGTACGTAAAGGGCATCGTCACCAGCATAGACGAGATGAAGGTAGTCCTGATGAATCCCACCGACCTCAATCGTTTTGATGCCTAAGTACTTTCCGATTCCATGGTGCACGTGGACGACATAATCGTTCGGCTTCAACTCTTGGTAACTCTTGATTCGTTCCGCGTTCGTCAAGTTCTTCGTCTGACGTTTCCGTTTCGTCACACGTTTGAACAGTTCTTCTTCTGATACAACGACAAGACGACTCGTAGATAATTCAAACCCACCTTCAATTTGACCGATAATGACGGACACACGTCTCGGTTCTAACTCTCCATCGACATTCGTAAACGTCGAGGAAATCCCATAGTCTGAAAGAAGTGCTGTTATTTTATCTGCACGCGACCGATCTCCCGCGAGCACGACAATTCGTTGATCACCTTGTTGCCAACGTTCCACTTCTTGTTTCAATAAGTGCATCTGTCCGTGAAATGCCGGTAGCGGACGACAGCTCAAATGAACCGTATCGGTCTCAGGTATCCCTGAACGACGAGACGGCAATAATGAGAAGGCCACTTGTTTCAAGTCAAGGAACACTTTATGCATTGGGACGGCGAGCGTATAGTTACTGACCGCTTCCCCTTTTTCGATGAGCGAAGAGAACCACTCGGCGTCTTCCCGGTCCTGCACATCCGCGGCGTCATCAATTCGTGCCACTTCATCCAAAATGAGTACGGCGTCTTTTCCTACGTAATCAAGAAGCGTTGATGTATAAAGAAGTGGCGAATACTTTCCTACTTTATCTGGGAAATCACCACGCTCTAAACGTTCGATATCCGTCACGACTCCTTCATCGAGCGCCTGACGAATCACATCGTTTGTAATCAATTCCACCGTTCTGTCGTATTGCTTGCGAAGAGCGCTACCCGCTTGTTTCAACTGTTCCTCAGTCGCAACAAACTCCGTTGCAGGCGTAATACACACTTCCCCTACCACCCCGAGCGAACGTTGGGTTTCGGCATCAAACGTAAAAATCGAATCAATTTCAGTGTCAAACAAGTCAATTCGATATGGACGCGCTTCTGTGAGCGGGTAAACGTCTAATATACTACCTCGTACGGAAAACTCGCCTGGCGTCGTTACAGTTGCCGTCCGTTCATACCCCATCCCCGACAATTGTTTCGCAAAATCCGCTAAATCGAGATCACTTCCAGGCTTCAACATGACGCGGCTGTCTTGCCATGCTTTTGGACTCGGCATGTAACGTCGTAATCCACCGAGTGGCACGACAACAACGCCTCCTGTTTGGTCAAGGAGACGGGTACGGGCATCGATTCGGGCGGCCAACAGTTCCGGACTAGATGTCAGTGATAGTTCACCTGCTAGCGTCTCATCAATTGGATAAAGCAGTGTTTGATCAGGGCCGATGAGTGACTCAAGTTGATCAAACATTTTTTGTGCTTGATACATATTGTGTGTCACAACGACGAGGCGTCTCGCTGACGATTTCACGAGTCCTGCTAAGACAAGAGCTTTCGCGCTCGTCGTCAGACCCGTTACCAATTGACGGTCCACTTTTTGTAGCCGCTCGCGAATGATATTCGTCTCAGGGAGCGCCACCATAAATCTTTCTAAAGCATTCATTTGTTTTCCTCCAACTCATACGACAAAAAAGGGTGCGATGACCCTTTAGTTGTATCGATTCATCAGTGCTAGCCAATCTGTATCTACAAAATCAGTTGCTGCAGTTACGGCGTTGTCGATTGTCTCGTTCAACTCCGATAACTCATCTTTCCGATAGTTCATCAACACCCAGTCGACAACTTTAATCGGATGCGGGGGACGACCGACACCAAGCTTCAATCGCTTGAATTCAGCGGTTCCTAAATGTTGAATAAGTGATTTGATTCCGTTATGACCACCCGCGCTTCCTTTCGGACGGAAGCGAAGCTTGCCGGGAACCATATCCAAATCATCATAAATCACCAATAAATCGTCAATCTCAATCTTATAATAATCTAAAATGGGACGGACCGCTTCACCCGACAAGTTCATATACGTAAGCGGCTTCACGAGTACAACGCGTTCACCATTGATTCTTCCCGTTCCCATAAGGGCATTAAACTTCGCCTCATTCAGCGAGATGCCATGCTTTTCTGCGAGACGATCAATCGCTAAAAAACCGACATTGTGTCGCGTCATCTCAAACTTTTTCCCGGGATTTCCAAGACCGACGATGCATTTCATATCAATTCCTCCTGAACAAAAAAGCCCAAAGGCGAATGCCTCCGGGCCTCGTTTTTTTTAATCGAATAGTGTACTGACCGATTTATGCTCGTGTACGCGCATAATCGCTTCCCCAAGTAAATGGGCAACCGACATTTGCTTGATCTTGCTCGAGCAAGGGCGACCCGTCAAATCGATGGTATTTAAGACAACCAACTCTTTGATCGATGAGTTGTCGATGCGCTCCATCGCTGGACCAGAAAGAACCGGATGCGTACAAGACGCATATACTTCCTTCGCGCCCGCTTCGACGATGGCATCTGCAGCAAGAGTGATTGTACCCGCTGTATCGATGATGTCGTCAATCAAAATCGCTGTTTTCCCTTCAACGCTTCCAACGATGTTCATGACTTCAGCGATATTCGCTTTCGGACGACGCTTGTCAATGATGGCAATCGGTGCTTTCAAACGTTCTGCCAATTTTCGTGCGCGTGTCACGCCACCGTGATCTGGAGAAACGACCACGATATCTTTCGCTTGAAACTCTTCTGTTTCAAAGTAAGTCGAGATGAGCGGTACACCGAGTAATTGGTCAACCGGAATATTGAAGAATCCTTGAATTTGCGCTGCATGCAAATCCATCGTGATGACGCGTGTCGCACCCGCTACCGTAAGAAGGTCAGCGACAAGTTTCGCTGTGATCGGTTCACGCGAGCGTGCTTTACGGTCTTGACGTGCGTACCCGTAATACGGCATCACGATGTTAATCGTACGGACAGAAGCACGTTTGAGTGCATCAATCATGACGAGCAATTCCATGAGCGTTTCGTTTACAGGCGAGCTTGTTGATTGGATGACATACACATCATCTCCACGAACACTTTCCTCGATGTTAATATAGAGTTCACCGTCACTGAAACGTTTGACTTGGCAATCACTGAGCGGGACACCAATTTCTTTCGCGATTTCTTCAGCAAGCGGGCGGTTCGAGTTTAAGCTAAATAGACGAATTTCTCGTTCGTATACAGTAGACATGTTTAGGATTCTCCTCCATCGTTTTCCATAATGACTGGCAGCAAGTTATCGTTTTGTGTAACCTTCTTTATTCGTTTGGCGTTCGCGTGCAATCGCAAGCGCCTCTTCCGGTACATCATTTGTAATCGTCGAGCCGGCTGCGACAATCGCACCTTTCCCGACTTTTACAGGGGCAATCAAGTTGACATTGCAGCCGACGAATGCATCGTCTTCTACGACTGTCTCAAATTTATTTTTGCCGTCATAATTTACCGTAATCGATCCGCATCCTAAGTTGACACGTTCACCGATCGACGCATCCCCGATATAGCTCAAGTGCGAAGCTTTCGTACCATCACCGAACGTTGATTTTTTTATCTCAACAAAGTTACCGACGCGTGTGTTCGCGCCAAGAACAGCTTGTTGACGCAAGTGAGCGAAAGGTCCGACTTGAGCCTCTTCACCGACCCGGCTGTCTGTCACGACAGACTGGCGAACAACGGCATTGTCTTCAATCACACTGTTACGGATGTCCGAGTTTGGACCAATCACACATTCCGAGCCGATTGTCGTCTTCCCAAGAATGACCGTCCCCGGATAAATGACCGTATCCGAACCAATCACCACATCTGGAGAAATGTATGTCGATGCAGGATCCATAAATGTAACCCCTTCACGCATGAGACGTTCATTCGTCCGTTTCCGCATGATCGCTTCCGCTTGTGACAAGGCCACGCGGTCATTGACCCCAATCGTCTCATCAAACGTCGGTGCTGTATGCGCCGCTACCACTTCGCCCGATTCTTTTGCGATTGCGATGACATCAGGTAAGTAATATTCACCCTGTGCATTATTGTTTCCGACTCGTTTAAGTGCATCGAATAACAATTCGTTATCAAACACGTACGTACCCGTATTGATTTCATTGATGGCGAGCTCTGTCTCAGAAGCATCTTTATGTTCCACGACTTTCGTCACGTTCCCATCTTCACCACGAATCACACGACCGTATCCTGTCGCGTCGTCGGCAATCGCAGTCAGTACAGTGACTTTCGCTTGTTGCGCTTCATGATGAGCGAGAAGGGCTTCTAACGTTTCCGCTGTAAGTAGCGGTGTATCTCCACAGACGACGAGTGTCGCCCCTGATTTACCCGCAAGCTCTGCTTCTGCCATTTGAACAGCATGTCCCGTTCCAAGTTGTTGTTCTTGGACCGCATACTCTACTCGTGTGCCGAGCGTATCTTGTACCGCTTCCGCCCCATGGCCAACGATTACGATTTGACGACTGACACCGATTTGGTCTAACTGGTCGACAACATGCTCAACCATTGGTTTCCCTAGAACCGGATGAAGTACTTTATAAAGCTTCGACTTCATTCGCGTCCCTTTTCCTGCTGCCAAAATGACTGCAAAACGCTCCATTCTTGATTCGCTCCTATCTCACAACAGCTGTGATTGGTCTGTATAGTTCGGCTTATCTGTAACTAAATCCTATTTACACCGTTTCTACTATATCGAAACCGTGCCTTCGTTTCAATAGTTGTACCGTTCCTTAACCATTGAAAACGCAAAAAAACAGCGGTAGGGAACCTAACCGCCGTTTCCTGTCATTCATTCATACCGTAAGATACTTGTTGTGGGTCAAGGACGTCCACACCCATATTGGAATAGGTTTCCAAAACAGCTGCTTCAACTTTCTGTCGCATCTCCCCATTAATCGGATGCGCGATATCGCGAAAAATGCCTTCTGGTGTCCGTTTGCTCGGCATGGCGACAAATAGACCGCTACTCCCCTCGATGATTCGAAGGTCATGTACAACGAATTCATGGTCAAGTGTGATTGAGGCCAATGCTTTCATTCTGCCTTCTGTCGCGACTTTGCGAATTTTTACGTCTGTGATCTGCATGTTTCGCATCCCCTTTATCGTCGTTGTCTACGCCATGGTGTGGTCTTCTGCAAGGTTCAGTTAGTTTCAAACGAACGTCATGACTCCATATTAATAATTCTATACCCTCTAATCATAAAACGAAATTAAAATTTTGCCAATCAATTTAGGAACTGTTCCACATTCCCTCGTGAAATGGTGACGAGACCCTCGTCCGAATCAACATTTGTCAATTTCATCAAACTGACGTATTCGCTGACCATCTTCTTCTCGGCCCCTTCAGCTTCCATCAACACACCGACACCCGCAAGGTTTGCCTCGAATTCATTCAAGAGACTCATCATCCCACGGATTGTTCCCCCGGCTTTCATGAAGTCATCGATTAAAAGTACATTCGCACCGCGTGGCAGACTTCGGCGTGCAAGTGCCATCGTACGAATTGCTTTCGATGAACCAGATACGTAGTTGATACTGACAGTCGATCCTTCTGTGACACGACTATCCGAACGGACGATGACAAATGGGACACCTAATTGTTCGGCAACGGCATAAGCAATCGGGATTCCCTTCGTCGCAATGGTCATGACGACATCAACTTTCCGGTCCGCGAACACAGACGCAAAAACTTGACCCATCGGCTTCACCTGGCTTGGATTACCTAACACGTCGGTTAAGTAGAGGTATCCACCCGGTAACAGACGCTCAGGTTTTGATAACTGATCACAGAGCGTATCAATCATCTCAAGTGATTTGTCTTTACTCCATCCTGGAATAAACATAACACCACCGGCCGCACCAGGAACGGTAACAAGCTTACCAATTCCATCATGAGACAGCGTTTCACTAACAATGACAAGATCTTCGCTAATCGAGGACTTTGCAGCTTTATAACGGCTTGAAAACATCGACAACGAGACAAGCTGATGCGGATGGTCAAGCAAATAACGGGTCATATCGACGAGACGACCACTTCTACGAATTTTCATACGGATTCTCCTTCACTTCTTCATTAATAAACGAATGTTTTAATGAAAATATATCACTTTCATTCGTTTTTGTTCAATGTCTTTTGCCGAGAATCCGAACGACGAACACTTCTGGGCAAAATCCTTTTAAACCGTTATAGATTCGGTACGCTTTTTGCTCGTGTTCAATCAACGCAAAGACAGTCGGTCCACTTCCACTCATGAGAACACCTTCCGCCCCGCAATGACGCATCGTCTCTTTGATTTGTTTTACTTCCGGGTGAAGTTTGAGCGTCACACTTTCGAGCGAATTCCCGAGGTTTTCACAAATTCCGTGAAAATCTTTCTGATGAATCGCTTCCACCATAGCCTCGGTGTTTGGATGATGGACCTCATCCATACGCACAGCCCGATACACATCTGCGGTTGAGACCCCGATTTTTGGTTTGCCGAGCACAACGTAACACGGTGGCGGCGCAGGAACCATTTCTAACCGTTCTCCACGCCCTCGGGCAATCGCCGTCCCCCCGATGACACAAAATGACACGTCAGACCCGATTTCCGCACCGAGCTCCGCTAGTTCCTCTAATGACAAGTTTAATGAGAACAGTTCGTTCATCCCGCGAAGCGTTGCCGCCGCATCACTCGATCCACCGGCAAGACCAGCAGCTACTGGAATTTGTTTATCGAGCACAATCTCGATACCTTGTTGAATATTAAAACGCTCACGCAACAACTCCGCTGCCCGATATGCTAAATTTCGATGATCATTCGGCACATAGGCATGTTCCGATTGAATCCGAATCTCATCCGATTCTAGAACTGTCAACTCCAAACGGTCTGCTAAGTCGACTGTCGTCATTATCATTTCTACTTCATGATAGCCGTCCGAACGCTTTCCGAGAACATCGAGCGTCAAATTAATTTTTGCCGGCGCTTTCACACTAATCGTGCGCATCACGTTCACCCTTCCCATTTGTCTCCTGTTCGACATTGTACCGTAAAAAGGCGCACAAAAAAAGAAGCAGCTGCCAATGCATCCGCTCCTCATTTATAAATCAATTGCCGAATTCAATTTTAACTGTATCCGTTAGGACATCAGCGTAGCTATACGAGACACGCTCAACATTGTGCAACTCTTCGTCTAATTTCACAACGAAGACCGCAGGATATGTCTCAACGAGCGTTCCAAACCGAGTAACGACTTTCTTACGACCGCCGTTTGCTTTCAACGTCAATCGTTCACCAACATGCGATTCGAGTTTCTGTCTGATTTCTTGTAACGTTTTTGGCATACGCTTCACCTCACTGTTACAAGTATAGCATATTTAAATATGAAAATAAAGATTTATATTATAACGACTAGTTTTAAGGTCGTCAACTATTTTTAAGTGGTAAAATTGTGTCAGATAATCGTGCGAATTCTTCTAGGCTCAACGTTTCTCCTCGACGTTTTGGATCGATTCCCGCCTCATGAAGTGAGCGTTCGAGTTCGACTTTATGTTCTTTTCCAATACAGTTTGTCAAGTTGTTCAGAATGGTTTTACGACGTTGTGCGAAGCTTGCGCGCGCGACATCAAAGAAAAAGGCCTCGTCCTTCACCTGTACAGCCGGCTCCTTGCGCATTCGAAGCGTGATGACGGCCGAATCGACGTTTGGTGCTGGAATGAATACGTTTTTCGGAACGATAAAACTGACTTCCGTCTCCGCATAGTACTGAATCGCAATCGATAGTGAACCGTATGCCTTCGTTCCAGGTTTTGCACCAATCCGTTCTGCCACCTCTTTTTGAATCATCATGACGAGTGAACGGAATTTCACACCACTCTCGAGCAATCGCATGATGATCGGTGTTGTAACGTAGTAGGGCAAGTTTGCGACAACGGATATATCTTCAATACCTTCATTTAAAAATTCCTGCTCGACGATTTCACGTAAATTTAATTCTAAAGCATCCCCATGAATCACTTTCACGTGCGGATACGGTGACATCGTATCTTCGAGAATCGGTAAAAGACGTTGGTCAATCTCAAGCGCCACGACTTTTTTAGCGCGCTTGGCCGACTGCTCCGTTAGCGAACCGATTCCGGGACCAATCTCAAGTACTCCGCTTGATTCACTCAGTTCTGCTGCACCGACAATCTTACTTAAAATATTTAAATCGATTAAAAAGTTTTGACCTAGCGATTTTTTGAATGAAAAACCGTGGCGCTCTAAAATTGATTTCGTTCGTTGGATTGTTGCAATGTCTTTCAACCCTGTTCCTCCTCTAATTGAGCAAGTGCCTGCTCCCACTCTTCAATCGTGACGCCGAGCGCCTCGACCCGTTTGACAAATTGTTTGGCGTTCGGCTCACCGATGCGAAGCAGTACGCCGAGCCGTTTCCGACGCGTCGCAGCCGCTGTGCCTCCGATTAAATCAGCCTCTAGTACCATCTTCCGTGTAACGATCGGTTGATCTGTTTCGACACGCGGTTCAAATACCGAACGCAAGACGCGACGAATCGAATTAGGACTCGCGTGTTCTACACCAATTTTCCCACGTTTGTCCTTTGCCTCGGCACGAGGCAGGTGAGCATGCTTACACCCTTTGACCCGCTCCTCGACGATTGCTCGAATCCGGTCCCCCGGGTAATCGGGGTCCGTCAAAATGATAACCCCCCGTTTTTCTTGTGCACGACGAATTCGTTCGATCGTCTGATCAGACACGGCAGAGCCGTTCGTCTCAATCGTATCGACATCGAATACCTCTTGAAGTCGCGCCGTATCGTCACGCCCCTCTACGACGATGATTTCTTGTATTTTCTCACGCATTGTCTGATCCTTCTTTCTCTTCTTCTTGTTTCGGAATCACCCAGATGGTGAGCGGCTTACGACCAAACGTCACGGCCTTTTCCTTTTCATCCATCATGATGTCGATTTTTTGGCCTTTGATTGCACTTCCTGTATCAAGGGCAATCGCCATACCAATCCCTTCAACGTATACGCGGGTCCCGAGTGGAATGATAGCAGGGTCAACCGCTATAATCCGCATTCCTTCAAACAGTATCGTGTCCGTCACATCATATCCACTTCTTGTCAGCACGCGCCCGTTATATGTCACCGTATCTTCCGGATTGTTCGTATAAGCGGTCGCTTCTACAAGCAATTGTTTCGCAGATGAGAAATCTAACACGTCATCCGTTTTGGGCGCCTCAACAATCTCCACTTCGGCTTCCGGTATAAACGGGCTCGATTCATCCGCAGTCGTCGGCTCGGTAGTCGATTCCACGACTTCCTTCGTTCCCACTTTGATGATCTGCGGCGTCGTTTTACGCAACGTTTCCACTTCCGTTTTCGTACGATTTGTAATTGTACCATTTTCCACAGTAAGTGCATACCTTGTCCGTTCAAGTCCAGGAACCCCGACTTGTACCGTTTGCTTCACACCTTCGTCGAGAGTCTCGTCCTCTTCCTCAACCACCTCAAACGGAATCAACTGGCTCTCATATTGAACAACATCACGATTCGTGTTGACCGTAATCGTCAATCCTTCACGAATGGATGTCGACAGGGCTGGTATGACCGTGTCACTTTCCGTCACATCGATGTTCTCATCTGTTAACAGTTGTTTAACGTCTGTTGCCATCGTGTAGATTGTCAACGCATCTTGCCCGACAATCAAATTCACCACAACAACCGGTTGATAACGAATCGTCATCCCATTCGTCACCGGTGTACGCACGGACGGATATACGGTGTCTCCATCCCGCACGGTCACTCCGTAACGCAACAACACGTCCTCCACGGTCCTTTCGCGCGTTTGAATCGACTCGATTTGTCCATATCCAATTTGAAGTGACACCTCATGTGAACGCTCAATCCGGATCAGACGGTCTTCCGGTACATCCCCACTCAGTGCTGGTGTGACGTAATCCGTCTCATCTAACGTGATGTTTAATTCTTCAAGTACCTCGAGAACGGAATCTGCCCTTGTCTCATGCTCAATCACGACACCGTCATCGACGACCTTGATTACTTCAGGCTGTAGCATGACATACGCCACAGAAGCGGTCACGATAACACCTATACTAGCTAGCACACGTTTAATCATGGAAGTCGAAACAGCTTCTTCGCGTTAGCTGTCGTCGCTTCTGCCAGTTCATCGAATGCCATGTCTCGAAGTGACGCAATCTCTTCCGCTACATATTTAACGTATGCCGGTTCGTTCCGTTTTCCACGGAACGGGGTCGGGGTCAAGTAAGGACAATCCGTTTCGACGAGAAGACGGTTCAATGGTACTTCTTGTGCGACTGCTTTCGGAACCTTCGCATTTTTAAATGTGACCGGTCCCCCTAACGAGATATAGAAGTTCAAGTCTAAGCAACGCGGCAAAAGTTCAACGGACATGCTATAACTATGGAACACACCACCGACTTCCTCGGCATGCTCTTCTTCCAAAATATCGAGCACATCAGCCGTCGCTTCTCGATTATGAATGACAATTGGCATATTCGTCCGCTTTGCGATGGCAACTTGTTGGCGGAAGAGACGCTGTTGCACGTCTCTCGGCGACTTGTCCCAGTGATAGTCGAGACCGATTTCACCGAGTGCCATCACTTTCGGATGACTCATAAGTGCTTCAATCCGTGCCAAATCCGCATCTGTACAATCAATCGCATCGACCGGGTGCCATCCGACAATGGCATAGATGTCTTCATGCGCTTCTGCCAACTCGATTGCCCGATCGATGGTCGGCGTATCAAATCCGACGACAAGTAGCGGAGATACTCCTGCTTCTCTCGCCCGCTCGATTGTCTCTCCCACATCCTCGTTGAACTGTTCTGCATTGATGTGCGTGTGTGTATCAATCAACATCTTGTTTCCTCCTTAGAAAAAGAGAGGGAGACCGCGGTCTCCCCCATTTCATTATTTGACGATGGCACCGTTCGGCATCTGGTCTGACACCGTTGCGAGTTCTAGCTTTCCATCACGATCTGCCGCTAAAATCATCCCTTGAGACAGTTCTCCCCGAAGTTTGACCGGTTTCAAGTTTGCGACAACGATGACTTTCTTGCCAACCAAATCTTCAGGGGCATACCATTCAGCAATACCAGACACGATTTGACGCGTCTCTTTCCCGAGGTCGACTTGAAGTTTCAACAGTTTCTTCGCTTTTTTAATCTTATCGGCTTCCACGATTTGACCTACACGGAATTCGACCTGATCAAAGACATCAATCGTGATTTCAGGACGAACGTCTTCATCGACTTCTTCCACTGACGCCGTTTCCGTTTCTTCAATCCGTGCTTTTGATGCTTGACGCATCATTTCTTGGATTGCATCCACTTCTTCCTTCACATCACGACGTGGGAAAATTGGCGTCCCGTCCGTCACAACCGCATTGTTAAAGTCCGCGAATGTATCGAGTGCCTCCCAAGACATATCCTCTCCCTCGAGCCCGAGTTGACGGAACATTTCTTTCGGGGCACGTGTCATGAATGGTTGGATCATAACAGCCACGTGACGTAGAACGCCCGCAAGGTGTGTCATGACAGAAGCGAGTTCTTCACGCTTCGACTCATCTTTCACGAGAACCCACGGTTGTGTCTCATCAATGTATTTGTTCGCACGGCTGACGAGCTGCCAAATATTTGTGAGTGCGACCGAAAATTCCATGTGCTCCATGGCTTCTTCCGTTTTGCGTGTCGTTTCCTTCACCATATTTAACAGTTCCGCATCGAACGCTGTGACATTACCGTTATAGGCCGGAATGTTTCCGTCGAAGTACTTCTTAATCATCGCAACGGTGCGATTCAATAAGTTCCCGAGGTCATTTGCCAAATCGAAGTTCAAACGGTCAACAAACGCTTCCGGAGTGAACGTGCCATCCGCTCCGAACGGCACTTCGCGAAGAAGATAGTAACGGACAGAGTCGAGCCCATAGCGGTCAATCAATGGAATCGGATCGACCACGTTTCCTTTTGATTTCGACATCTTTCCATCTTTCATAAGCAGCCACCCATGCGCAAACACTTGCTTCGGTAACGGGAGGTCAAGCGCCATTAAGAGAGCTGGCCAAATAATCGTATGGAAACGGACGATTTCTTTTCCGACTAAATGGACATCTGCTGGCCAATAGCGGTTGAAGAGCTCGTCATTGTCTGTCCCATACCCGAGTGACGAAATATAGTTCGTGAGCGCATCGACCCATACGTAAACGACGTGTTTCGGGTTCGATGGGACTTGCACGCCCCAATCAAATGTAGTACGCGAAACTGCCAAATCTTGGAGTCCCGGTTTCAAGAAGTTATTGATCATCTCGGTTTTACGAGATTCCGGCAAAATAAACTCAGGATGTGACTCAAAGTATTCAATCAAGCGATCCGCGTATTTGCTAAGGCGGAAAAAGTAGCACTCTTCGCGCACAAGCTCGACTGGATGCCCGCTGTCAGGGCTTTTTCCATCAACGAGTTGTGACTCTGTGTAGTACGTCTCATCCGGAACTGAATACCATCCTTCATACTCACCAAGATAGATGTCCCCATTTTTAAGTAACGTCTCAAAAATATGTTCGACCACTTTCTTATGGCGGTCTTCTGTCGTACGAATGTAGTCATCGTACGAAATTTCAAGACGATCCCATAAAACTTTAATCTCTTCAACGACTTCATCAACGAAAGCCTGTGGCGTCACGCCTGCTTCTTTCGCTTTTTCTTGAATTTTTTGCCCATGCTCATCCGTTCCTGTCAAATAACGGACGTCAAATCCTTTTAAGCGTTTGTAGCGCGCAACCGCATCACCTGCTACCGTGGTATATGCGTGACCGATGTGCAATTTCGCACTCGGATAATAAATTGGGGTTGTAATATAAAAAGTTGGCTTCGCCATGATTTATTCTCCATCCTTTCGACATATGCAATTTCCATTATACACGGTTCGACAAAAGAATTTCCAAACCTAATTGTTTGGAATTTTTTTGCGTTTTCTTCGTCATAAATGTTCCAAAAATACCCTTTCTTTGTTTCAAGTTCAAACTATCGGGGAAATTTAGGTATATATCGTTCTCAATTCGACAAAATTCGAAAATTTACTTTTCCAGATAGTAAGCAGTTGACTGCAATTGGAAAGTTTAGTATGCTTTTTGCTGTAGTCACATTGTCGAATTTTGACGATTCATGTCACCACGAGATTTCGACATCATTGGAGGAGGAAACACAAAATGAAATCTACAGGTATTGTACGTAAGGTGGATGAGCTTGGTCGTGTCGTTATTCCAATCGAATTGCGTCGTACACTCGGTATTGCAGAGAAAGATGCTCTCGAGATTTACGTCGACAACGATCAAATCGTTTTGAAAAAATATAAGCCGAACATGACTTGCCAAGTTACAGGCGAAGTATCAGATGATAACTTCAAATTGGCAGACGGCAAACTCATCTTGTCACCAGAAGGTGCACAACGTGTTCTCGTTGAATTGAAGAACATGCTCGAAAACTACTACAGCGAAGAGTAAGCAAGGATTTCCTTGCTTACTCTTTTTTATGCAGTTGATGGTATGCATCATATACATCGTTGCGGGACTCCCCACGGTCTTTCGCCGTCTGTTTGATTGCTGCATTTGGTTTTAATCCTTCTTTCACATAATGAACTACGTGTTCATACACAGAAAGTGGTTCCCACCACGTAGTTGTAGGGGCCACTTCTGTCGCGCCGCTCACAAGGACGACAAATTCCCCACGAACTTCGCCTTCACACCATTGCAACGCTTCATCTATCGTCCCTCTCAAAAACTCTTCGAACGTTTTTGTTAGTTCTCGACCTAATACAATTTGTCGGTTCCCGAACACTTGTCGAATCGCCGTTAACATCTCTTTCAATCGATGAGGGGCCTCATAAAAAATGATGGTTCCCGGCTCATATTGAACCGATTCTAATACATCAATCCGATCTTTCTTTTTTCGCGGTAAAAAGCCATAATAGAGAAATCGCTCGGTCGCAAGACCGGATGCGACGAGTGCAGTGAGCGCTGCATTGGCACCTGGTAAGACGACAACTGGAATGCTTGCCTCAATGGCTAATCGTACGAGATCACTCCCAGGATCTGAAATACCAGGCATTCCAGCATCTGAGACGACGGCAATCGACTTCCCAGCAACTAGGTCCTCGATAAGCCTTGTCCCACTCATATCTTTATTGTGCTCATGGTAGCTAACCAGTTTTGTCATAATTTCAAAATGGCGACAAAGTTTCATTGTTTGACGTGTGTCTTCTGCTGCGATTAAATCGACTTCCTGAAGTATCCGTACCGCTCGATACGTCATGTCCTCCAAGTTCCCAATCGGTGTCGGTACGATATACAACGTCGGTTGTTCAGTTTGATAACTCTTCTGTGAATTCATTGGTCGTCCCCTCCATCAGTTGCTCTTTTTGTGCGCGGGTCAATTGCTTAATGGACCATTCGTATTGCAGGGCCTCCCGTTTCGTATCGAACGATTGCACGTACCGAAGTCGTACCGGAAGTCGAGCTTTCGTATATTTAGCGCCTTTTCCTGCGTTATGGGCAAGAATTCGTTTATCCACATTTGTTGTATAACCCGTATAGTACGTTCCATCATGACATTCCACGATATACGCATAGTGTTTAGGCATCGAGAATAGCTCGCATCGTTTCTGTATACGTATCGTCTTCTTCATATACAACAAGTGGTGGTAAAATTTTAAGACCTGCTTTTCCATCTTTCGATCCCTCGATTAATAAGGTATTCGCCTCGCGTCCCGCTTTTGGATAAACGAGCTGCATTCGCTTCGGTTCAATTCGATAGGCACGCATCAATGTCAGGATATCGAGTAAACGTTCTGGCCGATGCACGAACGCCACTTTTCCTCCCGGCTTGACGAGTTGACTTGCTGTTTTAATACAATCTTCTAACGTGCACAACACTTCATGGCGTGCAATCGTATGATGCTCATTTTGATTCCGTAGCGACGTATCATTCGCTAAGAAATATGGTGGATTACATGTCACAACATCATACCGCGCATGACCGAGCTGGCTAGCAGCTGTTTTGACATCGTCTTCGACAACCTGAATCCGCTCTTCAAGACGATTAATCTCCATACTTCGATTTGCCATATCGACTAACTTCGATTGAATCTCTACGCCTGTAATCGTCCCTTTTGTACGATATGACAAAAAGAGGGGAATTGCCCCGGTACCAGCACACAAATCAACCAACTGCCCTTTTTGAATAGGTACCCACACAAATTCTGAAAGCAACACCGCGTCTAATGAAAACGAGAACACATCGTCACTCTGAATGATTTTACCTGGACGTCCGAGTAAATCATCGAGGCGTTCTCCATCCTTTACCGTTACCATCATTTCCTCCTTCTACAAAAGAAAGGCGATGGATAGGGAACCCCTATCTATCGCCCCGTATTAATGTTTATTGAGCATCGACAAACAGAAGAGACAGTCTCCATCTTTTCGTACCTGTCCGTAATGGAGGTTACAAATATGGAATCCTTCTTGATAAAGCGCAGCCAAGTTGTTCTGCCCTTTCCCCGACAATGCGATTTGTGAATCACCATTTGTCGTATCAACTTCTGCCAATTGTTCGACTTTTTCGCGCAAGTGATGATTCTCTAGATACATATGCTGATTCTCTTCAAGCAAATAAGCGAGCTGTTCTTTTAGCACGCCTAAGTGCTCCGTTAAGAGTTGCATCTGTTGCTCAATCGCATCTACACGCATCATCACTTCTTTTTTGTCCATTCTTTCCACTGCTCAGCACCCCATCACTGTTTTGACGGTTTTCGTTTAATCGCACCCACCTCAACGAGTTCATCAATTGTATATGTGACGACTCGCGTCCGATCGTGGAGCTCAACTTGAATGAGTTGGTCCAAAATATTGAGACCGATTACCCGACCATCACCTTCTGGAATTTTGATTCGCTTGCCGACGTCTGGTAAATCACGTTTCAATTCTTCGTATGTGTCATTCTCATATTTTAAGCAGCACATCAGACGACCACATACCCCAGAAATCTTGTTCGGATTTAACGAGAGATTCTGATCTTTAGCCATTTTTATGGAGACAGGTTCAAACTCCCCAAGAAATGACGAACAACAAAGAACTCGACCACATGGTCCTATCCCGCTTAGTAACTTCGCTTCGTCACGAACACCGATTTGTCGGAGTTCGATCCGTGTTCGAAACACACTAGCCAAGTCTTTTACCAACTCTCGAAAATCGACGCGACCCTCGGCAGTAAAATAAAAGATTACTTTATTACGATCAAATGTATACTCAACATCGACTAGTTTCATATCTAGTTGATGCTCTCGAATTTTTTCTTCACAGACGGCGTGAGCATCAACGGCTGCCAGTCGATTATCGCGTACGATATCTGCATCCTTTTGGTCAGCGACACGAAGGATTGTCTTCAACGGCATAACAACCTCGTCTTCGCCGAGCTGTTTATCGACTTGGACAACTTCACCGTACTCAATTCCACGTACCGTTTCAACGATGACATGGTTCCCGCGTTTAAGCGTTGCATCGCCTGGTGAAAAGTAATAGATTTTTCCCGCTTCTTTAAAACGGACTCCAACTACTTCAAGCACACGCTTCTATCCTTTCTGCAAATCGAACGAAAGTCGTTCGAACGTTAATTGAGGATTGACGTTTGCCTCGAGTCGTCGAATGGCCGCATGCACACTTTCAATCGCATGTGTGAGTTTAGAGACAGATCGATTTTGGATAAATGCGTTGTATAAAGCAACCTCATTCTTAAATAGCTTCGGAGCATACGTATCTCGCACTTTTAAATGGAGTGCCTCCTCTAGCCAGTGTTCGAATAACTCAAGGCCAACCCGTAACTCATTTCGTCCTTTGAAATGTCCTAACCATTTTTCTTGTGCAAACAAGAGCAACTCTTGAGGTCGTTTCGTCAATACTTCAATTAATTGTACCACTAGCCCGTACGACTGTACAAACCACTCCTGTCCAAGTGCTTCTTTCGCATCATCCCATCTTGGGTAAACGGTCAAGGCAAGGTATGCCAAATCATATGTGCAAGACAGTTCTTCCGACATGGTTTGTGCCAATTGCGCACGGTCGATTGGGCGAAAAGCGAGTTGTTGAGCGCGCGAACGAATCGTCGGAAGGAGTAGATGAGGTTGTGTCGTTACTAAAATAGCAAGCTTTCCGACACCCGGTTCTTCAAAGAACTTCAATAGACTGTTCGCGGCTTGAGTCGTCATCTTATGCGCTTGATGAATAACGTAAACTTGACGATCTCCTTCAGCTCCTCGTAACGACAAGTCACTGAGCAATTGCTGAATTTGCTCTTTTTTAATGCTGGCTCCATCCGGCTCTACTTCGATGTAGTCCACGATGTTTTTTGACTCCATACGTCGACAGTTTCGACACAGCCCACACGGTTCAGCTCCTTGCGGGGTTTCACAAAATAACGCTTTCGCAAACAACGTAGCCGTGTCAATTAAAAATGGCTCATAGTCCCCCGAAAAGATGTACGCGTGGCCCACTTTATTTGAAACGATTGAATTTTTTATGATTTGAGCCACCACTGTTTGGGACTCATGTAATTCCTGAAAACGCATATGCCCAACTCCCATTAAAACTGATGGAATCTTTCAATCGGCAAGACGAAAACAGTCGCACCTCCGACTTGTACTTCGACAGGGTAAGGAATATACGAATCGGCATGTCCCCCCATAGGTGAGATTGGCGTGATCATTTGATCACGACTCGAGCAATTTGATTGAATCACATCCATCAAATCATCGAGACGTTCTTGCGGAATCCCCATCATAAATGTTGTATTTCCTTCTTTTAAAAATCCACCTGTCGTGGCTAATTTCGTTGCGCGGAAATCTCGTTCAACTAATGCGTCGGACAAACGTGCGCTGTCCTTATCGTGTACGATTGCAATCACCATTTTCATCATCTTTTTACGCCTCCTTGTTGTAGTCGTTCGATTGTATAGTCAAGTACCTCATCTTGAATGCATTCAATCGATTGATCAGCGTCAATTCGAATGATACGTTCGGGGTACTGTTTGAGTAAAGTTTGGAATCCTTTGTAGACACGCTCATGGAAGGTCTGATCGCGACTTTCAATCCGGTCAAGTTGTCCACGATCTTTCATTCGTTCATTCGCTCTTTCCGGCCTCAAATCAAACAAAAATGTCAAATCGGGTGTTAAACCGTTTGTTGCCCACTCATTCAGTGACCGAATCTGATCGAGGTCATACTGTAAGCCATATCCTTGATAGGCGATAGATGCATCGATGAATCGATCACAAAGCACAATCGCACCTCTCTCTAATGCAGGACGGATTACTTGTTCCACGTTTTGCGCTCTCGAAGCGGCGTAGAGCATCATCTCAACTCGTGGTGTCATCTCATGATGGTCCGGAGATAATAATACTTCCCGAATCTGGTTTCCGACAGTTGTTCCTCCAGGTTCACGGGTAACAACGATATCGTACCCTTTTTGCTTCAGGCTCTCGACTAATAATTGAAGTTGTGTGGATTTTCCTGATCCATCGGGTCCTTCAACTGTAATAAACATTCCGCTCACTTTTTAAAACTCCTCTACAATAACGTCAATTTGCTCTATCATAACATGCTTACCGGCTTGAAGCTTCCTCCCTAAAGAAATCCATTCCAGGAGTACACGGATTTTCTCTTCTGTAATTCGCTCTCCTTTCAAAATCCATGGGATGCCCGGCGGGTAAGGAATCACCGTCTCTGCTGAAATCGATCCGACAGCCTCTTTAAAGGATACACGGTGTATTGGCTCATCCCCTGCCATCGTATACAGTTCAGATACCCGGTGTGTTGAAGGGAACGGGAAGATGGTTTCATCCTCATCGATTATTGGCACATGAGTCGCAGCCTTTTTCATCAATGTGACCCAATGCTCAATTTCCTGTTTGTTTATTTCCCTTAATGGTAGACACAATAACACGTGGTCAACTGCAGCCAATTCGATGTCTATTCCAATTGATGCAAGGTGCTCATAAAAGACTAATCCATTTTTCGGGTATGTCATGATGGTCACTTTTGTGAAATCGTCCCCGACTTTTACCGAAAAACCTGCACGTTTCAATTCAAGCACGAAAGATACATGACTTTTCTGAATAGAAGACCATGCTTCATCCGTTAAACTTTCTAAATAGGAACGTGCATAATCCAATGAAGCCATAATAAGATAAGATGGACTCGATGTTTGAAAGGATGATAACGCATGTTTCAACTGAACTTCATCGATATCTTCTTTATAATGAATCCAAGCTCCCATCGTTAAGGCAGGTAACGTTTTATGTGCGGACTGTACCACCGCGCTCGCTCCTTCAAAGATTGCAGAACGCTGGGGCAACTGTGGGTGAATCAAATGAGCGCCATGTGCTTCATCGACAAGCAACGGAATGTTTAAATGAGACAAATAATCCGAAATTGCACGAATGTCAGCCATATCTCCATAATACGTAGGAGACGTCAACATGACGGCCCGCCCTCCAGGGAATTCTTGAACGGCTTGTTCAATCGTTTCTAGCGTTACGACTGTTGGAATACCTGTACCACGCTCAATCATAGGCATTAATAAAACCGGTTTTAATCCTAACCATTCAATCGCGTTCCAAACAGACTTATGTGAGTTCCTTTGCACATATACGCGTTCCCCACGTTTTACCGTTGCCGCAAGCATACTCCAATTTCCAACGGTCGATCCGTTGACAAGCCATTTACTTTTACTCGCATACAGGTTACCTAGTGCTGTTTCAGCTTGCTCGATAATCCCGGAAGCATCGTGCAAATCATCTAAATGTGGTAATTCAGTCAGATCATAAGGCATGACTCTTGCGAATGCACTCGGTAATCCATCATTGCCCACCGTACCGTTGTGATGACCCGGTACATGAAAAGACACGCGACGTTCACGTACATGCTGTTCTAAAGTCTCTAGAAACGTAAAAGGGTTTTTCCGAGAAGGAGCCATTTGTTATTCCTCCTAAATTGATGAATATTAAAAAAAAGACGATCAAGCGTATGCTTGATCGTCTTCTACGTTTGCCTGGCAACGTCCTATCCTCACAGGGGGAGATCCCCCAACTACTTTCGGCGCTGAGACGCTTAACTTCCGTGTTCGGCATGGG
>NZ_JACSKX010000017.1:0-51297 GCF_018617835.1 Exiguobacterium sp. s101 | reverse complement strand
CGTCAGACCTGAAAGGCATGACGTTACAGAGCGCAATGAGCATCGTCGCGGTCAATCTGAAGCGAATCATCGCCCTCAGGAAAGAAAAAACAGGATGAGGGCAAAGGGAAAAAGGACGATTGTCCCGACACTAGTCGGTCCAATCGTCCTTTTCTCTGTTCACACTCGGATAGAGCGAAGGTTTTTCAGCGCCCTCACATTTCGTGTCGGCCTTTTTTGCTTCAGTCTTCCATCGTCGATAAGTCACCGGCCTCGAGATTCAACTCCCAAGCTTTCAAGACGCGACGCATAATCTTACCACTCCGCGTTTTTGGCAGCATGTCTTTGAATTCTATTTCGCGTGGTGCCGCGTGAGCAGCCAATCCTTCTTTGACGAATTGCTGAATTTCTTGCTTTAACTCATCCGACGGCTCATAGCCTTTCCGAAGCGCGATGAACGCTTTGATGATTTCACCTCGAATTGGATCTGGTTTTCCGATGACGCCCGCCTCAGCGACAGCCGGATGTTCGACGAGTCGGCTTTCGACTTCAAACGGTCCTACTCGTTCTCCCGCTGTCATGATGACATCGTCGACACGTCCTTGGAACCAGAAGTATCCGTCTTCATCCATGTAAGCCGAGTCACCAGATACGTACCAATCTCCCCAGAAATAGCTCTCATACTTCGCATCGTTCTTCCAAATCTTCCGCATCATCGATGGCCAAGGTGTCTTGAGTGCCAAGTTCCCCATTCGATGCGGCGGGAGCGGTTTGCCACGGTCGTCCAAAATAGCAGCTTCGCATCCAGGAATCGGTTTCCCCATCGACCCTGGTTTGATATCCATTGTCGGGTAGTTACAAATCATCATCCCACCCGTTTCCGTCATCCACCACGTGTCATGGATTCGAAGGTCAAACGCCTCGTAACCCCAGCGAATCACTTCAGGGTTCAACGGCTCACCAACCGATAAAATGTGTCGTAAGGAAGACAGGTCATATTTCTCAAACGCTTCGTTCCCGGCACCCATGAGCATTCGGAACGCTGTCGGTGCACTATACCACACTGTCACGCCGAATCGTTCAATAACCGAGTACCAAAACTCTGGATTGAAGCGTCCGCCGACGATGACGTTCGTCGCGCTATTCAAGAACGGTGCAAAAATCCCATAACTCGTCCCAGTCACCCACCCCGGGTCAGCTGTACACCAGTAAACATCGTCAGGTTGAATGTCGAGTACCCATTTGCCTGTCATCATATGTTGGATCATGGCGTTGTGGACGTGGAGAACACCTTTCGGCTTCCCAGTCGAACCAGAGGTATAGTGTAAAATTAAACCATCCTCACGATCGACCCACGTCAACTCTAAATCTGTTGTCGCATCGTTCGCGAGTTTACGGTAATCGAGTGCTTTTCCCGATTCCTCGACATCGTCACCGACGAGTAAAATCGTCTCAAGATGTGGCAATTGGTCGACTGGGACACGTGGCAATAGTTCTTTCGTCGTTACAATCACTTTCGCTTCCGAGTCGAGTAACCGGTCGTGAACCGCCTGTTCCATGAATGCCTCAAACAGTGGTCCTACGATGGCTCCGAGTTTGATTGCTCCGAGTAAAATAAAATAAAGTTCTGGCTGACGTGGCATAAAGATAAAGACGCGGTCGCCTTTCTCCACACCAATCGACTTCAGAACATTACCAGAACGATTACTCTCTCTCTTCATATCCGCATACGTGTAGCGCTCTTCCCGACCCCCATCGAAATAAAGCAATGCCACTTTTGTCGCCAATTCACTCTCTGCATGGCGATCGATTGCTTCGTATGCCAAATTGACTTTCCCCGTCAAATTCCAAGAAAATAATGTTTCTGCTTGTGTCCATTCAAACGACTGACAAGCCTCTTCATACGACGCTAATTGATGCTCCCCTGTTAACGCTTTCAATTTTTCCATCGTTAAAGATTCGCCTCCCCTGTAAAGATTGGTATAACCACTTTCAGTATAGTGTTAAAATTATGACAAATCAACGAATTTCCAAATTCATCAAAACGGGTGATTCATACGCAATGAAAGCGCTATAATATAAGATGGAAAAGGTGGTGACCTAATGGAAAAACAATATCACTCAAAACTGTGGCAGACCTCACAAGGCGAAGTGACGATTGACGGTCCGGTGGCAGCTGATGTGTTGCAGACGTATCGTCTCGATGAAGGATTAACAGCTTTTCGCGAACCGGAAGATCAGCACGAAGCGCTTGTCGGTATTGCTGACTTAAAAGAGGGACGCATCATTGTCGCTCGACAAAATGACCTCGTCATCGGCTACGTGACATTTCTCTATCCTGACCCGTACGAGCGTTGGAGTGAAGGAAACGACCCGTATATCCTTGAACTCGGTGCGATTGAGGTGAGCCCACGCTTTCGTGGTCAACGGATTGGCAAGCAATTACTTGAAGTATCTATGATGGACCCGCATATGGATGATTTCTTAATTTTAACGACTGAATATTATTGGCATTGGGATCTAAAGGGCAGTGGACTTTCGATTTGGGATTATCGAAAAGTCATGGAGAAAATGATGAACCATGGCGGACTCGTATTCTTCCCTACAGACGACCCTGAAATCGCCTCTCACCCTGCCAACTGCTTAATGGCACGAATCGGGAAGAACGTGAGACAAGAATCAATCGATCATTTTGATTCGCTTCGGCTACGCCGACGATTCATGTACGACTAAGGAGGGGATTTCATGTTAATCGAACAGATGATGAATCGACATGTCGTGACGATTCAACCGACTAATACAATTGCTCACGCCGCTAAACTGATGCGGGAACATCGTGTCAGACATTTGATTGTGACAAATCCGGCAAGACGAGTAGTCGGAATTGTTGGACAATTCGAGATGAGCGGGGCGACGAGTGTATTTCATCCAGAAAGTGAAAATGCCGACTTTCAAAATCCGATATCGAGCATCATGCGCTCCGAGGTTCCTACAGCACATCCTTTCGATTTTTTTGAAGATGCAGCTGCCTTATTTTACGAAAATCGACTAACTTGTCTTCCGATTGTCGAACAAGGAAAACTCGTCGGAGTGCTGACCGAGACAGATTTATTACGTTATTTCGTACAATTGACTGGTGCACTCGAACCGAGCTCACAAATCGAAATCTTGGTTGAGAACACGACCGGCACGCTCGAAAAAGTGACCCGACTACTCGCCAAGACAAACGTCAACATCATTAACGTTTTCGTCCACCCCACGAGTGATCCCTATAAACGGATTGTCTCTTTCCGCATCCAGACGATGAATCCATTACGCATCATTGAACGCTTGAAACGAGAAGGTTATGAAGTACTCGGACCGGAGATGTCGCGATGAGACCGATTTACATATTCGGAGAAGACGAAACATCCTATCGTTTTCACGAGGATCATCCGTTCAATCCATTACGACTTGAATTGACAACATCTCTTCTGCTTGCTTCTGGGAAGCTCTCAAAATCAGAGTGTGTCAATCCCCCAATCGCTTCGGTCGAAGAGTTAGCACTTGTTCATGATTTAGACTACATTGAAGCTGTTCAAACAGCAGCAGCCGGGGAACTTTCATCCTTGAAAGCGAATAAGTTTGGTCTCGGAACGGAAGATACACCAATCTTCCCAACGATTCATGAAGGGGCCGCTCGTCTAGTCGGAGGGACGATTCATGCACTCGACCTCGTGGCGAGCGGAAAAAGAGAGCGCGCCTTTCATGTCGGAGGCGGATTACATCACGGTATGCGGCGTAAAGCTTCCGGGTTTTGCGTCTATAACGACGCCGCTATCGCCATTGCGCATGTCAGGAAACAATATGGGTCACGCGTTCTCTATGTTGATACGGATGCGCATCATGGAGACGGGGTCCAGTGGCTCTTTTATGACGATGATGATGTGATGACGTTATCCATTCATGAGACGGGGCGCTACCTCTTTCCAGGTACCGGAACTGTGACGGAACGAGGGAACGGGAAAGGGTACGGCTATAGTTGGAACGTACCGGTCGATGCATTCACAGAAGACGACTCATTTTTAAAATGCTATGAGACCGTCTTACGAGAGGCATGCGAATGGTTCAAACCGGATATCATTCTGACCCAAAATGGCGCGGATGCTCATGCCTTTGACCCTCTTACGCATTTGGCATCAACGATTCGAACGTTCGAACAAATTCCACAAATCGCTTCTCGTATGGCAGACGAATATACAGATGGGCGCCTCGTCGCGCTCGGTGGTGGCGGATACGACTGGTATCGTGCCGTACCGCGCGCCTGGGCTCAAGTATGGGCCGGATTGACGAGAGAGGCACCATATACTGGAGAACTTCCTGATGAATGGATTGAACATTGGTCAGGTGTTGCCGGTCAACCCTTGCCCTCGCGGTGGGACGATTCACTTTACGCGTTCGACCATATCCCGAGACGGCAACAAATCGAAGAGAAAAATTGGGAAGTCACAAAACGTGCGTTTTGGCCATTCATTTCGAATGACCGCAAATCTATTTATTTATGAAAAGAGCCTCCCCAATCATCACGTGATGATTGGGGAGGCTCTCTGTTAGTCTTGGCGAAGCGAGTCACGGCGTTCGATTCGGTGAGGGAGAACGACGTTTTTCTCCTCAATCTCTTCCGCATTTAAAATTTTCGTCAAGAGACGCATCGCTACAGCTCCGATATCATACATCGGTTGTACGACTGTCGTTAACTTCGGACGAATCATGGTCGCAAGGCGCGTGTTATCGTGACCAACGACTTCAAAGTCGTTCGGAACCGAGTAGCCGGCATCTTGAATCGCATGGATGACTCCAAGAGCCATCTCGTCTGTCCCGGCAAAAATCGCCTTCGGGCAATCATCGCGCTGCAACATTTTTTGCATCACTTCAAGTCCTGATGCGTATGTGTAATTCCCAAGAATCATATCATTCTCATGGAATGGAAGACCCTCATCTTCAAGCGCACGACGGTACCCGGCAAATTTCTTTTCGCCATTGATTTGTTGCTCAAGCGGTCCCGTAATGAATCCGACACGATCATGTCCGTGGTTAATTAACATTTGGGTTGCATCATATGCGGCCTGCTCATAATCGATGTTGACCGCAGGAAGGTCATATCCTTGATTTAACGTCGCTGCGAGAACAATTGGGACCGGTGATTTTTTGAACTCTTCAACGAGGTCCTCGTGCAAACGCCCACCCATGAAGATGATGCCGTCGACTTGCTTCCCTAACAACGTGTTCAGTAAATGAATTTCCTTGTCACGACTTGAATCCGAGTTACCAAGGATGATGTTGTATTTATACATCGTTGCAACATCTTCAATCCCTCGTGCCAAATCGGCAAAGAAAATATTCGAAATGTCCGGTACGATGACACCGACCGTTGTGGTTTTCTTACTCGCAAGTCCACGCGCGACAGCATTCGGACGATATCCGAGACGATCGATTGCATCTTGTACCTTCTTGCGTGTCGTTGGTTTGACATTCGGGTTTCCGTTGACGACACGTGAGACGGTGGCCATCGACACCCCGGCTTCTCGTGCAACATCATAAATTGTTACGTTATTACTATTCATAAATTACTCCTCCTACAAGTCCTGATTTTCAAAAAGTTTTCATAAAACATCTTAAAAAAGGAAGACAGGTATCTGTCATCAGTTTACCCTGTCTTCATGCGATATAAAACGTTTCCATTTGGAAAGCTTACTTTTTCACCAAATCAAGTTGAGGAAACTGGACAGTCAATCCTTCCACAAATTGATCAAATTGATCGAAGTCCAATTGTTGTTGCGCATCCGATAACGCAATCGCAGGATTTGGGTGTACCTCTACCATCACACCGTCTGCCCCGATGGCAAGTGCTGCTTTTGCAGCCGGCAACAACAAATCACGACGACCTGTTGAATGCGTCACATCTACCATGACAGGTAAATGCGTCTCTTGTTTCAAAATCGGTACCGCGGTAATGTCTAACGTATTGCGAGTAGCGCGCTCATACGTTCGAATGCCCCGCTCGCACAAGATGACCTGACTGTTTCCACTAGACATAATGTACTCTGCCGCGTAAATGAACTCTTCGATTGTAGCGGATAATCCACGCTTCAACAAGACTGGTTTGTCCGTCTTCCCGACTTCTTTTAGCAAATCGAAATTTTGCATGTTCCGCGCGCCGACTTGAATGATGTCGACATAGGGCAATGCTGATTCAACCGCACCTGGTGTCATAATTTCTGTGATCACTCGTAAATCATGTCGGTCAGCCGCTGTCTTCAACAATTTCAACCCTTCAAAACCCAATCCTTGGAAGTCGTACGGTGAAGTTCGAGGTTTATAAGCACCACCCCGCATCACCTTCACTCCGGACAACGCGAGCTTCTCAGCGACCGCATTCACTTGTTCAAATGATTCAACAGCACAAGGCCCCGCAATTAACTGTGGACGCCCGTTCCCAATGGTCACGTCCTTCACATGGACCAACGTATCTTCCGGTTGACGTTTACGAGAAACGAGTAACGTTTTGTCACGATCTTCACCTTGTAATTCAGCAGACGCTTTGAATACTTCTTTAAAAATATGTTGGAGACGTGACGTTTCAAACGGTCCTTGGTTGGAAGAAGCAATGAAATCAAGCATCTCACGTTCCCGGACCGGGTCATATCGTTCAACGCCTTGAAGACGTTTAATTTTTCCGATTTCTACGGCAAGTGCACCACGCCGACTAAGCAAGTCGAGCATTTCATGGTTCAATTCATCCATTTCTCGACGTAATCGATTCAACTGATCTTGTGGACTCATATTTCCCCTCTCATTCCTAAGCCGTTCTTTCCAGATTCCTAATTATATCGAACTTTGTGCGCTTTGTCATAAGGAAACGTTTTACGTCACAAAATCACCAAAAAAGGACCGAACGCATTCGGCCCTTACGTGTCACTCTTCTTTTTTGAGGTCTTTCTTCAAATCAGCAAGTTCTTCTTTTGACTCATCGTCAAGCAACTCCCTGACCGGCGCTTCAAGAGAATCGTCTGATGCAGATTCATCTGATGTGTTCGTCGTCTCTTCCTCGGTCGCGCGGTCCATCTGTTCTTTCACTTCTGATTCCGCTTCTGCGACGAGTTGATCCGCTTTTTCCATCGCCTCTTCAATCGAAAGGTCTTCCTCATTCATTTGTTGCTTTAGTTCGGCTGCTTCACGTGCCTTATCTTTTACGATATTAAGGACTGGTGCCGCCTTGTCACTAGCTACTTTGATCCATTCCCCAACGACCGGCTCTGCTTTTTCACGCATCTCTTTCGATTTGACAGTCAACCTTTCGCGTGATGTCGACGTCTTTTCGTCAAGGTACGTTCTTACTTCTCGCCCGCTTTTCGGTGAAGTCAATAAAGCGACTGCAGCCCCGACAATCCCTCCGAGAATGACACCCGTCAAAAATCCACCGCTTGAATGATTCTGTTCTGTTGGTTGCTTTTGGTCTATCATGTGTGAGTTCCTCCCTGATGTTTATTTAATCGTATCATCTGTATTAATCATATCAGGTGATACAGGTGTTTCTTCTTTCTTTTCACGACGTGTACGACGTCGTGGACGTTCTTTTGAAGTTGACGATTCCGGTTTATTCTTTTTAAATAGTTCAACCGCAACCGATCCCCATCGAACGGCTTGAGCAATCTGCTCCTTATTTTCGTCAGCTGCCGAGTGAACAGAAGTCGACACGGTACGAACTGACTCAGTTACCTCGTTCAGTGATGTCCCTAGTTCGTCAAGAGCGTGGGCAACAGGAGCGAGCAATTCAGTCTTCTCTTCCACATTATCCACGAGACGGTTCGTCTTATGTAAGAGCGCCGTCACTTCCATCGTGATTCCATCGAGCTGGCGTTCTAAATTTTCGGTCGTATTGGCGACGCTTCCAAGGGTACGGTTTACATTTGATAAAACACGCGCCAAGAAAATAACGAGTACGACAAATGCGAGTGCCGCAATTAGGCCAGCAATGCCTCCTAATGTGATTTCCATTCAATTCATTCCTCCTATTCAATCGTTTCTTGTTTCATTATAGCACCATTATGACTGAAAAGATTTGCTACAACCGTTTTCGCCATTCGGTCTGATTATTCCTTTACCCGTTTTTACGTTTTCGATTACACTAAAATAGAAATTCATAAAAATAATTAGGGGTGATCGTGTGAGAGATCCAAGAATTACACAATTAGCGGACGGTTTAATCAATTATTCTGTCCAGCTTCAGCAGGGTGAAAAGGTACTGATCGAGAATTTCGGAGTGGAGGAGTCGCTTGTTGAGGCGCTCGTCGAAAAAGCTTATGAAGCAGGAGGACATCCGTTCGTCTTGTTGAAAGAGAGCCGTATCTTACGTAAGTTATATACGGGCGCAAGCCGAGAGCAACTCGAACTTATGGCCGACATCGAGCGTAAACAGATGCAGGCAATGGATGCCTATATCGGCTTACGTGCTGGTGATAACATCAACGAACTCTCTGACGTGCCGAGTGAGCAACAAAAACTCGTTGGTGCCACACTCGGGAAAATGCATACCGAAGACCGCGTCAAAGGAACAAAATGGGTCGTGTTACGCTATCCATCCCCATCAATGGCACAACTTGCAGGAAAATCGACGGAAGCGTTCGAGGACTTCTATTTTAATGTGTGTACATTAGATTACGGAAAAATGGACCGAGCGATGGATGCATTGGTCGAGTTGATGAACAAGACAGACCGCGTCACGTTAATTGGACCTGGTACAGACCTTTCATTCTCAATCCAAGACATCCCCGCCATCAAGTGTTCTGGCCAAATGAACATCCCTGACGGTGAAGTATTCACGGCTCCGGTAAAAGATTCGGTTAACGGGGTCATTACTTATAACACACCATCTCCATATCAAGGATTCACGTTTGAAAATGTGAAACTGACATTCAAAGATGGTAAGATTGTGGATGCGACAGCCAATAACACAGAACGCATCAACGAAGTGTTCAACACAGATGAAGGCGCTCGTTATGTCGGTGAGTTCGCAATCGGTGTGAACCCATACATCCAGCACCCGATGAAAGATATTTTATTCGATGAGAAAATTGACGGAAGCTTCCACTTCACCCCAGGTCAAGCGTACGATGATGCCTATAACGGCAACAACTCGTCCGTCCACTGGGACCTTGTCAACATCCAGCGCCCAGATTATGGCGGCGGTGAAATTTGGTTCGACGATCAACTCATTCGGAAAGACGGTCGCTTCGTCATCGATGCTTTACTTCCACTGAATCCAGAAAACTTAAAATAAAAAAATGGTGTGCCTAACGTAGGCGCACCATTTTTATGTTACAGCTTCGTTTTTTTGCCGAGTGCGGCAGACATCATCCAAATCTCTTTTTCGAGTCGTTCAATATGAGAAACGAATGTATCTTCAATCGCTTCATCTCCATCTTCAAATTTCTCCATCGAATCCTGCATCTCTTGACGGATTTGTTTGAAGTCGTTGATGATGTCTTTGATCATCTGTTCTGTTTCAGCGTGACGATCGCCCTCTTTTAGCGTTGAGTGTTCTAAATACTCTTTCATCGTCGCAAACGGTTCCCCGTCGTTCATGAGAAGTCGCTCTGCTACGTCATCGTAAAGCTCTGCCACTAGGTTGTAGAGCTCTTCTAGTTTCTCATGATACGTAAAGAAGTGAGGACCATTGATATACCAATGATAATTATGGAGCTTCACAAATAACAGCCCATAGTTCGCCACTTCTTTGTTTAACGTATTGAGTGCACCTTGACTAGCCATTCAAAACATCTCCTTTGCATAATTCAATCGATACTACTATTACCGAGATTTTGAATAGCTAAACATAAAAAAGGAGAAACATTCGTCTCCCCCTCAATCTCATGCTTCAAGTTTCACAACTTCTTCATATTCACGTTGATACGTTTGAATGTCGCCCGCACCCATGAATAGTAGCACTGCTTCATTATGATCACGTAAGACGCTCGTTCCGCCACGCTTTAAAATATGTGCACCCTCGATTCGTGACTGAAGGTCCTCGATTGTGACGGTTCCTTCTTGTTCACGTGCTGAACCGAAAATATCACAAAGATATACTGTATCTGCTTCAGCCAATGCCGTTGCAAAATCATCCATGAATGATTTTAAGCGCGTGTACGTATGCGGTTGGAAAATCGCCACGACTTCTCGTTCCCCATACTTTTTGCGTGCTGCTTCAATCGTCGCACTAATTTCACGCGGATGATGCGCATAGTCATCGACGAGCACTTGATCATTCAACACCGATTCACTAAACCGACGTTTCACACCGTTGAATGTTTCAAGGCGCTCTTTCACTAACTCTTTCGATAAGTTCTCATAGTCACATGTCGCAATGACTGCAAGTGCATTCAGCACACTATGATCTCCGTATCCAGGAATGCGGAACGTCCCATAAAAATCATCGCGTAAGAAGACATCAAATGTTGTTCCGTTTTCAGTCGAATCAACATTTTCTACACGAAAATCGTTATGATCCCCAAATCCATAATAGACGAGTGGAACGTTTGCTTGAATTTGTTGAAGATTCTCGTCATCACCACAGGCAATGATTCCTTTCTTCACTTGCTTCGCCATTTCTTGGAACGCATCGATGACATCGTTTAGACCAGAAAAATAGTCCGAATGATCAAAGTCGATATTCGTCATAATGGCATAGTCTGGACGATAGTATAAGAAATGACGCTTATATTCACAAGCTTCGAATACAAAATTCTTTGAACCTGCAACACCTTCGCCCGTTCCGTCACCGATTAAAAATGATGTCGGCTCGATGCCACGCATTACGTGTGCGAGTAAACCGGTTGTTGACGTTTTACCGTGCGATCCTGTAATCGCCACACTTGTATAATGGTCAGCGAGTTCACCTAAAAATTCATAATACTTATAAATCGTCAAGCCAAGTTCGCGTGCTCGGACGATTTCTGGGTGATCATCACTGAACGCATTTCCTTGTACGATGATTTGGTCTTCAGAAATATTTTCAGGATCGAATGGCAAAATTTCAATCCCTTTTCGTTTCAATGCTTCTTCTGTAAAAAATGCTTTTTCAACGTCCGATCCACGGACTTCATTGTTCATATCAAATAAAATTTGAGCTAAAGGACTCATGCCCGTTCCTTTAATTCCGACGAAGTGATAACGGTTCATCTGTAAATAGCCCCCCTAATTCATTGCGGCTCGTCAAAATGCGACAAACCTTTGTCATTATAGCAAAACTCATGAAGTCATGCTATTACAGATTATTGTTTTTTTGTGCAAGTCGTCGGTTACGATACATGGCCATGCGATCTTTTGGCGTCATCATTACATTTACAGGGGGTTGATCAGCTTTGAACGATACTTGAACTGCAGGTGTCAAATCTGTATTCGTTGGTAGTTCTTGTTGCTCAGATGGTGTTTGTAATCTCTCTGCAATCTGTTCAATTGATGGTCCGACCTTCTCTGCAGAGCCGTCGATATTTAAATTGTCATGTGTTGCAACATCATGTAAAACTTCCACGATTGTTTCTTTATTCGAATGGGATAAATCTGTTGATTGCATAAAGACTGAAGAAAAACCGTTATCCGTTATAGAGACTTCACCAAGTATTGATTTTTCTTCAACAATCATTTCCTCGGAAATCGATTCGGTCTGTTCTTCACTCAAGTGATGCTCAACTTTAGACTCACACGCTACATCCCGGGTCGAATCTGCTGATTGTGATGGCTCGGATTCCATAATCGTCTCAATCGCCTCTCTCGTCTCAGGAGAATGTTCGGCTGGAAGTACAATCTTCGGCTTTGGGCGCGCATACCCGTAAATTGGCGATGGGACGTCTGTGGGGACAAGTTCATCGGTGACCTCTACCTTAGGTGGATGAGATACTGTCTGTCCTTCTTTCGATAGCTCTCTTTTAATTCGTTCTGCTTGTCGTTTCATTGAACGTTCATATGCATCCATACTTGATTCCTCGCTTTTTCGCTCAATCCATATTTAACAAAAAATCGGTCGAGTTTAGCGACCGATTTCAAATGCTGTACCTACTTCATATTCGTCATCTAACACTAAAATTCCTTTTTCCTGTGGAGGATTCGGAAGGTTTAATTCACGGGCAGAACAAATCATCCCGTGCGAACTCTCTCCACGGAGTGCGGATGGTCGGATAATTAACCCTGTCGGCATGACTGCACCGGGTTTCGCTACGACCACTTTCTGTCCTATCGCTACATTCGGTGCACCACACACGATTTGCACAGTGCCCTGATCGATTTGTACTTGGCATATCGATAATTTGTCGGCATCCGGATGCTTTTCCGCGCTTTCGACATAGCCTATGACGAACTTAGGTGTCACATCTACCCAAGAGAAGTCCTCCTCGATGCCATTATCGCTCAAGACGGCACGCAATTGTTCAACCAATTCGGCTGTCAAATCAACCGGACCATTCCACTCCGAGACGTCAAAATGTTGACTTGCTTCGAATAGATTATACCCATTTACTTCTCCGTCTACGGATTTGATAATGGCGACATCTCTCACCCGCTCGACAGATTGATGGTGGCGTTCTCCTTCTTTTAACAACACCATGAGTACATCGCCGATTCCTTCTCGGTTATAAAACACATTCATTTGCATACGTTCATACGTCCCTTCTTTCAAACTCATCTCACTTATTTTATCAGATTATGTGTTCGATGGCGGGGTCTTTTTTCCGACAATAAAAATCGGTTCAAGTTGCCCTGCTTCATAATGAAAGGCAAGTGCAGTCACTGGGATACGACCATTTGTGAAGAAATCAAACATCAGTTGTTGCATCGCATCATATCCTTGATCATTTCGTATATCCGCTATGATCATCACATCTTGGTGCGGAACACCAACGAGCATATCCCCTTCAACCCGACGCTCCATCATCCGAAGAAAGTCATCATTTAAAATACGAGACGCTTCGTACCCATCTCGGGTAGAAAGAAAGTAGAATGGATTACCTGCGACCTCATCTTGCTTCATCTCAGTCGGCAATTTTTTAATATTCTCTCGAGCTGTTCGTTCAATTAATGAGGCGTCCAAATCTTCCGAAAGGTGCCTTTCTTCAATCAATCGATAGCCGTTCCCTCGATCCAACGCATAGAAGATAGCAGTTTCTGCCGTATGCGGAGTGAACACAAGAGACTCTCCATTTTTTGTGGTTTTCGCGAACGAGTTCGAACGAATAACTGGATAAATAACATCCATATTTCCTGAGAGTGAGATTTGATCATCTGCCTTCATCGCCGATTCGATATATTCGATTACCTCATCGACCGCCACTTTTCCACGAGTTTTTGCTTTTGCCACAATTGGTGCGAGACGAATATTCACACCGAAGCGATCTGACCTTCTTTCGACGCGCAACACTTCATTCTCACGGTCATAAGAAGTACGATAATCCGCTTTGAAGTTTAATTCTAAATAACGTCTCAACTCATTCCGTTCCATATATCCTCACCCTAACCCGTTCAAGAAATCTTCGACCTGTTCGGGTGTCTTTCGTTCTCGACCGACATATCGATCGATTTCTTTGCCGTTCTGAAACGCAACAAAGCTTGGGATCCCGAAAATATCAAGTTCTTGCGCAAGTTCCATAAACTCGTCACGGTCTACATAATAAAACGTCCATGTCTCGAACTTTTTCTCGATGTCTGGCATGAATGGGTCGAGGAATCGGCAATCCCCACACCATTTTGCTGAGAACATGAAAATGCTTTTCGATTCTTTTGCTTCCATATATTCTGTCGTTGTTGATAATTGTTTCATAATTGACCACTCCTGTCCGTGTTTTCCTCACTTATAATAGCATAAGTCAAGTCGCACATTCTGCTCTCCTGTTTGTTATAATCAAAACCGAAACTAGTTGAAACAGGTGAAATCAAATGAAGTTAACGCGTACAAAATTAAATCCTGAAATGAAACACCCCCTTGAACAAATGGTCGGTGTTTTCGGAATGCTTGCCATTTTGCGATACGGATATTTATTTATTGACACCGATAAAACGAGATTGGAAATTTTAATTTGGCTCGTTGCCGGGTTCGCCATCATTTATGTTCTCGAAAAATGGTTAAAACAACTGGTCCGACGTTTGCCAATCGTACGAAAACGTTTTCTACTTCCAATCTACGTGATTGTCCTCACGCTATTCCTTATTAGCTTTCGTGTCCCTCGGGAAACGGTAGAGTCGGTTAAAATGTGGTTCGGGATTGGATGAAAAAAGAGCATCGTTTCGTTGAAACGATGCTCTTTTTTAATAATCAATCTTTAAATCATTCGGTTGAATTCTTCCGGTCCTCCGCAATACTGCATAGATCGCGTAACTCAACAAGGCTGGTCCGACAATTAAGAAACCAAGAACGACAATCAACGTGTACCAACTAAACCCCATCGTTTCGAGCATGACGATTGGACCTACGAGTCCACTTGTTCCCATGCCTGCCCCTGCAGCTACACTTTCCAATTCAAATAACAGAATCGCGATGGGTGCCAGTACAGCCCCGGCTAATGTTGGGGGAAGAAGAATCCAAGGGTTTTTCACGATGTTCCCAACTTGAAGCATCGAGGTTCCAATCCCTTGAGCAAGTGCTCCACCAACTCCATTATCTCGATAACTCGTGATGGCAAATCCAATCATTTGAGCGGCACAGCCAACTGTCGCAGCACCCGCTGCAACGCCATTTAAACCGAGCATCAGTGCGATGGCTGCACTTGAAATCGGGGCGGTCAAGGCTACCCCCATCAATGTTGCTACAACGATACCCATGAATAACGGTTGCTGCTCCGTTCCCCATTCAATCCAACTTCCGAGCTGTGTCATGAACATTCCGACATATTTCCCAATGTACGTCGCGGTGAAGAATCCGACTGCAATTGTCGTAAACGGCGTCACTAAAATATCCAACTTCGTTGATTTTGAAACGAGTTTTGAAGATTCGACGGCTAGAATTGTGGCGACGTAACTACCCGCAGGTCCAAATTCATATCCGAACGCTCCAACGACGAGAGCTGAAAATAGAATAAGCGGTGGTGCCTCAAGAGCATACGCAATCGCAATCCCGATGGCCGGACCTGTCAGACTCATAGCCACCTCACCTATTTGTATAAATGTGCCGCTCACTCCTGCGAGTGCAGTACCATCGAGTTGACCCCCGATCGTCTTCATGATCAGACCGATAATCAACGTACTGAATAAACCAAGTGCCATATAACTTAGTGCCGTCACAAAATAGAGAGACGGGCTGAGTGAAATTCCTTTTTTCTTTAACACGGGACATCCTCCTTACACTTTTACAGGTGTCTTGTCATAAGTAAAAATAATGTATAAACACCTCTATTAGTATAAAGTTTTTACCTGAAATAGCAAGAACAGCCGTATAAAAAAAACCGTTCACTCAAAATCATGAGTGAACGCACGTGCACTTAGCGAGACGGACGGAGCGTTTCGAGCGTCGAACGGTCAAGTCGTTTGACCAACGCTTTCAGTAACGCTTTCGCTGCATCGTAGTCATCTGTATGAAGAATAGAGGCATGTGTATGAATATAACGTGATGCGACACCGATCACGGCTGTCGGTACACCTTCACCGCTCATGTGCACACGACCCGCATCGGTACCACCTGGAGAGACAAAATACTGTGTCTTGATGTTTTCGTCTGAGGCAGTATCGAGCAAGAAGTCACGCATTTCGGGTGACATGACCATGACCCGATCTAAGATTCGAATCAAGGCACCCTCACCGAGCTGCCCAAACTCCGTCTTGCTTCCCGATGCATCGTTCGCCGGTGATGCGTCAAGAACGAGTGCCACATCCGGCTCTATCAATTCAGATGCCGTTTGCGCTCCACGCAATCCCACTTCTTCCTGTACCGTGGCCCCAGAGAACAAAATGTTTGGATGATCGACTTTTGTCGTTTCTTCTAGTAGTTCGACAGCAAGACCAACACCATAACGGTTATCCCATGCTTTCGCCATAATTTTTTTAGGGTGATGAAGTGGTGTGAACGCGCTCGTCGGCACCGCAGGAACACCCGGACGTACTCCCCAAGACTCTGCTTCCTCTTTTGAATCCGCCCCGATATCGATAAACATCTGCTTGATGTCCATCGGCTTACTCATCGCATCTGGACCTAATAAATGAGGCGGTGTCGAAGCGACGACACCCGGAATTTTACCGTTTGATGTGATGATATCAAACCGTTGTGCCATAAGCACTTGACTCCACCATCCACCGAGCGGTTGTATGTAAAGCATTCCGTTTTCAGTGATGCGCGTCACCATGAAGGCAACCTCATCCATGTGACCCGCTACCATGACTTTCGGGCCTGTCTCGTCTCCAACACGCTTCCCAAAAATCGACCCGATGCCATCCGTTACAATTTCATCCGAATATGGTTCGATCCGTTCACGTACAAACTGACGGACTTCTGACTCAAACCCCGGTGCACCTGGTAATTCTGTTAACGTCTTAAATAAATCTCTCGTCTTCTGATCCATCTTTTATCATCCTTTCCTAACCGTTCTTGTCTCATTATATACAAAAGTTTTGATAGGATGCGAATGCTTTTCATTCCATTCGGGTACAGGTTTTGGTACGATGTACATGATAGCCATAGTTCAAGGGGAGGTAGTCATATGAAAAAAAGGTATTGGTTTATTGGAATCGGGGTGGCCGTCATTGCCGCACTTATGACGAAAAAAGCTTTAGATGAACGTAGCTTATCTGCAGAAAACGCGTTAGAGTACACAAAACGTGCTTTCTCAGCTAAAGGTCATGTCCAAGGGGCATGGATTTCTGCATCACCTGAGATTTACACATATGATGGTCGTGAATACGACGTCTACAAAGGTGGAATTTCGGTTCTTGAGAACGACGAAGAAAAAACTTACGAGTTCACAGTCGACTCTGAGACTGGCGCTTTACTCGAATATGCATGACAAAAAAAACCGACGAATCATTCGTCGGTTTTTTGTTTAGTTCTAGTGAAAGAGTGGAAGATTGAAAATGGTAGTTTTCAATTTAAAAAAGGAGTGATCTCGCGTGAAAAAGCTAATCGGTGAAGCAAGTGAACTCGTAACACAAATGGTAGAAGGTATGGTCCATGCCCATCCTGAATTGTATGGTCGTGTCGACGATGTCAATGTCATCTGTCGGGCCAGTGGAGCTAAGTCTGGAAAAGTAGGACTCGTCTCTGGTGGCGGTAGTGGTCACGAGCCGGCACACGCCGGATATGTCGGGGACGGTATGCTCGATGCCGCAGTTTGCGGGGAAGTATTTACATCCCCCACTCCGGACATGGTACTCGAAGGAATCAAAGCGGCCGATGGCGGAAACGGCGTCCTGTTAATTGTGAAAAACTATTCGGGGGATGTAATGAACTTCGAACTTGCTGCGGAACTGGCCGAAGGGGACGGCATCAAAGTTGTCCACGTCGTTGTCGCGGATGATGTCGCCATTTCAAATAAAGAAGATCGTCGAGGCGTTGCCGGGACTGTCTTCGTTCATAAAATCGCGGGCGCTGCTGCGGCAAGCGGGAAATCACTCGAAGAAGTCAAAGCAATTGCTGAAAAAGTAGCCTCTCATGTTCGTTCGATGGGAATGGCTGTAGAACCTTGTTATATGCCAGTTAGCGCCAAGCCCGGTTTCGACTTGAACGAGGAAGAGATGGAGATTGGGATTGGAATTCACGGGGAGCGTGGTGTCGAACGTAAACCGACGAGCGATGTCGACCAAATCGTCGATGATTTACTCAGTCATTTGAAAAAAGAAGTCGAACCTGGCGAAGTCGCTGTCATGGTGAACGGGATGGGCGGAACTCCACTATCTGAGTTATACGTGACGTATCACTTCGTTGCAGAAAAACTTGAAGCCGCTGGATATACTTTGAAACGAAAATACGTCGGCAACTATATGACGTCACTTGAGATGCATGGTTTCTCGATTACATTATTACCGCTCGATGATGAGATGACGTCCTATTTAGATGCCCCATCTGCGGCACTTGGATTTAAAATTTGATGAATGGGGTGTTTGGTTTATGTTGACGATTGAACGGATGAAGCAGGCGTTACGCGACACACAAATTGGAATCGAAGAACAAAAAGACACGTTGACAGATTTAGACCGTGCTATCGGTGACGGCGATCATGGGATCAATATGTCTCGTGGGTTCGATGCTGTCTCTTCCATTCTAGACGAAGATTATGACTCTCTCGGAGCGATAAGTAAAAAAGTTGGTATGACGCTTATGTCGAAAGTAGGTGGCGCTGCCGGACCGCTGTATGGTTCCGCTTTTGTGAAGATGGCTACCAAGTTCGGAGATGCGACTGCAGCTGATTTCAACTTGCTCATAGAAGCACTCCAAGAAGGTTCGAATTCAATTAAAGCACGAGGAAAGTCTGAGGTCGGTCAAAAAACGATGGTTGATGTTTGGGATCCATTCCTTGAGCATGTAAAGCAAGGGAACGACTACAAACAGCAATTAGACGAACTCGTACAAAAAACAGAAGATATGGTGGCAACAAAAGGCAGAGCCTCATATTTTGGCGAAAACTCACGGGGGACGGTCGACCCTGGCGCCCTCTCAAGTTCAATCCTGTTAGCCGCCATCATGAAGGAGGTCGATTGACATCGTTGAACTGATTATCGTCTCACACAGCTCTAAAATTGCGGAAGGTATTCAAGATCTCATGAAGGAGATGGCGCCGGTTGTCCCTATTCATTTAGCCGGAGGTCTCGAAGACGGGGCAATCGGAACGGACGTCAATCGCATTTTGACAGCACTGAACGATGTCAAAGGAGAAGCACTTCTCCTCAGTGATATCGGCTCGGCTACGATGAATGCTGAACTCGCAATCGACATGTACGAAGGAGACAAAGAAGTCGCATTTTTCGACGGTCCGATTGTCGAGAGCGCCTTCATCGCATCCGTCTCCTCAGGAAACGACATGTCATTGTCTGACATCGTAGAACAATTGAAACAACAGTAAACATAAAAGCACCCCGTTCATGAGAACGGGGTGCTTTTATGTGTTAACGTGGGTTGTCATTCTTTTCATATACAGGATTCATATATGGACTAGTTGAATAGAAACGTGGTACGACCAAGAACAAAATAAGTGCTGGAATCGCAATCAATAGAAGCAATACCAATACTGGCAACCAGTAGACAATTTGTTGACCGAGCATGTCGATGTTCGTATCTGCGAATTCAGCTGCTCCTTCAACTTCTACGAGGTCTGCTGATGAAAGGATTTTGTTGTCTGTCGCATCAAAGTAATGATACTCCGTTTTACGAGTGATGAAGATGCCATCACGAATCGTATCGAGTTCTACAACAGCCGCAATCACTTCATTCCCATTTGAATGGCGAAGTGTCTCTTCTTTGATGATTTCAGCCGTTCCTTCTTTATAGTCGTAATGCGTCGCTTTCAAATCCTCTTCGAGTGCGTCCAAGAACGCTTCATTCGCTGAGGTATTCATTGGTGCGATTGTTAGAATGAAGATTACTGCAAACAGGCTTGCCCATGCTTTTTTCAACATCCCCATGTTCCCCCTTCTTTTATTCCAGTTTAGCGTCATTCTTATTGTACCAAGAAGAAAGAAAAAAGTGTGAAGAAAATACTATTAAAATAAGAAAAAAGCGTGTCAATTTTTCGGACGAAAGACGGCTTCCATACGATAGATAGGTTGACCGAGCGCACTGAAACGCTCTTCATACTCTGTTCGAATATTATCTTCTGGTTCACTCACGTGTAAATCAAGTGAAATATCTGTGAAGAACATTCCGTATTGGCTCATGCTTTGAAGCGAATATTCAAACAGTCCACGGTTGTCCGTCTTAAAATGAATCTCTCCTGCTTTCGGAAGAATCGCCTCATATGTCGCTAAAAACGTCTTATACGTTAAGCGACGTTTCGCATGGCGCGTTTTTGGCCATGGATCCGAGAAGTTTAAGTATACTCGATCGACTTCGCCCGCTTCAAAATAGTCGGTGAGATGCTTCGCATCGACCGTCAAAACTCTCACGTTCGGCATCGGTGATTCGACTAATTTTTGAACGATTGAGACGGCTACACTCTCAAATAATTCAATTGCGATGAAGTTCACATCCGGATGTTGGTTTGCCATCCCTAAAATGAATTGTCCTTTGCCTGAACCAACTTCAATAAAGAGAGGGTGGTCATTCCCGAACTCGGTTTCCCACTTTCCTTTCAACTGATCAGGGTGTTGAATAAATACGTGTTCTTGGGCTTCCATATATTCTTTTGCCCAAGGCTTATGTCTTAAACGCATGAAAATCCTACCTTTCGTTCATCAAATGTTCAAGTTTAATGGGGGGATGCACGTTTCGAACGAGCAGTCCTCTTGCGATTATACACGAAATCATAGTTTAATGAACGTGAATCATCCTTCACAAGGAGGTTATATAAGATGAGTACATTAGATCAATTCCTAATTTTTTACGCAGCTCCACTCACGTTTTTCGCTGGTGTCATCGCAACGTTCGTTTGGGCTTTCTTCATGAATCCAGACGACATTTAACACATTCAAAAAGGGGTGGCGCTCAGCCATCCCTTTTAGTTAATTCGCTCATACGCCTCGTCCATCAACTCACGTAACACATGAAAGCCTTCTGTTCGCGCAGAATCGTTCTCTTCCCCATAAATCGTCAAAATCGTTTGGGCGATCGCATACCAATGCATACGATTATGAAGCTTGTTCGAGACACATACTCCATAATGCGAAAACCAACGCTCCCATTCCGTTTCATCGACATAACTGTAGACAACCATCGCCAAATCAAACGCGCGGTCCGCGATGATGGCATCATCCCAATCTGTTAGGTAGAGAAGACCGCTCTCATCTTCAATCCAATTATTATGGTTTAAGTCGGAATGACACACGACGAACTCTTGCTCATCGACTTTTGGCAAATGGTGCTTTAACCATTGTACAGCCTCTCCAATCGTCGGGTCCGTCTCATCTTGTTCATATGCTTCACACTGACGGAGCAATAAGTGCGGCGTCACTGGTGTGTGATTTAATTGTTGTAACATGAATAATAGCTCTTTCGAATCATGAATCTTTCCGAGCTGTGCCGCGACATCTGGTCGCTTCATATCGTCTGGCGAAAGTTCACGACCTTCAATAAACTGTTGGGCACTTAACACATCCCCGTTAAACATTCGTTTTGTCCAAAGAAGTTTTGGAACAATTCCTTCTGCTGAAAGAATCGCCAAGAACGGAGAAGAATTCCGTTTCACAAAAATCTTCTGTTGGCGCGTCGTCGCTACATACGCTTCTCCGGTAATTCCTCCGGCTGAAGCGACTGTCCACTCTTTACCGAGCGCACCGACTATATCTGAATACATATTCATCACGCTCAAATCTTACTTGAAATTAAAGAGATACAATCAACATCTTAACATGCGAGAATCGTCATTGACAACGACTTGACTTGAATGTTTTCAGGGTTTCGTACGAGCGGGACGAGACTGGCCGTTTCACCTTGAACATAAACATTCCATTTCGCATCGCTCGTGAACGATAGATTTTCAAACGTCCCATTTACATATACCCGTACCCGTTGCCACGCATCATACGAATGACCGGCCGTCAATTCATAAATGATGACACCAGGCGGTGAAGGAAGAAAAGTAAAGTGATCGATTATTTCTTGACGCGAATCATAGCGGAAACACGTATGGAGTCGCCGCAGCTTCAGGAGCGTCTTCACATACTCGATTTCGTTGACTCGCGTATCACGTAAATCCCAATCAAAGTGATTGATATGGTCCGGTGAGTTATAGCTATTTTCTACACCTTGCTTCGTACGTCCGAATTCTTGACCAGCGTGAATAAACGGAATCCCTTGAGACGTGATGACCACCGCATTAGCCAAACGTTGCATGGCGAGGCGAGTCGCTTCATCGATTTCTTCGCATGACAATTTCAATTTATCAAAAATCGTGTAATTATCATGGGCTTCGGCATAGTTGATGGAGTATGTCGGGCTCGGAAAGCGTCCAACCGTCACGTTCGGAATATGGACGGCACCGGTGAGACATTCACGTAGCTCCCACTCCCTCCACTCATTTCCAGAAATAAATCCACGTTCCCGGTCATTGAAAGTCGAACCTTTCAGCGCATCTCGAATCATGTCATTAAAATGTCCAACTCGGGGCATCTGAGCAGCATTTTGTGATGTTGCCTTTAATGACTGACCGAGCGGTGTGGCCAAGTCCCATCCTTCTCCATAAACAAGGATGGATGGATCGATTTTATCGAGAGCTGCCCGCACTTGATTCATCGTCTCCACATCATGAATACCCATCAAGTCAAAGCGGAATCCATCGACTTGATACGTTGTCGCGAAATAGGTCACGAAGTCGACAATCATCCGTCGCATCATATAGCGTTCTGACGCCGTGTCATTCCCGACACCGGTCCCATTTGCAACTGTGCCATCATGCTCGTATCTAAAATAATAGTATGGTACGAGCGCTTCGAGTGGGGATTGTTCTCGAATATAAATATGATTCATCACGACGTCTGTAACGACTCGAAGACCAGCTTGATGCAAGTCAGAGACGAGTGTCGCATATTCGAACACACGACTCATCGGCACATCCGGTCTTGAGGCATAACTTCCTTCTAAACTGAACCAATGAATCGGGTCGTATCCCCAATTGTACGGCATACGCGTCGCTTCATCGACGCTTCCAAAATCATGGACGGGTAACAACTGGACATGGGTCACGCCAAGTTCTTTTAAATAGTCGAGTCCGGCACTATTCCCTTCTTTCGTCCGAACTCCTTTTTCAGATACCCCACCGTATAGTCCTTTCAATTGACTCATCGATGAAGGATGGCTTGTAAAATCCCGGATGTGCAGTTCATAGATGACGGCATCCGTTGCCTTCCATAAAGGGGGGCGCGCGGCTCGTTCGACCTGTTTATTGACAAATCGTGAGACATCTTGTAGTACGCCATACTCACCGTTCAAACTGACGGCTCGCGCATAAGGATCGACGACTTGCCTCGTATCGACCGGTGTTTTTACTTCTAAGCGATAAAACATACCTTGGAACGCTTGTGGTATTTCACCACTCCATTCCCCGCGTGCGCCGCGGTTCATGTGAAATCGCTCAATTTCTCTGTGATTCGTATCATCATGCACTGTAATCCACATGGATAAAGCAACCGGAGACCATACCGTCACTTCCATTCCGTGCGGCGTAAACGATACGCCGAGTGGACCATCATATGAGAAACGACGTTCGAATTCCTCTGATCGGACGATTTCTCGTGGTACGACAACCGTCGTCTTATGACCCGGATGGCAGACGGTGTACAACATTTCTAAAGAGATTGGTTCGTTTAAACGAAGGATTTGTTCGATTTTTCCGGATTCCGTCACAAACTGTTGCTCGACGAGATAGTCGATCGGGCGTCCATTCTGTTCGATTTGTACTGGAACGGATTCATATTCGCGCACAATCTCTAGTTGTATGGTCTCAAACGATACGAAAGACGCACTCTCGATGCTTACATGCGAGGCGGTCTTTTGATCTGGTGTATGATGCATATGCTTCCCTTCCTCTCAATCACTGATCCATAAATTGGCGAAACGGCATCTTGGCTGTCACCTCTAATAAGGTAGCGACATCCCGAATTTGCTGCGCTTTAACAATCGGCGCGCGCCCGTTCACTTGTTTCATCCATTCTGTATACTCATTCTGTCCCACATAATGTGTCGATCGAACGTTTGGAACGTTATCGAAGTACCCATCTGTCGCAACGACGACTTTGTGCAATACCCCCGCATAGTTCGGTAAAATCTGTCGAACAAGTTCTTCCGTTCTTGTTAATGCGATGAGCGGGTTCACTACACGAGTATTTTCCCCTTTCAACGGTTGATGAACCCATGTCTTCTCTTTTGATATGTGATAGATACTTCGGTCTCCTTCGAGCCATTCCACGACATAGAGATGCGTTGGGCCAACAATGATATGACTTAATTCTACGCTCGCACCGCTCCATTCGATGACTGGGCGATACAAGAAGAAGTGTCGTTCATTCCACTCGGAGCGCATCATCCGATAGGCAAAGTCTCGAGTAAATGCCAAATGCGGCAAATCAGCTTCGAGTACACCTTCACAGGCAAATTGAAGTTTTTGAATGTGTCGTCGTTTCCGTAACATCTTTTGATATTGTGATTCAGAGAGCGGTTTTGGCTCCAATTCGATTCGCTCTGTCTTCGCCCAAAACTTCCACCATGGTCGGTCGATTTCGAGCACTTCGACCGGGCTTAGGCGATTGTTCTCATGAAGGCGCTGTAGACGTGCCGTATCGGAGTCCACATACTCCAGATAGCGATTGTATTGGTCTAATACATCACGTTCATATTTTGAAATTACGTCAAAAACTTTAACCGGGATTGCCATATTTCCTCCTCTGGCCGTCTTAACGGAAATACTTCTATTGCCCGATAGGCAGGTGTATGATGCGGCTGTACTTCATACAGAATCACTTCTTCTACAGATTCAGTCACTTGAAAATCGGGTGACACGTAGGGAACGCGTTCCCCGGCATCCCATTTTTTTGCGAGCGTCACATGAGGGACAAACGCCTTTCGATCCAATCTTGGGATCACGTCGACAAGTTCTTTACGGAGTTCGTGCGCCAACCGCTGAAGGGGCTCCGAATCATCCGGCACGATTGTCAGAACGCGTGGACGATCGGGTCTACCGAAATGGTCGATGGAACGGAACGTCAACGTGAACGGTAGCGTATCTTCACAGATTCTACGTGTGATTTCTTTCACTTCATCCAGTTCTTCTCCGTCTACGTATCCTAAAAATTGAATCGTCATATGAAATTCGTCCGGTCGATAAATACGCCGATACGAATAATAAGGCAAAATAGCACGCTGTACATTAATTAGTTCGGTCGACTCAATGGGAATCGCAATAAAATAATGCGTACTCATTTTGATCATCCTTTCGTAGCGCGACGTGACATCCCAATCCAAATCAATGCCCCGAGTGCCGTAACGATCGTATACATCCAAAACACTCCTAAAATGTCATCGAGTTCAATAATTTTACCACTCAACATATTAAATCCTGCCGTGGCAAGTCCTGATGTCAATGCCATGTATACTCCGATTGCCGTCGAGGAAACTTGCCGGTCGACGAGCGTCCGAACGAACTGAAGCGCGACCGGAATTAAAAGCCCGACGACGAGACCTTGCGCGATGGCGAGGAGCCATACGACCCAAATCGGTGGTTCTAAAGCGAGTATCCCGTTCCGCACAGTCGAGATGATGGCTGCACCAACCAACACACTGACACTTCCGTAACGTTCCATAAGCTGAGAAGCCACTTTCATGAACGGGATCTCAAACAGCACCGCAACGAGGAATAATGTTCCGACTAACGTCGTCGAACCCCCACTACTTGTCACATACAGCCCAAAGTAATAGTTGTTCGCATAGATTGGTCCGAAAACGAGCATCCCACCAAGTAAGAAAAACACAAAATACTTGTTCCACACGGCCGTCCATGAGACGGGGGTCACGTCACGAACCGAGCGTTTCTCCGGAATCATTCGGACGAACACACTTCCGATGAGGAGAAGAATCGCACTTAAGACGAACGTACTAGCTAGTCCCCATGTCGTGTCAGAAATTCGACCCATAGCAAATACAGCGATAGCGAAACCGGCCGACCCATATAGACGAATTGCACCATAATCGACTTTTGAGCGCGTCGTATAATCGAGCGTCATCATGTCCACGAGTGGAATATGGGCACATTGGAACACCGACCAAATCACCATGAGCACGATAATCCAAACGTATGAGGTCGCAACTAAAAAGGTGAACGAAATAAGGGCGGCACTTACCATCGCGAGAATGAGCCAAGACCGAACCCGACCTGTACGATCGGTCAACATGCCCCAAAGCGGTTGTACCCCGATCGAGAGAATCGGTAAGATAGCGACGATGATTCCGACCTGACTCGGTGTCAGTCCAAATTTAGTTTGCGAAAAATACAAGGCCATGTAAGGGATTAACGCCCCTTGTGCGAAGAAAATCGCGACGTACACTGACTGAAACAATCTCTTTTGCGAATCCAATGATAACTTCCTTCCTAAAGGACAGAGAGCCGACTATACTTGCCAGCTCTCCTTGTTTCTTATTTAGCGAGCTCGTAGATTGCTTCAGCATAGATGGCTGCAGCACGTAATAAATCTTCTATCTCCATATATTCATCGACCTGATGTGCCACATCTTTAGCTCCTGGGAATAATGCTCCGAACGCGACCCCGGCTTCGAGTGAACGCGCGTACGTTCCGCCTCCGATTGCCATCAAATTCGCATGCTCACCCGTTTGACGCTCGTACACGCCTGCCAATGTCTTCACGAGTGGATGATCTTCTGCGACATGATGAGGTGGCATATGTTGTCGCGTCTTCAACTCGAACCCAAGGGACAAGGCGATTTCGCGAAGGTTTTGTAAACGTTCTTCAAATTTCGCCGTATATGGATAGCGAATGTTGACCGTTGCTGTGCGTTCTTCTTCACTGTAGCGGAACACGCCTCCGTTGATTGTCAAATCGCCCGTCTCATCGCTCGCTTCAATCCCGAGAGAAATGCCGCGCGAGTCTGCGAATACATGACGAACGAGTTCGATGTAGCGCTCCCCTTGAATGTCGAGCGGAAGGTGCAATAAAAATCCGGCAAGGACGTAAGCGGCATTGATCCCGTTATCCGGCTCCATCGCATGCGCTGCTTTCCCCTTCATCGTGAACGTATAGGTTCCACGGTCGGAGATACACGTCCCATCTGCTTCATACTTCGCTAAATAAGCTTCGAATTTCTCTTCAAGTACCTCGTCTGTCTTCAATTCAGCTTTCGCAAAGTCCGGGACCATATTCGGCCGCTCCCCACTTGAGAACGAAATAAGATGATATGCAGATTCTGATACGCGCTGAATCGGAAGTTGCGTCAATACGCCGTCATACAATCCTTTCTCCGCATTGATAATCGGGAAGTCAGCATCTGGTGCGAAACCGTACGTTGGCATCTGTTCTTGCTTGAAGTATTCACGAACGCAGCGCCACTCACTTTCCTCATCACAACCTGCAATTAAGCGGACTCGCTTAGAGAGCGGTAAACCGAGTTCTTTGACGATGCGTAAACCGTAATAAGCGGCCATCGATGGCCCTTTATCATCATTGCTTCCACGGGCAACAATTTTTCCGTCTGTGATCGTCGGATTGAATGCACCATACGTCCATCCTTCACCTGCAGGAACCACATCAAGATGACACAAGATCCCGACGATTTCCTCGCCATCTCCATACTCTAAATGTCCTGCGAAACCGCCGACATCCTTCGTTCTGAATCCGTCACGCTCACCCATATCAAACATGTAATCGAGTGCCTTTCGAACCTCTGGTCCAAACGGCATGTTCGGTGCGGCTTTCGATTCATCGAGCACACTAGGGATTTGTAATAATCCTTTTAAATCATCCAAAAATGCATCTTTACGATTGTCGACTTCTTGTCTCCAATTCATGTTCATCTCCCCTTTTGCGAATGTTCTCTCCCTTACTAGTATATCCAAATGTATGAAAGACGAACATTCATTTAGAAAAGTTTTTTTCGTTCGTGTTTAACCTTATTTTTAATCTAAAATAACATTCTTCATTCGACATTTACGTTCATAATCAAATATTTACAATCAAATTGTTCGTTCTTTCTACTTGCATTTTCCCACGAGAGCGGTATACTAAAGGTGTAATTTTAGAAAATAACAATTTTATATTTCATTTTGTCGTCTGTAGGTATGGTTTAACATTATTCTACACATTGGGAGGTTATCCAATGAAAGGCTCAACAGATCGGATGTTAACACGCATCAAGTCCATTTATTTGTTCATCAATGAAAGGGAATCCGTTACCACTTCAGAACTAGTAGAAGAGTTCGGCATCACGTCCCGTACGGTGCAACGTGATTTGAACGTGCTTGAGTACAATAACCTTGTGAAGAGTCCTAGCCGGGGCACGTGGACGTCGTCTAAACGTACACTCAAGACGGCAAATTGAAAAAGTATATGTAGATTCAAGAGACCTGGCATCCAGGTCTCTTTTTTATGAAAAAGAGAATCCGTCCCATCGGACAGATTCTCTCTCACCTCTTTAATTATTAATTATTGAAGAAACAATTGAACTTCTTCTTCCGTCAACTCACGATATGCCCCGAGTTCAAGCGATTCATCGAGTTCTAGCGCGCCGATTTGAACACGCTCCAATCGCTCGACATGTTTTCCGACCGCCGCGACCATTCGTTTCACTTGGTGATATTTCCCCTCAGACAATGTCAGACGAATGACAGAGCGACGTTCGCTCCGGCTCAGAATCTCGAGACGAGCCGGCTTTGTCGTATACCCATCCTCTAACTCAACGCCGTTCGCAAACGTCTTGATGTCCTCTGCCGTCATTTCTCCATCGACATCAGCGATATACACCTTGTCAACGTGCTTGCGAGGTGACATGAGCGCATGATTGAATGCACCATCGTTTGTGATGAGGAGAAGCCCTGTCGTATCTTTATCGAGCCGTCCGACCGGGAAGAGGTCATAATGGGCATACTCGGGATCAATCAAGTCGATGACTGTCGTCTCGACCCGATCTTCCGTCGCGCTGACGACTCCTTCCGACTTGTTCATTATGAAGTAGATATATGGACGATATTCGACCACTTCCCCAAGCACCGTGACTTTCTCAGATGTTGGGTCGACGTGCCGTTTGGCATCTTTCACAGGTGCATCATCCACTCTTACCGCACCTTGTTTCAATAGAATCTTTACATCTTTTCGTGAACCGTATCCCATGTTCGCTAACAACTTATCAATTCGCATTACTTTTTCCTCCGATATTCAAAGCGTTTCCCTAATAATTTTCCTGCAAGGTGGCTCCGCCAACCGAGGTAACCGTATACGAGAATCCCGATGGTCACTCCAACGACAGTCGCAAAGATGTCGTTCCCCCAACTCGCTTCTTCATTCAAGGTGATAAGAAGTGACAGATACACAGCCGCAAACATCGCCGCCCCCATCAAGAACATCAAGATGGTTCGTCGAAGCAATTGCTCATAAGGAAACTGGAGGGTCCGTTGAATCATCCATACCATGAGAACAATCGCAACGATGTACCCTAAAATTGTCGCATATCCCGCACCAATTCCACCGAGCCAGTAGACGAGCGGAACGTTCAACGCAAGTTTCGTCAAAAGACCCATCGATGTAGCAAAAATGGTGAAATATTGACGATTGATTCCCTGCAAAATCGCAGCCGCGACCGAATAATAGGCCAAGAAGAAAGCACTCGGTGCATAGTGGAACAAATACACCCATCCTTCACGGTCACCCGGGAACAACGTACCAAACAATGGCTCCGCAAGGGCAACGAGACCGATGACAGCAGGAATCGTTACGAAGAACGAGACTTGAAAAATGTGGTTCACTTGATTCCGCACCTTTTGCATGTCCCCTGTCGTGAATGAGCGGGTCACGAGTGGAATCGTCGCCATCGAGACACTCGCTGCAACAGATACAGGAATCAAGACAATTTTATGCGCGTTTCCGGTCAAGAATCCATAAGCCGACGTCGCTTCCGAAACCGTCGCCCCTGAGCTGAGTAACGTATTGACCATCGTCAGCTGATCAATCAATTGATAGAGAGGGGTCGATACCCCGACCATCACGATTGGAATGGAGTAGCTGAGCAATTCGAGCAACAACGACTTCATCGAACGGACGGGTGTGCCCGCCGGATTCTCTGTCTGGCGATGAATGTCTTTTCGCCGTTTCCAATACATGATGAGCACGGCAAAACTACCGATTGCACCGATGAACGCACTGAACGTCGCAATCGTGACCGCAATGACTTTTAATCCGTTCAGTTCAGTCGTTTCGACCGACTGCGTCCCACCGAGAGCATTGGCAATCGGACGAATGAATTCAGAGTCTGCAAAGACGAATAAGACGAGCATCGTTCCACTAAGTAGGAACAAGATGCGCACGATTTGTTCAACGACCTGTGAAATTGCCGTCGGCGCCATGTCTTGATGACCCTGGAAATAACCACGCACCATACTCATTGCCGGAATGAGCAGTAACGCAAAACTGACGCTTCGCGTCACGAGTGTGAGCGACTCAATGTACTGCTGATTGTTTTCTGAATTTCGAACCATCAGCTCGGATAACCATGGTGCCGCAAAAAAGAGTAATAAAAAAGCGACGACACCGGTCGCAAGCATCAGCTTCATTCCTTGACGGAACAATCGTTGACTTGTCCCGTACTCTCCTAACGCATTATATTTGGCGATAAATTTTGAAACAGCAACGGGAATACCTGCCGTCGATATCGAGATCATGATTGCGTAATACGTATATGCCGCTTGATATAACGTCACTCCGGCTATCCCGACCATCGCTTGGAACGGGAACGTGTACAACAGTCCTAGCATTCGGGAAGTCAAGTTTCCCGCCGATAAAAGAAGCGTTCCTTTGACGAAGGAGGCTCTTCCGGAATCTTGTTTGGCGCTTGATGACATGAGGCACCTCCATCTATAAAATCAACTATTCAAATGAGTTCGGTTTTACAAAACAACCGCTTCTCATTATACTCTTACTGTTACGGATAATAAAGTTACGATAATTTTACTAATCATATAGATGAAGAAATGAGGAGATTACCTATGAAAGATGTCATCGTCATCGGTGGAGGCCCAAGCGGTCTCATGGCAACGTATGCAGCGGCGAAAAGTGGTGCTTCGACCTTGTTGATCGATAAAGGATCCAAGCTCGGTCGAAAATTGGCCATATCAGGTGGAGGACGCTGTAACGTCACGAACCGAAAACCAATCGATGAATTGATTCAATTCATTCCAGGGAATGGTCGCTTTTTATATAGCGCCCTCGCCCAGTTCGACAATCAATCCATCATCGACCTGTTCACAGGATTCGGCATTCCGCTGAAAGAGGAAGACAATGGGCGCATGTTCCCTGTGACGGATAAAGCACAGGATGTCGTCAACACGTTACTTCGGGCGATTGAAGACCTCGGTGTCGAGATTCGAAAAAAAGCCGAAGTCAAAACACTGCATTTTAATGAAGAAAATGAGTTTTACGCTGTCGAATTGATGGATGGCGAGATGCTTGAAGCAAAAGCATGTGTCGTCGCGGTCGGCGGACAGTCCGTCCCACACACCGGTTCGACCGGGGACGGTTATCCATGGGCACAAAAGGCCGGTCATACAATCACCGAACTTTTCCCGACAGAGGTGCCAATAAAATTGAACGATTCGTTCATCGGAACGAAACAACTTCAAGGCTTATCGTTACGTGACGTCGCGTTGACGGTACACGGTAAAAAAGGGAAGGCCATCAAGACGCACCAGGGCGACATGATTTTTACCCATTTTGGAATTTCAGGTCCAATCGCTCTCCGTTGTAGCCAATACACGATCAAAGAACGAAAGCGTAGCAAAGAACAAGTCGTTCTCCTTTCAATTGACTTCTTCCCTGACACGTCACGAGATGAGCTCGTCCACGAGCTATGGAATCAAGTTCAGAACCAACCGAAGCGTGCCGTTAAAAACGTGTGGAAAGGCTACATCCCCGAGCGACTACTTGACTTGTTGCTAGAAGAGCTCACATTTGGCGAAGAAGACGCGAGTCAGTTGAAGAAGCAATCCGTCATCGACTTCGCATCGCGTTTGAAACTGTTCGAGATGCACGCCATCGGTACGCTTGACTTTGATAAGGCGTTTGTCACAGGTGGTGGCGTATCGGTCAAAGAAATTGCGCCACAGACGATGATGTCGAAGAAGGCACCGGGTCTCTTCTTCGCAGGAGAAGTACTCGACATCCATGGATATACGGGTGGCTACAATATCACGGCCGCTTTCACGACAGGTCATTGCGCCGGATCGCACGCAGCCGAACTGGCTACAGAGCGATAAGGGTATAAGTTCGTTGCGTGACGAGCCCCCTTAAAAACAACCAAAAGGCTTGATCCCTGAACGAGCCAGGGTCAAGCCTTTTGATATTCTTTTCAACTTAATTTTCCAACTTCATCACATCTCGATACTCGTACTCTTCTAGAATTTCATGACCTTCTTTGAATGTCCATTCGGGAATCGATAGCTCTGGGTGCGACGTCAAATAGTTATGGAACACATCCTTCCCTAGAATATAGTTACTCCAACGTGGAATGTCTTTTTGACTATTACCTACTACAAAATCAGTAAAGGATGTTTCATAATCATTCACTTGACTCGCAATGTGTTCCATGGTCGCATCATCTAATTGCACATGCCATGGGGGAGAAACCCCTTTGACAATCCGATCAGCAAATGCGTCCGCTTTCCCTTCGATGATGATAGACTCAAGAATCGAACTAAGATTGTATTCGTTTTGATCACGAAGGATCAGGTGGTGGTATTCATGAGCTGTTGAATAGGCTAGAACATCTTTGTCAAAATCTGTATCGAGAAATAAGATGAAGGCGTCTTTGTATGCTGTTGCGCCTACACCTTTCATCGGTTCAATATCATAGAATAATTCAGGATTATACGGAGCAATAAACACCGTACTCTTCTCTTTAGGAAGGATTTGATTTGAATCTGCGTATGTCGATTCAATAATCTCTTTAATCTCGTCATACCGTTCAATCAATGTGTCAAGTTGCTTCAGCAATTGTTGCTTATGAGGGGTCGGCTTTAGCGAAAAGTTCGTTTTGATGAGGGATGTATCAAGTTTTTCTTCCGCTCCAATTTCCCCTATGTAATCTAATACGTATTTTTTGAAGTTTTGTTTGCTCTCCTCCGAATCGGTTGTTTCAAGGGATGCGTTCAAATATTGCTGGTACTGGGTGTAGAGTGGCACGATTGTCAATTCGTTCTCTTCGTTAATTTTTATCGTTTCCATTGAAACGTCAGGCTCTGACCGTTTAGATTCTAGCGACTTTTCATCATCACTACATGCTGTTAATAGAAGTGCTAAACTACAACATAGAATACCGAACAACTTTTTCAGTTGAATGACCTCTATCTCAATAATCAATTCTCTCAATCATTTACTTATGTTAAATTATACCACAAATTACTCTAATCACCATTTTTATACGCTCCAATATCATGATGTCGCTAGGACTTTCACATCTTCAATCACAACAAAACGGCTCAAGCCTTTTCTGATGAAAGGCTCAAGCCGTTTGTGATTATTCTTTTCCTGCGATTTGACGACGCACTTCTTTTTCGAGCTCTGGTTCCGGCGGCATCCACCCTTCAGGTTTCATGACTTTATTGTCCGACTCGCGTAAAATCGGCTTCCCGTCCGGTCCAAGTTTCGCCATATTGGCGCGCTGGACGATTTCAAACAATGGGACGGGATCAAGCCCGAGTTCAACGAAACTTCCCATGACAAAATACAACGCGTCCGTTAATGCATCCCCTTGACCGACGAGACGTTCCACATCATCTGACGGTGGTGCGTCTTGTAACGATTTTTGAACGGCCTTTTGGAATCCTACTTGGAATTGCTCGATGGCTTGTAAGAACTCATCTTCCGATTGCGACGATTGATGCAAAAACTCGACGACCGCTTCCTCTGCCGTCCACACCGACCGTTTCGTCGCGCGATCAAGCGTCAACGGTTGCGGAGATTCCGCTCCCGGATGTCCGAATGTTTCGTGGAATTGCTTCACTTCTTCAAAAAAATAACGTTTACTCATCTATAGTTCCCCCATTGTCAGTCCACCGAGACGAAGGCATCCAAATCGAATACTTCCGGGTGGACGATTGCAAAGATTTCATTGTCTTGTAAAAACATACCGGTCGAGTCATACACACGAGGTGTCACCATCTGACCGTTGATCGTCCCTTCTTCCGGGTTGACCGTGTAGAGGACGAGTTCTTCTGAATCGAGCACATAGATACGTCCTTGCCTCTCGACAAGCCCGACGCCTTCGAACCGTTCGAATTTTTGTTGAATGGAAGCACTCATGCCGTCGGCGGATAACGCTTGTCGCGAATCAAGCATCCATTCGGTCTCGGGTTCTTTTTTCTCATCCTCTTCTTGAACGTTTCGCCCATTGTCAGGTGCGTCTTCAGAAGCAGCCGTTTCGGTCGAGTCGTTGTCATTCGTCGAGACGTTCTCTGTCGCTGTATCTTCTGATGGTTCTTCTGTATTTTCAGCACTCATGTCAGCTTCAGTTGACTCTTCTTGGGACTTGTCATCCACTGGCGTCTCCAGTTCAATCTCCCGCTCTTCAATATAGAGGAGCTCAAGGTCCGGCGTGTCCGCCAACCGATTCATCATGAACAATCGATTCGATTCACGGTCATAGCCAACACCAAAAATCCGGTCTTCCGACACGAGACCTTTGATTTGTTTACGTGGCCGCTCGACCCAGCGCCCCTCTTCCCGTTCAATGGTGACAAGCGTCCCATTTGCAGTAACCGCATAAACTAAATCCTCTTTGATCATTCGCATACCGATGAAGTCATCGAGGCTGGCTTTCCCTGAGTTTTCAAGTTGGAGTACTGAGTTGACACGGGTTCCGTTTCCACTCACTTCAAAGAATTCAGCCTGCTCGGTTATGACGAGATAGGCCCCAATCGTGTCACTGTAATACACTTCATCGATTTGGTTAATCTGTTCGAGTGCATCGGTCGTGTCAATATCGTCATCATCTTGGGCCGCCTCTACGGGTGGGAGTGAAGCCGTTTGATGACTTGTTTGAATATCAATTTTTTCAAATGTCGAAGCGACCTGTCGCTGAATCTCTTCATCTGAAAAGACGAAGATATAGCAAAGCACCGCACCGACTACGACAGCACAAAGTGTCGTATAGAGCACATAAGAACGTTTCATGGACATGTCGTCCCCTTCTACTTCAGTATCGCCCTTTAGTGTATCAAAACCGCCAGTAAAAGAAAATGACCCCACTAAAAAGAAAAGAATGTGCGACAATGTCACACATTCTTCATGTTACCCGACTACAATATTGACGAGTTTCCCTGGAACGACAATGACTTTACGAACCGTCTTGCCTTCTGTGAACTCTTGGACACGCTCGTTACCGAGTGCTTCCGCTTCGAGTGCTTCTTTCGACGCGTCACGCGAAACGTGCATTTTCGCACGAAGTTTCCCATTCACTTGAATGACGACTTCAATCGTGTCACTCACAAGTTTTGACTCATCGTAAGTCGGCCATGCCGCATACGTCAATGCTTCAGTCATGCCCATCTTCTCCCACAACTCTTCAGACAAGTGAGGTGCGACCGGTGAGAGCATTTTAATGAAGTCGACCATTTGTGACTTCGGCAACGTCTCTTGTTTGTTCGCTTCATTGACGAAGACCATCAATTGCGAGATGGCCGTGTTGAAGCGAAGTGCCTCGTAGTCTTCCGTCACTTTTTTCACGGTCTGATGATACGTGCGTTCAAAGTCGGCAGTCGGTGCCACGTCCGCGAAGTTTGTTTGATCGAACAAACGCCATACGCGGTCGAGGAAGCGACGTGCCCCGTCAAGCCCATTCGTCGACCATGCGATCGCTGCATCAAGTGGTCCCATGAACATTTCATAAAGACGGAGCGTATCCGCACCGTGTGACTTCACGATATCATCCGGGTTGACGACATTCCCACGAGATTTCGACATCTTCTCGTTGTTCTCACCGAGGATCATCCCTTGGTTGTAGAGTTTTTGGAACGGTTCGTTCGTCGGGACAACGCCGATATCGAAGAGGACTTTGTGCCAGAAACGCGCATAGAGCAAGTGAAGGACGGCATGCTCCGTACCACCGATGTATAAGTCGACCGGAAGCCAACGTTTGAGTTTCTCAGGGTCCGCAATCATCTCCTCGTTATCCGGATCGATGTAACGGATGTAGTACCAGCAGCTGCCGGCCCATTGTGGCATCGTATTTGTCTCACGACGACCCTTCTCCCCAGTGACAGGGTCTGTGTACGTCAACCACTCTTCTGCGTTCGCAAGTGGTGATTCGCCCGTACCCGATGGTTTGATTTCATCGATGATCGGAAGTTCGAGTGGAAGCTCTTCGACCGGTACCGTCTTCATCGTACCGTCTTCCATATGAACAACCGGAATCGGCTCGCCCCAGTAACGTTGACGGCTGAACAACCAGTCACGAAGACGGTATGTCGTCTTCGCACGACCTGTGCCACTAGCTTCAAGTTCTTCAATGATCGTCTTGATGGCATCAGCTTTATTGAGTCCGTTCAAGCTACCTGAGTTGACGTGCTCTCCATCTTCGACGTAAGCCGCTTCTTCCACGTTCCCACCTTTGACGACTTCACGGATTGGAAGGTCGAACGTTTTCGCAAACTCATAATCGCGTTCATCGTGCCCAGGGACGGCCATGACCGCACCTGTCCCGTATGTCGAGAGGACATAGTCCGCTGTCCAAATCGGAAGTTTCTCGCCGTTCACCGGGTTGATCGCATATGCGCCCGTGAAGACACCCGTCTTCTCTTTGGCGAGATCCGTACGTTCAAGGTCTGTTTTCTTCGAGACTTCTTCAATGTATGCTTCGACTGCTGTCGATTGTTCAGGCGTCGTGATCACTTTCGTGAACGGATGCTCTGGTGCGAGTGTCACGTAAGTCGCTCCGTGAAGCGTATCTGGACGTGTCGTGAAGACGGTGACGATCTTATCGTGACCATCGACCTTGAAGTCGACCTCGGCACCGACCGATTTGCCGATCCAGTTGCGTTGCATCTCTTTCACGCTCTCCGGCCAGTCAAGACCTTCCAAATCTTCAAGTAAACGCTCCGCATATTCCGTGATGCGAAGCACCCATTGCTTCATCGGCACGCGATAGACAGGGTGGTTCCCCCGCTCTGACAAGCCATCGATGACTTCCTCGTTCGCAAGGACCGTACCGAGCGCTGGGCACCAGTTGACCGCGACTTCATCGACGTAGGCGAGTCCACGTTCGAAAAGTTGAGTAAAAATCCACTGCGTCCATTTATAGTACTTCGGATCCGTCGTGCTGATTTCACGGTCCCAATCATATGAGAATCCAAGATCCTTCAATTGACGACGGAACGTCTCGATGTTACGCGCTGTGAACTCGCGTGGGTCGTTCCCCGTATCGAGTGCGTATTGCTCGGCAGGAAGACCGAATGCATCCCATCCGATTGGGTGAAGGACGTTATATCCTTGCATCCGTTTCATCCGGGCAATGATATCCGTTGCCGTATAACCTTCCGGGTGACCGACGTGAAGGCCGGCACCTGATGGGTAGGGGAACATATCAAGGACGTAAAAACAATCCTTCTCCGGGTCTTCTGTCGTTTTGAACGCTTCTTTTTCTTCCCAGCGTTTTTGCCATTTCGGCTCGATTTCTTGATGTTTAAAATAGCTCAACATTCTTCCTCCTCTGCATAAATAAAAAGCCTTCCGTCCCCGAAAATGGGACGAAAGGCTTGAAAGCTCTCCGCGGTACCACCCATGTTGCATTACTGCCACTTGAGACGCCGGTAACGAGGCGTAACCCCGGTTTTCCTTACTCGTTTCAGGAAAACAGCTCCAAGGCGAGTTCACAACGTCCGCTTATCGATTCACACCACCCATCGACTCTCTTTGAAACGGAACGTTCGTTACTAATCCTCTTCATCGCTTGCTATTCATCGTAGTCTATTTTAGCCCATTCTGAAATTCAACGTCAACTTGATTTTTCAGTAACGCGAATGTCTTTCATGAATACGAATAGACTGAGGGCAAACGTGGCGAGTAGGAGCAGCATACCAAAGACTGCCGTAATCCCGAACACATCGTAGATAAACCCAGATAACGTCGGGCCAATCATCCGACCGACGGAAGCGGCAATATTGACGAGCCCTTGATATTGACCTGCCTTCCCAGGCGGGGCAAGTTTCGCCGCAATCGTTGGAACTGCTGGCCAAACGAACATTTCGCCGATTGTCATGACGACCATCCCTACCATGAACATACCGAAGCCACCAGCGAACGGCACGATCAAGAAAGCACCGAGGAAAATCGATGCCCCGATGATCAATTGACGTTTCAAATCATCCTCAAACTGTCGCAACACCCGATTGAGTAATGGCTGTGCAAAAACAATCATTGCCCCATTCACTGTCCATAGGAGTGAGTATTGACTGATTGTGACACCGAGGTCTTTCGAGTGAACCGCGATCGTTCCTTGCCACTGAACGTAGACGAACCAAAGCACCGCATAACCGATAGCGACATACCACATCGACTTCATCGTCGCGCTCGAGAGCGTCGTGGCCGCTGCTTCTAGCTGGGATTGCACGACAGGACGTGTCGGGTTCTTCAAATAGCGAAGTCCAAATAAAAGAACCACAACAAATAGAACCGACAAGAAGAAGTTTGCGTAAAAAATCCACTCGATGTTCAATCGCGCGATTTGACCGCTCATCGCTGTACCGAGGGCGACCCCAACATTTTGCGCGACATAAATCGCGTTGAAGGAACGACGTCCCCCTTCTGGCCAAATGAGTCCCGCAAACGCATAAACGGTCGGAAAGACAAGTCCCCCTGAGAACCCGATCAAACCGAGCCACACCAAATAGCCGAAGAACGTGGCGTGGAACAGTAAAAATCCAAGCGAACTCGCAAGCAACAAGCCGACGGAGATGACGAGCGTCGCTTTTCCTCCGATTCGGTCGAATAGCGTCCCTCCAATGTAGTTACCGACGATTGCGAGTGCGGAGTTCACGAGAAGCGCCACTCCGGCAAGCGTCATCGACTCACCTAAAAAATCATGAATATACAGGGTGTTAAATGGCCATAAAAAAGACGCCGCCGTTGTATTGAGCGCCATCGCAATGACTAGAATCCATACCGAGATTGGCATTTTATTGTTCACACCAAGTCCTCCTTTCATCCCTCTTCACATTAAAAAAATCGGCACAAAAGGCCGAATCGACAAGATTTCCTTATCAAACCTAAACGAATGCCAAAGAAGTGTCAAGAAAAATTACTCATTATGAAGTTTTGTCATTTTTCATTTGTGATAGGATGAGCAAGGAAGGAGAGATAACCATGAATCCATTTGGTCAAAACCGCTATCATACATTGAATGAGGCATATCGTCGGGAATACGGGAACAAGGTGTTTAAAGTGCCGCTCGATGGTGGCTTCACATGTCCGAACCGTGATGGCCGCGTCTCCAAAGGCGGATGTACATTCTGTTCAGATGATGGAAGTGGCGATTTTGCGGGTAATGCCTGTGACCCGATTCCCGTTCAATTCGAAGAAGTAAAAACGCGACTTCATCGAAAATGGAAGAACGCCGACTACATCGCCTATTTTCAGGCGTACAGTAATACCTATGCGCCAGTCGAAAGATTACGCGAATTATTCGAAGCAGCGCTTCAGCAAGAAGGTGTCGTCGGTCTCTCGATTGCGACACGCCCAGATTGCTTGCCTGATGACGTTGTCGACTATTTAGCCGAACTGAATGAGCGGACTTCTTTATGGGTGGAACTCGGTTTACAGACCGTACATGATACGACCGCAAAAAAAATCAATCGCGGACACGATTATCAAACATTTTTGAACGGTCTTGAAAAACTGCGTCGTCACAACATTCGCGTATGCGTGCACATCATCAATGGCCTACCCGGTGAAACACCGGAGATGATGCTCGACACAGCCCGAGAAGTTGCTAAAATGGACATACAAGGAATCAAAATTCATTTGCTCCACGTCTTGAAACATACACCACTTGCCCGTCAATATGAGAAAGGCTTGCTCGACTTGATGGAGGAAGACACATACATCTCCCTCGTTTGTGATCAACTCGAACGGATACCACCCGAGGTGATCGTCCATCGATTGACGGGAGACGGTCCGCCTGACTTATTGATTGGTCCATTATGGAGCCGTCACAAGATGCAGGTGCTAAACAAGATTCGTGCGGAATTGGAGCGACGTGATTCCTTCCAAGGAAAAAAGAAGGATGAGATTGATGGGATTAATGAGAGTACTACCATTTGCAAAACAATTACTACATGACCACCTCGAAGTAGGACATGTCGCCATCGATATGACTGCCGGGAACGGGCACGACACGTTGTTCTTGGCGAACGCCGTAGGCGAAACGGGACACGTATACGCATTTGACATCCAAACAGAAGCGGTTGCTTCAACCCGTGCACGTATACAGGAAGCAGGTGTCTATGAACGGGTGACCGTCATTCATGATAGTCACGATACGGTTCATACGGTCGTCGCGAATGAGACACGACCAATCACCGCAGCCGTCTTCAATTTGGGTTATTTACCAGGAAGTGACAAATCCGTCACGACACAAGGGAATACGACCATTGCCGCATTGTCTCAATTACTAGAGGTCATGGCTATCGGTGGTGTCATCGTCATCGTCATCTACCACGGCCATGAGAGCGGGAAGGTCGAACGGGATGATGTGCTTCGCTATGTGGAGTCGCTTGACCAAAAGCAGGCGGGTGTACTGCGTTACGGCTTCATCAACCAGATCAACCACCCTCCATTCATCGTGGCGATTGAAAAACGTTCAAAATAAAAGAAGGCGGCTCCTGTGAGTCGCCTTCTTTTATTCTTGAATCAATTCATAAAACGTCATGAGCGTTTCTGCAAATTTGGTGTTCAACCGCTCATACCCAAAATGCGGGAATCCTTCTAATCGACGGATATACACTTGATCTCCACCAATCTTTCGGCAGACGTTCAACGTCAACTTCACGTCTGCAAATTGATCATCAGGTGCGTAGAAACAAGCGAGCGGGAGACGTGGCAAATGTTTCTTTTCTTCTTGATGCTCTACGATTTCTTCTTCGATTTCCCGATATTGGGCATATGTGATTTCACCAAATCGGGACGATTCGTCGCCGCCGCCGCCGGTGAATGTCATCATTCCGAGTGGTAAGTCTGGGCGAAAACGATCGACTGCACTCGCGACGACTTGTTTTAATCCACCGATTTGACGAGTCGCATGCCAATCAAACAATGGAGAGATATAAGTCAGGCTCCCGAGCGGCACATCATACTCCTGAAGAAGCCGGTTTGTAAAGAGCGCCCCGAGGCTGAACGCCACGACATGAATCGGTAATTTATACTCGCCGGCCTCACGTAACGCCCGTTTGATCAATTGTTTATGATCTTCTGCCGTCAAGCCCATCGATTGGTCGCGGACGACAATTACTTCGTACTCGTCTTGAAGTCGTCGAATAAAATTCTCGCTGATCCGAGATGTGAACTGTAGCGGATAAACGATGACGATGACCCCTTTTTGTGTTTCTTCATATGTCATGCTGCCGTCACCTCATTTATAGACTATATTCATTGTATCAAAAAAACATCAGCCGCAACTGATGTTTAAGCAAAATCCGTCTGGAGTCTTAGCTCGGGACATATCTTAGATGAATGAGTTCCATCGGTTGGTCGTAGACCTCTTCTTGAATTCGATTCACTTCTTTAAATGATTGATGCAAGAGGAAAGCAATCGCCTGGTCATTCGAATTTTCAACGTACACTTCCACCGGTTGTGTTTTTTTCGATTGAAGGTGCCTTAAAAAATCTGCACCGTACCCGTTCCGATGGTGATCGGGATGAAGATAGAGACGAAGCATCTCCCACATGTCACCGCGATCGATGGCATGACAAAATCCGATGACATGGTCTTCATACTCGCCAACGATAAAATATTGTTCTCGTGCTTCTTCACTTGAACTGATTGCTCGTACAATCTCTTCTTGTCGATAGGCGCGCTCCATCGCTCTTGTCCGATTGGAATCATTCTTTGAAATCGTTGCAAGTGCAATCGTTCGAATTAACGCCGCATCTTCTGGAACTGCTTCTCGCATATTCATGATCGCTTCCCCCTTTAGGCCAATCTATTTGTATCATTCCCTATCATAGTGTTTTTATCCTGCACTACATTTCTTTTTCATGACGATTCATTATAAAACGTTATCTCAGCATTCGACTTGGGTATAAAACTAGCAATGCCAATCAAATGAAGGAGTGGAACAACATGGAACCAAAATTAGAGCATGACCCGAAAGTCGAACAAACAGAGAACCCAAATCGTCAATTTGACCAAATGAACGCGGGAAGTCCGAAAATAAACGTCGTGACCGGCATGTTACTCGGTGCACTTGTCGGCGGTCTCCTCGCATTACTTAGCTCCTCGAATCGAGATCATACGAAACAATCCCTCTCGAGCGCAAAATCTTCGGTCGGCGGCATTGTCAATGAAATGAAACAAGACCCTGCTGGTAAAGCCTCACAGGTTATTGAACAAGTGAAGACGGCTTCCGGCAAAATTCAGGAAGTATCTACAGACGTTCAGAACGTATATGAAAAAGTCGTCAGAGAAGTAGATACAGTTAAAGAAGACGTCAATAAAATCGTTGATACGGCACAAGAAGCCAAGTCTGATTTACAAGATATCGGTGAGAAGGTCGTCGAAGCGAAAGATACAGCTCTCGGACAAGAAACAACTTCCAACGATTCTGAGTCAGACGAAAATAAACAGACACCACCAACTACATGAACCAAAAAAAACGACCTTTCCGCGGAAAGGTCGTTTTTGATTACACGAAACGCTTCGCGCCTTCTTCAAGAACTGCTGCTTTATCTGTTTGCTCCCAAGGGAGTTCCACATCTGTACGACCGAAGTGACCGTAAGCTGCTGTCTGTTTGTAGATCGGGCGACGAAGGTCGAGCATTTTGATAATACCTGCCGGACGGAGGTCAAAGTTCTCACGAACGAGTTCAACGAGTTCTGTTTCGCTCAATTTTCCAGTGCCGAATGTATCGACAGCGATTGATACAGGGTGTGCAACCCCGATTGCATACGCGAGTTGTACTTCCGCTTTATCCGCAAGTCCTGCTGCAACGATGTTTTTCGCTACATAGCGGGCTGCGTATGCCGCTGAACGGTCAACTTTTGTCGGATCTTTACCAGAGAATGCACCACCGCCGTGACGAGCGTATCCACCGTACGTATCGACGATGATTTTACGTCCTGTCAAACCTGCATCCCCTTGTGGTCCACCGATTACGAAGCGACCAGTCGGGTTGATGAAGTATTTCGTTTCAGCATCGATAAGTTCAGCCGGAATGACTGCTTCAATGACATATTTTTTCAAGTCTTCTTGAATTTGCTCGAGTGTAATCTCTTCTGCATGCTGCGTCGAGATAACGATTGTATCGATACGAACAGGGTTGTTATTCTCATCGTACTCAACCGTTACTTGTGTTTTCCCATCCGGACGGAGGTACTCAAGCGTACCGTTCTTACGTATTTCCGCAAGACGACGTGACAACTTGTGTGCCAACGAGATTGGGAGGGGCATGAGTTCAGGTGTCTCGTTTGTTGCGTATCCGAACATGAGACCTTGGTCTCCTGCCCCGATTGCATCAAGCTCCTCTTCAGTCATTTGACCTTCACGAGCTTCAAGGGCTTGGTCTACACCTTGCGCGATATCGACCGATTGTTCGTCAATCGATGTCAAGACTGCACATGTTTCAGCATCGAAACCATATTTCGCACGTGTGTATCCGATTTCACGGATTGTTTCACGGACAACTTTCGGGATATCCACGTAAGTTGACGTTGTGATTTCACCAGCTACGAGTACAAGACCTGTTGTGACAGACGTTTCTGCCGCAACACGGGCATTCGGGTCTTCCGCTAAAATGGCATCCAAAATCGAGTCAGAAATCTGATCACAAATTTTGTCTGGATGTCCTTCAGTAACCGACTCTGAAGTAAAAAGTCGACGGTTCAAATTTGACATTCAAAAAACCTCCTATAATAAGGGTGATATGTGGACGGTACTCGTTCCCCTTACGCGTTGCTTTGGGACGGTAATGAAAAAAACCTCCCCCGATGACATACATGGGGAAAGGTTGAATCGTTCTTCCTTACCCTCTTATCGTTCGAAGCTAATGGCTTCGCTTCAGGATAGCACCTTTTCCGCACAAGACTTCATGTCGGACGGTTGCTGGGCTTCGTAGGGCCTTGTTCCCTCCACCGCTCAGAATAAGAGTATCCGTTACGAAAACCATCATATAAATGACATCCGATTATGTCAAGGGAATTGAACGAATTCGTATTTTTTCACAGACTTGCTAAACATTTCTGTTTGTGAATCTTCAACCATTTTTTTATTTCGTTTCTTTTTTTTAACACCTTGTGATAAGAGAATGTGTTAAACTATCCTTGTAAGAAAGCGCTTACTTAATAGAGAAGAAATGCTTGTTTTTAATTAGTGTGTCACATATAATTAAAAACGTCATACTAATTAATCTTGATTGCGGAAGTATGCGGATTTCATCCACATCTATTTAGGGGAAAGGTGGGATTCAGGATGGCGACAACGCTCCTGAAAATCGAAGAATTAATTAATCGTACCGACATGTTACGGAACTTGACGGTTCCAGAGCTGGTAGAAGAAGCCATTCAAAATGGTGAAGGTGTACTGACAAAAGACGGGGCATTATCTGTCAGCACCGGTGCTTTTACCGGACGGTCACCGAAAGACAAATTCGTCGTACAAGATGAAGTCAGCAACAACCTTGTCGATTGGGGGAAGGTCAACCAACCAATCGCTGAAGAGAAGTTTTCAGCACTTCTTGAAAAAGTACTCAATCACTTAGAGAAGAAAGATAAGCTCTACTATCTTGAAGCTGCGGCTGGCGCGGATGAACACTACACCTTACCCGTTCGTGCCATCACAGAGTATGCGTGGCATAGTCTATTCGCTAAACAACTCTTCTTACGTGAATGGCCGACGAAAGGTGCGTTCGACCCGTTTACGGTCATTTATGCACCGAGTTATAAAGCAGACCCTGCGGTCGATGGCACAAACTCAGAGACGTTCATTCTCGTTTCATTCGCCAAACGTACAATTCTGATCGGGGGAACAGAATACGGTGGTGAAATCAAAAAATCAATCTTCTCCGTCATGAACTTCTTGTTGCCTGAACAAAACGTGTTATCGATGCACTGTTCGGCAAATGTCAATGATGCGAACGAAACGGCTCTCTTTTTCGGATTGTCGGGAACTGGGAAGACGACACTTTCGGCTGACCTTGAGCGTCACTTGATCGGTGACGATGAACACGGATGGTCACCAGACGGCATCTTTAACATTGAAGGCGGTTGCTACGCAAAGACAATCAATTTATCACGTGAGAACGAACCACAAATTTATGATGCGATTCGATTCGGTTCATTGATTGAAAACGTTGTGCTAAACGATGATCGAACACCAGACTACAAAAACATTTCTTTAACGGAAAACACGCGTGCGGCATATCCGATTGAGTTCATCGACAATGCGATGCTCCCATCACGCGCAGGTCATCCGAATACAATTGTTTTCTTGACGGCAGATGCGTACGGCGTCTTGCCACCGATCAGCAAATTGACGAAAGAGCAAGCGATGTATCACTTCTTGTCTGGCTATACGTCAAAACTTGCCGGCACGGAGCGCGGTGTCACAGAACCACAAGCGACGTTTTCGACTTGCTTCGGTTCACCGTTCCTCCCGCTCGCACCAGAGCGTTACGCGGATATGCTTGGTCAATTGATTGAAAAACACGATGTCGATGTCTATCTCGTCAACACAGGTTGGACAGGTGGTGCATACGGTGAAGGTTCACGTATGAAACTCGCTTATACGCGCGCGATGGTCAACGCCGCAATCAATGGACAGCTTCGTGATGTCGAAACGATGAAACATGACATTTTCAATGTCGAGATTCCAGTAGCCATCGAAGGTGTACCGAGTACTGTTCTCAATCCACGAGATACATGGAACGATTCAGCTCGTTACGACATGGAGGCAAAAGCACTTGCCATGAAATTTAAAGAGAACTTCAAGCGTTTCACGAAAGCAAGTGAATCAATCATCGCAGCCGGTCCACTCGTCATCTAACTACATCAAAACACCGACTCAATCATGAGTCGGTGTTTTTTCTTGCTGTATCATCCAGTCCATCGCCTGCTCTGTCGTCTCCCATTTATCCCAAAATGGGAGCTGATGTCCGAATGGGACCACCCAAAATTCAGCCTGCTCCCCTAACTTCTCAGCGACAGCTGTCGCATGACGCAAGCGAACCTGCTCATCATCCGTACCATGGATGATGAGTGTCGGGGCCTCCCATTCTTTATAGAGCGGGGAGCGTTCGACGTATGCGGACTCAGCTGTCCTTGGGTCCCCACCTGTCATGCGACGTAACATCTTCCGCATCGAACGCTGTTCCTCATATGTCCATTCTAGGTTCGTCACGCCTGCCCAGGATGTGACCGTGGTGACCGGTCGTTCGGAGGCGAGCGATAGTGCCATCATTCCGCCTCGCGAAAAGCCGAGCACGTGAACCGGTCGTCCGCTCGTTTGAACGCGATCGAAGAGCGAGAGCACATCTTCCAAGTCATCCCCACCAAAATCCTCTTTTCCAGTCCCACCATGGTTGCCACGATAGACGGGAGCGACGACATGAAAGCCGCGTGATGCGAATTGCATGAGCCGCGGTAAACGGACGTCCCCGATTCGTGCCGTCCCTCCCCGTAAGTACATCAACACGTGCCCATTCGGTTGTTTTGGTTCGATTGAATACGCTACGACCTCTTCTCCATCATTTGTCGTGTACCACCCTCTTGTCACCCGATAACCTGCGTACGGTGGTAACACATCAACTCGGTCAAACCAACTGTTGTTCATGTAGAACCCTCATCGTCTCCGGTAAGACTCGGTCTTTCATCATAAAACTATAACGTTGATTGCGTAACAAATTACCCGGCAATGCATCAATCAAGACGGCCCCATCCGTCTCGTCGACGGCAGGATGATCTTCAAATCGCTCAATCTCTGCAAAGTAAATATTTTTGACGACCGTATCACCTCGACCGAGCACCCGATACTGTCCCAAGTAGCGTAGTGTCTTCACGATTCCACCGGTCTCTTCATAAACTTCTCGGATTGCGGCGGCGTCCTCATGCTCGCCCGGCTCGACTTTCCCGCCCGGAAACTCGAGTCCTCTTTGTTTATGCTTCGTCAATACCCACTTATCCTCGTAACGGGCGACGACCCAGACGTGGAGCGGTGTGTCTGAGAATGGATAATGGGTGAAGCTTAGCTCAACTTGATTATGATAGTAATCCTTGAATGTCTTCATAGTCCATCCCTTTCTTTCCCCTATCTACTCTCACTTTACCTTGTCTTCACCCAGTTTCAAACAAAAAAATCAGCCCGACTTGCGGACCGATTCGTTTTCTTATTGATTCAAGCGTTTTTCGAGTTCTGCTTTTTGTTCTTCATATCCCGGTTTACCGAGCAAAGCGAACATGTTTGCTTTGTACGCTTCGACGCCTGGCTGGTTGAACGGGTTCACTCCGAGGATGTAACCGCTCATCGCGCATGCTTTCTCAAAGAAATAGAACAAGTAACCAAGGTGATAGGGGGTCATCTCCGGCAATTCGACGACTAAGTTCGGTACATCGCCGTCTGTGTGTGCGAGAAGTGTTCCTTCTGTCGCCTTGTCATTCACAAATTGAATCGTTTCACCGGCAAGGAAGTTCAAGCCATCCAAGTCCTGTGCGTCTTCTGGAACGTTCATCGAATGACGAACTTCTTTCACACGGATGACTGTCTCGAACAAGTCGCGACGACCTTCTTGGATGTATTGCCCCATTGAGTGAAGATCCGTCGAGAAATCGACAGCCGCAGGGAAGATCCCTTTATTGTCTTTCCCCTCTGATTCACCGTAAAGCTGCTTCCACCACTCTGACACGTAGTGAAGAGCCGGTTCGTAGTTGACGAGCATCTCAATCGACTTTCCTTTTGCGTAAAGGGCGTTTCGTACAACCGCATATTGATATGCTTCATTCTCTGCCAATTCAGGAGAGCTGTAAGCGTTCTGTGCGTCACGTGCCCCTTCCATCAAGGCATCGATATCGATTCCGGCAGCGGCAATCGTAAGAAGACCGACTGGTGTGAGGACAGAGAAGCGTCCACCGACATCATCAGGAATAACGAACGATTCGTATCCTTCCGCGTCCGCGAGGGTCTTGAGTGCACCGCGAGCCCGATCTGTCGTTGCGTAGATGCGCTCACGCGCCCCGTCTTGTCCGTACTTTTCTTCCATGAACTGTTTAAGGACACGGAAAGCAATCGCAGGTTCTGTCGTCGTCCCTGATTTCGAGATGACGTTAACCGAGACGTCTTTTCCTTCGAGCACTTGAAGCAATTCTCTCATATACGTCGATGAGATATTGTGGCCCGCATAGAATACTTGTGGAGCCTTGCGCTCTTCTTTTGATAATACGTTGAAGAACGAATGTTGAAGCATTTCGATCGCTGCACGGGCACCGAGGTAAGATCCTCCGATTCCGACGACGACGAGAACGTCTGAATTCTCGCGAATTCGTTCCGCCGCAGCTTTGATTCGTGCGAACTCATCTTGATCGTATTCGGTCGGAAGATCGACCCACCCAAGAAAATCACTTCCGGCTCCGCTTCGCTCGTGAATCACAGAGTGAAGGGTTTTTACCGTTTCTTGCATTTGGTCGATTTCGTGCCTCCCTACGAATGAGAGCGCGTTTGAATAATCGAAACGTACAGTTGACATGTCATTTCCTCCTTTAAATCGCTCGTAAAAGAGCCATACATGACCCATCATAAACGGAAACGTCGGATTCGTTCAATCATTATTGCAAAATAGGCAAGAATTCGCCTTATTTACTAAGTTCTAAGATTTTTGAGACATCTTCCCGTTCAAGTGTACGGAAACGACCGAATGCACCACGCTTCATTGCCGAATCGAGAATCGCATCGAATGTCGACTCATCAATTTCGTAGTCCCGGAGCGAGTTTGGCGCACCGAGTTGGTCGAAGAATGCACGAACAGCTTGGATTGTCCGTTTCCCTGTCTCCAAGTCATGTTCACCCGGCTCGACATCGAATACTTCGGTACCGAGTCGTGCGAAACGTGCTGCGTTGTCTTCATCCAATACGTGTTCCATCCAACGTGGGAAGAGGATCGCGAGACCGCCTGCGTGCGGGATGTCGTGAACAGCCGATACCGCATGTTCGATGTTATGAGACGCCCAATCTCCCGCAGCACCCATTTGAAGCACACCGTTCAATGCCATCGTACCCGAGAACAAGATGATGGCACGAAGGTCTACGTTTTCTAAATCGTTCACGAGTTTCGGAGCCGATTCCACGACCGCTTTCAAAACACCTTCTGTCATGCGTTCCTGTACCGGTGCATGGTTCGGGTGGAAATATTGTTCGAAGCAATGGCTCATCATGTCGACGATGCCGTAAATCGTCTGGTCTTTCGGAACCGACACCGTGTAACGTGGATCAAGGATGGAGAACGTCGGGAATACGAGCGGATGGCCCCAACCGAACTTCTCTTGTGTCTCCCAGTTCGTAATGACCGACCCAGAGTTCATCTCTGACCCCGTCGCCGCGAGTGTGAGGACCGTCCCGAATGGCACCGCCTCTGTCGGGATATGCTCACGGAGGACAATGTCCCACGCGTCCCCTTCATAAGGGATTGCCGCTGAGATCAGTTTCGTACAGTCGATGACGGAACCTCCGCCGACTGCGAGTAAGGCATCGATGTTTTCTTCACGGGCAAATTTCACAGCACGACGTACCGTCTCGATACGAGGGTTCGGTTCAACACCTGAGAAGTCTACGTATGAGATACCGGCTTTTTCAAGTTCGGCCACGACTTCATCGTACGTCCCGTTCTTTTTGATGCTTCCGCCACCATAGACAAGCATCACTTTCTTCGCTTCGAGCACTTCGAGTTCTCCAGCTAATTTTTCGACCTGATGTGTCCCAAAAATTAGTTTTGTCGGGTTTTTGTATTCAAAGTTGTGCATAAGTCATCCTCCTCATAGAAATATGTAACACCTTCACTATATACCCTGTTTTTACGGAATGAAAAGTATCGTGCTTACTGATAGATGCGGTCGATGATCCGATGCAAGATGACTGCTTCCTCCGCTTGACGATAATTCGGCTCCTGTCGACAGGCTTCAAGGAAGAGCTGGATTTGCCGTTCGTACGGATCGTGTTCAGTCAAATAAGCAGGTTGCTCGTCAAAGAGCGCTCCATATTTTTCGGTATGAAGGGTGAGTGGAAATAAGCTGGCCCCAGCTTTCGTTCCGCGACATTCCACACGCATCGTATCCTTCTCTTCGATATTGGCCATGTAGCTGACGTCAAGCAGCAAGGATGCCCCTGTTTCAAACGTGACCATCGCCCTCGCCGTATCTTCGACTGAAAGCGAACTCGAATCCCATTCTCCTAGTAAGCCGACACCCGGACGATTTCCTAAATATTGCCCGACGTGCCCAACGACTTCACTCGGCTTCGGATAGCCCATCAAGTAAAGCGCAAGGTCTAACATATGGACACCGACATCGAGCAGTGCTCCCCCGCCTTGTAGTTCCTTGTTTGTAAACACACCCCAACCCGGAATCCCGCGTCGTCGAAGCGCGAGCGCCGTCACCGCATAAATATCTCCGAACTCTCCCGCATCGATCATCCGTTTTAATAGAATGGTGTCGGCACGGTTTCGGTAGTGAAATCCATAATGAAGCGTTTTACCGGCTCGTTTTGCCGCTTCTAACATCTCAACTGCGTCGTTCTCCGATATCCCTGGCGGCTTCTCACAAAGGACGTGACACCCTGCTTCAAGAGCTAGAATCACCTGTTCTTTATGTAAGGCGTTCGGTGTACAAATGCTGACGGCATCGAGCTGTTCGCATGAAAGCATCTCTTCGACCGTCTCATAGACGTTCGGGATGCCAAATTGCCGCGCGACACGTTCCCCGTTGGCTCGTGTTCGATTCATGACAGCTACCACATCCATCTCTGCCTTGATGTAATTTGGAATATGGGCACTTGTGGCAATCCCGCCCGTTCCGATGATGCCAATCTTCATATGATCTCCTCCTATTCGGTTTACAGTTTCGTCATACGGTCCGCTGATTCCTGTAAAACACAAAAAAGGTGACCCGTTTAGAACGGGTCACCTCAGGCTGTTGACTAACATGAATCATATCGCTCGCCTTTCCGGCGCCCACGCTTTCCGCAGGCAATCCCGGAGCCGCATCGCGACTTG